>JACQAC010000136.1 GCA_016195245.1 Pseudomonadota bacterium
CGCTCTTGAGACGCTCCACGTCGTCGCGCGATCGGCCAATCCGCGCTTGAAGACTATCGTCACGGTGTCACCGGTGCCGCTGGAGACAACGTTTTCTGGGCAGGATATTTTCGTCGCCAACATGCACTCGAAGTCCGTTCTGCGCGCTGCTGCCGAACGCTTTGCGCAGGCTCACGCCGACGTGGACTACTTTCCATCCTACGAAATGGTGCTGGGACCGGCGCGAAATGAGGCCTTCGCACGCGATTGTCTGCACGTGCGCGATCCCCTGGTGCGGGCCGTGATCGGCCGGTTTGTTGAGCTCTATCTTCCAAACCTGCGAAGTGGCGACCCCAATTTTGTCGAGATGCTTTATCTCGCAGCAAATCCCGACGTCGAGGATGCGATTCGCCGTGGCGAATTGATTTCTGGATTTCATCACTGGCGCGACATTGGCCAGCGCGAAGGCCGGCGGCTTGCGCCGGAGGTTATTCCTGAATCGCTCTACACTTTGGGCGTCATTGATCCGCCTTGAGCCGGAGAAAGTCGGTGGGCTGCAGAGTCATTCCGGAGACGCGAAGCATCATCCGGAACCCGGGTCCACTGAGTTCTACGATCTCGGGGTTCCGGGTCTCCTCCGGCTTCGCGGGAGTCGCCCGGAATGACTCTGGTTATGCAGCCAATCTTCTGAACAAGCCGCGATTGAGCATCAGCTCTGCGATCTGCACGGCATTGAGCGCCGCCCCCTTGCGCAGATTATCGCTCACCACCCAAAGCGAAAGTCCGTGCTCGACGGTGTGGTCCTCACGGATGCGAGACACGAAGGTGGCGAATTCGCCGACGCAATCGAGCGGCGTCGCGTAGCCAGCGTCTTCGTGCTTGTCGATCACCATTAGGCCGGGCGCTTCGCGCAGGATTTCGCGGGCGTCGTCGGCGCTGATCTCGTTTTCAAACTCGATGTTCACGGCTTCGGAGTGACCCACGAACACCGGCACGCGCACACAAGTGGCGGTGAGCTTGATGTTCTTGTCGAGGATCTTTTTGGTTTCGACTTCGATCTTCCACTCCTCGGTGGTGTAGCCGTCATCCATGAAGTCGCCGCCGTGCGGGATGACGTTGAAGGCGATCTGCTTCGGGAATTTCTCTTTGACGATTTCGTCGTTGACGAAGAGCGCGCGGGTTTGCGTCCACAATTCGTCCATCGCGTCCTTGCCGGCGCCGGAGACGGATTGGTAGGTCGCCATCACCACGCGCTTGATCTTGGCTTTGTCGTGCAGCGGCTTCAGCGCCACGACCAGCTGCGCGGTGGAGCAATTTGGGTTGGCGATAATGTTGAGCTTGGAATAGCCGTCGATGGCGTCGGGGTTCACTTCCGGCACCACCAGCGGCACGCGCGGGTCCATGCGCCAGGCGCTGGAATTGTCGATCACCACCGCGCCGGCGGCGCCGATCTTCGGCGACCATTCCTTCGAGACTTTGCCGCCCGCGCTCATCAGCACGAGATCGACGCTCGAGAAATCGTAAGTCTCGAGATCCTTCACTTTGAGCGTCTTCTCGCCATAGCTCACTTCGGTGCCGACCGAGCGGCGCGAAGCAATGGCGATGACTTCATCGGCGGGGAAAAGCCGCTCGTTGAGAATTTCCAGCATTTCGCGGCCCACGTTTCCGGTGGCGCCAACGACGGCTACGCGCAAACCCATGTGAGAGTGTCTCCTGCCCGGCTCGCTTAAGCAAATTCGGCGGTTTTTCCAAGGCGAAGCACCGGATTAGCGCTTAATAATGAGCCGCATAAGTGGCCGGTTTGGCTTGCGACGCGCCACTTCGCGAAACTTTGCGCGCAAGAACAGCGCGGTGCGACCTACGTACGCGGCGCCGGCGCTGGCAGTGCCATCGATGGGGCAGCCTTCGATGGCGCGTGCGCCGTTCTTCTTGGCGAAGGCGATGGCGCCCTTGAGCAGCGCTTCGCTGACACCTTGCCCGCGGGCGCTGGATTTTACGTAGAAGCATGTCACAGCCCAGACGCGCGGGTCTTCGGCGTCGGCTTCTTTCAGCGGCGCGGAGACGCGGCGGGCGCCATTCCATTGCGGCGCCTCGGCGCGCGGGCCGATCTGCAGCCAGCCGACAGCGTCATCGCCGATGAGGGCGACGACGCCAGGCGGGCCTTCGCTGACGCGCAGTTTGAACAGCCGCTTGGCGCCGGCGCCACGCGTGGCCTCCCATTGTTTGCGCGGCAGCTGCCAGTACATGCACCAGCAGCCCATGCAGGCGCCCTGCTTGCCGAACAGCTTTTCCAGCGCCGGCCAAAGCACGGGTGTTAGCGGCACGACGCGATCGACCATCATGCATTCTCCGACAACCGCCGGCTTCCAGCCGGCATCTTCTTCGTGTGCTTGGTGAGACCTTTGTGTCTTTGTGTTTAGAGAAAACCACGAAGGCACAAAGAGCCACGAAGGACAGAAGATGCCGGAAGCCGGCGGTCCTTATGGCTCAATTTACCAGCGCCGCCTCGTGCGCCGCCAAATCGTACTCACCCGCACCGTAGCGCATCCGCAGGCAATCGACGCTTTCGCCGCGGCCCATCGAAAACATGCGCTTGGTTTCACCTGTGTAGGTGAAGCCGGCCTTCTTCAGCACATGGCCCGAGGCGGGGTTGTCGATGAAGTGGCCTGCATTGAGCGAACCCAACACTTGCGCCTGCGCGACAAACGCAGCCACGGCTTCGCTGCCATAGCCTACTCCCCAGTATGGGCGGCCAAACCAATAGCCGATCTCGACGTCGCCGTTTTCGTCACGGTGCGCGCCGACGCAGCCGATCAGGCCTTCTCCCGGCGCGTCGACAGCGAACACGAAATCACGGTCGAGCGGCGCGCGCGCCTTCATGGTCATGATCCAGCCTTCGGCGGCGGCTTCGAGGTATGGAAGCGGCGTCATCGCCAGCATGCGGCCGACGCCCGGATCGTCGCAGAAGCGTGCAATGCGTTGCGCATCGCTCATGGCGATAGGCCGCAGGTTCAGCCGCTTGGTTTCGATCGCAATCACGTCCCGCATGGGAGCCTCCTCTTGGCTCTGCTTCGCGCGGGGCATGAAAAATGGGGCGCCTTGATCCGGGCGCCCCACGCTAAACTCGGGAACCGGATCGCCCTGGTGCGGCGATCCGGAGAAACTCTCTCGAACCGCCTATTCGGCTGCAACCATCGTTGCCGGCCAAATGGAAACGTACGTGCGGCCGTCTCGCTTGGTCGCGAACTGCACGGAGCCCTCACAAAGCGCGAAGAGCGTGTGGTCGCGGCCGAGGCCGACGTTCGAGCCCGGATGGAACTTGGTGCCGCGCTGGCGCACGAGGATCTCGCCGCCGCTGACGGCTTGGCCGCCAAAGCGTTTCACGCCGAGACGACGACCCGCGGAGTCACGACCGTTGCGGGACGAACCGCCTGCTTTCTTGTGAGCCATGACGCCCTCTTATGCCTTCTTACTTTTGGCCGCCGATGGCGGTGATCTGCACGTGGCTTTCTTCTTGGCGGTGACCGCGGCGGCGGCGATAGGTGTTGCGGCGGCGCTTCTTGAACACCACCACCTTGTCGCCCTTCTCGGTCTTCACGAGCTTGCCCGTGACCGTGAGACCCGCGAGGTCTTTGCCGACCTTCACGGCGCTGCCGTCGCCTGACATCACCACGTCCTTGAAGGTGACAGCCGAGCCTTCTTTGCCAGCCAGCTTTTCGACGACGATGACGTCGTCCTTGGCTACCCGGTATTGCTTGCCGCCCGTCCTGATCACCGCGAACATGGTTTCCGCCCAAAAACTAAGTACGCCCGCGCGAAGCTCGCGCGGGCGGGGAGCGGGGATATAAGGGAAGCGGGGGCCGGGCGTCAATGCGGGAATAGCCGGGAATTCGCCCCGCCTACTAACCGGGATCGAGGACACCATCAGCGTCGGACGGAGTGTGCGCCGTCTCAGCAGTCTCCAGCGCCGCCTTGACCCAGTGGCCCCGCGCTAGGGCGGCCGACGACGCCAGGCGCTGAAAGCTCCTGATGTCGACCCTGCCGACGGTGCGGGCGAGGAGCTGGCGATTGGCATCAAAGGTGGCCACGTCAACTTGTTCGAGACGGGCACGAAGCTTTCGCAGGTCCTGCGGATCCAGCTTCAACTCTGGCTGAAAATGCTCATGGCTCATGGTGATTGTTTCCGCGAACGCCAGCCGATGCTAGGCGGCGTCAATTGCGCGTGCAGCGCGGAACGTCCGGCGACCTAGAGCGTGCGGCCTAGGCTGCAAACGGCGGAACGAGATGTCGCCTGCCAAGCCAGACCGCCAGGAAGGCGGGTCGTATTCGTACGGGATGCCTTGCGAGGAAACGGACAAACGCGTTCGGTGATTGCAGCAGCGGGCGCCTTGGCCTAAACGACCGCCTTCCTGGAAACGGGACGCGGGGGCAACCCTGCGCGGGCGACAGCCGCCGCCCTGCTTCGATCCGGTCTCACGGCTCGCACGAGTTGTGCGATGGCGGCGACCGTGATCGAAACAACGATCTGAGCTCCGGAGAGGTGCTGGAGTGGCTGAACAGGCCGGTCTCGAAAACCGGAATACGTGCAAGCGTATCGAGGGTTCGAATCCCTCCCTCTCCGCCAGAGCGCTTTGTTTGAGATGGCCTGAGACGACCAAAATCCTTGAAAAACCAGATGATTTTTGTACAGTCGAGATCGTTCGGTCTCGGCCAATATCATCAAAATTGGGGTAGATACACCGCCTCATAGCCCAGTTTTTCCAAAATCTACCCCACCCATGTCGCTGCGCGAAATCCAGCTCAGAACCGCCAAGCCCCGAGAGCGCCCCTACAAGCTCTACGATTCCGGCGGCCTTTTTCTTCAGGTCACGCCAAGCGGCGGAAAACTCTGGCGGCTTCGTTTCGTCCGCGAGGGCCGGGAAAAATGCCTGGCGCTGGGCGCTTATCCGGAGGTCGGGCTGGCGCAGGCGCGCCGGAGCCGCGACCGCGCCCATGAGCAACTCGATGAAGGCATTGACCCGACCGTCGAGCGCCGTCGGCAAAAGCTCGTCGCGACGGAGGCCCAGGCGCTCACCTTCAAGGTCGCCGCCAAGGCCTGGCACGACAACCGCTTGCATGAGTGGACGCCGGCTTACGCAACCCAAATCTGGAAGAGGCTTGAGGATGACATCTTTCCACACATCGGTGAGCGGCCGATCGAAGAGATCGAACCCAAAGAGATGCTGGCCGTGTTGAAGAAAGTCGAAGCGCGCGGCGTCCTCGAAACGACGCGGCGCCTGAAGCAATACTCGTCTGCGATTTTCAGGTTCGCGATCGCCTCCGATTTTTGCAAGCACGATCCTGCCGCCCCGCTCAAGGGTGCGCTGAAAGCGCCGCCGAGACCCAAACATCATAAGGCGCTCGGTCGGGGGGAGATCGGGGACTTTCTCATCAGGCTCGCCGCCTATGACGGCGAGTCCGAAACGCGCATTGCCATCCTGCTTGCCCTGCTCATGGTTCCGCGCACAACGGAATTGCGCGCGGCAAAGTGGAGCGAGTTCGAAGCCTGGCGGGAATCGTTCGACGAAGCGCTTTGGCGCATTCCCGGTGAGCGCATGAAAATGGATGACCCGCACATGGTGCCGATGTCGCGCCAGGCGTGCGAGGCATTGCGCGAATTGCACACGATCACCGGAAAATCGGCATATCTGTTTCCCAGCCATTCGCGCGAAGGCTTCATGTCCAACAACACCATGCTCTATGGGCTTTACCGCCTGGGCTTTCACGGACGCACCACTACTCACGGCTTCCGCCGAATGTTCTCGACAGAAGCTAATGAGCACGGATGGAAAGAGGATTGGATTGAACGTCAGCTCGCCCATGACGAACGTGATCGCATCCGCGCTGCCTACAATGCCGCTCAATATTTGCCGCAGCGTCGCGAGATGCTGCAATGGTGGGCCGATATTTTGGATGAATTGCGCGCTCAAGAAAAGCGTCGAGCGGCAGCGACATCGGTTCAGGGCTGATCAGCGACGCCGCCGGTGAAGGGCTAAATCGGCGCCGAGGCGGGCCAAGCGAAGCCGCGATAACCGGCAATAGGACCGGCAAATAGACCGGCAATCCCGCCTGCGTGTTAAGACCTGTCATCGCGCCGCAGTTCAGTTATTCTCTTGATATTGCTGTTTATTTATAGGACTTACGACTGATGGCGCGGGCCAAGAAAACGGCAAATAAACCGGCAAAATTACCGGCAAGAAAAACGGCTAAGAAGCCGCTTGCGCTCGCTGCCCTCCGGGATGAGGGGGCATCATTGCTTCGGTGGATGCGCGCGGCGAGTGGCGACTCGCGTTCCCGGCTAAACTCGCGCCGCGCATCACGCCGGGTCTTTATCCTGAGTGAAGAGAGCTTTTCGCTTCCGTTGCAATTGCCTGTCAGTCCCGCCTCTTTCCGAAGCGCACTGCGAGCAACAGCCAATGCAATTGGATGCGATCGAAACGCCGGACCGGTCCATCATCGAGCACACGGCCATTGGCCATGCGGACGCCAGGCACCAAACCTTCCTTGACCCGGCGCGCCACCGTGGCGCGTGAGACGCCGAAGCATGCGTCGATGGCCCTATAAGTGAGCAGGACCCGGTCTGGCCTGAGCTGCGCCAGCATGGCGGCCACGATGACATGAAGTTCGTCGGGATAGACCGGCATGTCCGCAATCGTCAGCATGTGCGGCGCGTCGAGGTCGCCCGAATGTCTACGTATGTGAGCCGCCGCGCGCCGGTCGCCATGGCCTGTCGCCTTCGTCGGAGCTTTGCGCGACGGCGCCAGCGGCAAGTCAGTTTGCGGATTCATTGGCGCGCCTGGCTTGATGCACGGCCGGTCGTCGTACGCCGCGGATCGCGGGAGGATCGCCGCAATTGTGTGAGTTGGCGAACACCCCATTCATGCAAAAGACGCTTGGGATAAAGCGGCCTCCTGCCGTCATGCCGGCACGGCGGACCGTCGGCGCCGATCGAGAAGAGCTTGGCCAAAGTCGAGGGCTTGCGCCGGACGCCGACGCTGGCGAGATAGTCCGACGCCTCCTTCCGCGTCAGCAGCGCGTCAGCGAAGTTTTCCGGCAACGCATCTTCAGGGTGTTCGCACGCCTGCATCCCCTCCTCCTGCTTCTCGGTAAGGACGAAGCGCGATGTCGCGGGTGACGAGCACGCGCACATTGGCGCCGGGCCGCACGCGTAGCGTCGGATGCACACTCAATTCGCGATCAACAATGCGCCCGCCGGTTTGCGCCGCTTGCTGGGCGGCGGCGTCGCCGAGGCTCTGCGACAACGATTGCGTGCGGCGGTCGTTTTGCGAATTGTTGGCAATGACGCTGATGATCGCGGAAAGCCCGACCGCGCCACCCAGTCGCCATAGGTGATTGTCGGTCTTATCGACGAGCCCAGCGGCGCCTTCCGGGTCGGCGCCCGCCATTTGCTGAAGATCGATGGACCAACCGTTCGGGAGGATGAGCCGGTTCCAAGTGAGCAGGATGCGTTCATCGCCATAGCGCACGCCATTGTCGTATGTACCGAGAAGGCGCGCCCCCTGCGGGATCAACAAATGCGCGCCGGTCACGGAATCGTAAACCGGCGCTGTCACCTGCGCGATCACCCGCCCCGCAAGATCTGAATTGAGACCGGTGACGAGTGCGGCTGGGATGACATTGCCGGCCTGAATTTCGTATTGCGACCTGGGCGGGGTCAAAGATGCGTCGAGACGCGCATCGCTGGTTGCGGGCGCAGCGGACGGCGCTGGGGCGCGACTGGCTTGGACGAAGAGAATGGGAGAGGAACGCGCCGCCGCTTCCGGATCTGGAGTCGGATGCGCCGTGGCCGCGTTTGCAGTGCTCACGCCTTGTGTCGGATTGCTCCAGGCGGGATCCTGCGGCGGCGCCAATTGCGACGGTTGCAGGTCTGCGGGCGGTGCGGCGTCGAGATGCTCTCTGACAAGATTGCTCGCGTCATATTGCGATGAAGCTTGCGCGATTGATTCCGGCGGACCGCCCGCGTTCGCCGTCGCCTCCTCGCGCGCTCGTCCGTGCGGCGGACCCGCGGACAGTCCGCCGACGACGGCGATGGTGATGATGGCGCCGGCGACAAGCGCGCCCGACAACAGCACCTTGCGTGACAGCCGCTTTGGCGACGGCGGCCGCGCCCGGATCGCAACGTCCGGCGCTGCTTCCGAGACCAATGGAGGAGCGGCGCCACTCATGGGTGGGACCGCAAACGCATCGGCCGCGCGGGTGGGCGCGCAAGAGGATTGCGTTCAATGCGTACAACGGTCGGCGCGCGCGCGCCCAGGCGAAGTTCGCCAATGTCAAAGATGCGGTCGACCATGTAGCGCTGGCCTTGCACTCGGTAATTCACAAGTTCCGCCCCCTCCTCCGTCACGATAAAGAGCGGCGGCATATCGGAGGCAGCGACGTAGACTGCAAATTCGATCCAGGTGCGCCGACCATCGTCAAACACGCGCGCGGGCGCCCAATCCGGCGCGCGTCCGCGGATGGTTCGGACCCGATAATTGAAATTGAGCGCGTCAACCGGATTTGGCGGCGCCGCTTGCGGCGCAATCGGATAGGACCAGGCGATCTCCGCCGAATAGATGTTTCCGGTTTGAGAGACTGCTTCGACCAGATACATTCGGCGATCGGTGATCAGCACGATATTGGTGCGCAAGCCCGTCGCTTGCGGCTTGACCAACACGATGGTGCGTCCGTCGATCTGGGCATCGCCTTCGGCCTCTGTCACCATCCAACGCGAGGTATCGCCAGCGGCGATCGTGTTCAGCGTCTCTCCGGGCTCCAAGAGGATCGTCGATACATAATTGGGATTGGCGTCGAGTTCGTAAAGCGCGCCGCTCTGGAAGGAATAGACCAACCTCGCCCCTTGAAAGACCGCACGCGCCGGGCGCTGGCGCGATGCATCGTTCGCCGCGGCAAGCGATTGCAGCGGCGCCTCGGCCTCGCGGTGATGCACTTCACGTTCACGTCCATCGGCCACGGCGGGAGACGCAGCCAGCATCAACGCCGTCGCGAGCATGAGAGACCGTTTCATCGTTCACGGCTCCAGGAAAAATCGGAGATCA
This sequence comes from Pseudomonadota bacterium, assembly GCA_016195245.1. Lineage (GTDB taxonomy): Bacteria > Pseudomonadota > Alphaproteobacteria > Caulobacterales > Aquidulcibacteraceae > Vitreimonas. Next base: position 9,078 of record JACQAC010000136.1, read on the forward strand.
AAAGACCAAGCGGGTTGACGGCGATGTCGTCGGCATCGCGGGGTGGCCGTGTGGTGACGGTGAAGACGCCGGAAAAGATTTGCGGGTCCGTCGTTCCGGTCTCGTTGGTGTTGCGCTCGATCCAGGTGACTTCCCAAGAATGGTCCGAACGCGCCAGAATCGAGCGCACCGCAATTGTGCGCCCGACCCGGCCCAAACTCAGGAACGGATCGTCGCCGCGGGCGATTTGGTTCAGATGCGCGGCCGCTTGCGGGGTAAGAAACCGATACGCCTCCATCCAGTTCTCGCGCAACACGACGCCGTCGGTCGGGAGCGAGCGCACCAGCCGCACGAAGCGTCCGAGCTGGCTGGCGATTTGCGCTTCGGTTGGCGTCCAGCTTCCATTGGCGGGACGGACGCTCATCACCTGCCCCTGCGGATCGACTTCGACCACATGCACGAATGTGCGCTTCTGGAGAGCGACAGCGGTCAGCGACACACACGCAACCGCAAGGAGCGCCAAGCAGATGTAAGCGATGCGACGCCAAGCCCGCGCCGAGAGCACAGCCGACCCCATGCGCGCATCCCATTCCTGCTGGGCGCGCCGATAGGGCGTGTCAGGCGCCTCTGGGGCAAAGGATTTCGCCGGTGATCCAAATGGAAAACTCATGGCTTGCTCCCCGAAGACGGGTTCGACGCGGCAGGCTTTGGCTGCATCGCCGCATAATTGACCTGCGCTGCACGTTGTCCGCCGCCGCCGCTCGGTCTGCCGCCACCGCGGCCTCGTCCTGCCAAGGCGTGCGAACCGCCTCGCACGACACTGCTCACGTTCCTGATCGCAGACCCCGCGAGGAACACACCGCCTGCGGCAGTGAAAGCAGCGCCAACCCCGGCGCGCACGCTGTCGGCGCCTGAAAGGTGCGGCTGGCCTTGCATCACTTCGCTCGCGAGCATGGGACCGAACCAAGCGAGCGCGAGGACGGTCAGACCAAACAGCAGCACATTGAGCGCACCACCGGCGTCGAGCGTTAGCGTCGCCGGCAAACTCGCGACAAAGGTGATCGAAACCGATGCAATGAGCGCCAGGAGAAAGAGACGGATCGCCGAACCCGCAACCCAGCCAAGCGGGCGCTCGGCCACCCAAGACGTCCCGTTGAACACGCCCCAGGGCAAGGCCACGAAGGCCGCGAGTGAGCCAAGCTTGAAGGCGATCAGCGCGACGAAGAGCTGCAGCGCCAGCACGAAGAAGCCAAGCATCGCGAACACAGCCGCGAGGAAGATGGTCGTGAGCGGCACGAAATCGGTGATGATGTTCATGCCCTGGCCCAAGGCCACGGTCCTGCCGAACATGTCGACGCCGATGCGCGCGACGCGGCCGGGATTGTGTAGATCGGCGATGCTCATCGAGCCGCCGCCTGCCTTGAGGCCCAGCATGGCGCCGCTCTGATTAATCACCGTGGCGAGGTGATCCCAATTATTCACGAGAAACGCGAAGAAGCCGATGAACAGAACTTTGCGGAAGAACATGCCGCGCGCCTACTCGTCGAAGGCCGAGCGCGCTGGGGTTAGCGCGCCGCTCGATTGGGTCGGAAAAGCACGGCGGGTGATTTCTTGCGCGCGCTGTTCACGCGCCACACGTTCCATGCGCTCGGTATCGAGCGCGCGCCCCTGCGCCACCAACAAGGCATGGATTTCTGTGAGCTGCGCCGCGTTGATGCCGAGCAGCTGATTGGAGGCTTGAACCGCGCCGGTCTGGCCTTGCGCATCCGATGACGATTGCAGCGCTTGGCCAATGCGATTCTGCGTCGCCTCGATTTGCGCAGCCGCCGCGGCCTCAGCCTGCATCGATCGTTCCAGTGATGCGCGATCCTCGGCAAGCCATTGCTGGGTGCGTGCGCCGACCTGGTCCAAATCGAAATTGGCCCAGGTGTCGGGATAGAGCGCCTTGAGATCGTGACCGATTTGCTGAGCGTCCATCGCCAGGCCTTGCGCGGTGTGAAGAAGCTGGCGCATCTGCGCGATCGACTGGGTGAGCTCTGGCGAGAGCTGCAGCGGATTTGTCGCCAGCATCCGGGCTTGCTGCTCAATCTCAAGCACCTGATTGTGGATTTGTTCGACCGCGTGTTCGACCTGCAGGATATTCTGGGCGAGATTGGTTGGATCGATGACTGTGATCGCGCGCGCAGGCGCGGCTCGTCCCAACATGGCCGCCATGGCGACCGTGGCCAATAATAAAGCCCATCTCTTCTTCATCTTCCCCTCCTTCATTGGGCAGCGACCAACGCAACAGATGTGTCCGCGCCGGTGTTGGCAATGACGGCCGCAAAGCGCCGAGCGGCGTCGGCGGCCTCTCGCAGGCCGCGCGCCTCGAGCCAGGCGCCGGCAAAGCCATGCGCTCCGGTTTCCTCAAGAACGCGATCGATCAGGGTATGATCTTCCGGACGCGAAGCGCCGACGAACGCAAGTGCTGCGGGGCCAAGTCCCAGTTCAAACACGCGAGCGCCTTCGCGGGAGGTGAGATAATAATCACGCTTGGGCGTCGCATTGGCGATCAAATCGATCTGACGCGCGTTGAGGCCAAGGCGTTCGTAGAAAGCGCGCGAGCGCGGCTCGCGCGCACGGTCGTTAGGCAGAAAGATTCGCGTCAAGCACGCTTCGATGATCGTGGACGCGATGGGCGAAGTTTCGACGTCCGCGAGTTCCTGGCTCGCAAACAACACGGCGACGTTGCGTTTCCTGAGTGTCTTCAGCCAATCCTGAATCTGAGCCGCGAAACCGCTGTCTTTGAGGAAGAGCCACGCCTCATCCAGGATGAGCAGCGTGGGGCTGCCATCGAAGCGCCGCTCCAGGACGTGAAACAACGCACCAAGCACAGCGCCAATCGCGGCGGGCCGGCGCATGAGGTCGTCCATTTCGAAGGCCTGCACGCGGCCAAAGCCGAGCGAGGTATGATCGAGGTCGAGCAGGCGCCCATAAGGCCCAGCTTGGGTGTAGGGCGCGAGTGCTGCTTGAACCGTGCGATCCTGAACCAGCGCGGCGAACAAAGTAAGCGTACGCTCCTCTCGTGTCCGCGCCCCCAAAATCTCAAGCGTGCGCCAAAGCTCCGCTCGGAGTTCCGGGGTGATGGAAACATGCCCAGCAGCCAGTAGATCGCAGATCCAATCGAGCCCCCAGGCGCGCTCGCGGGGATTGTCGATCAATTCGAGCGGCTGCAATCCGAGCGCGCCTTCTTCACCTAGATCGAAGAAGTCGCCGCTAAGCCCCAACACTGTCGCGCGCGCGGAGCGGCCTTTGTCGAAGATATAGACTTGCGCTCCGGCATAGCGCAGCCATTGCGCGGCGAGCGTCGCCAGCAGAACCGATTTGCCGGCGCCAGTCGGACCGACAATCATCGCGTGACCGACATCGCCGACATGGAGATTAAGGCGAAATGGCGTTGCGCCATCGGTCGCGGTGAGCATGAGCGGGGCGCCGTCAAGATGTGTATTGTGACGTGCTCCCGCCCACACAGCGCTCATCGGCAAGAGATGCGAAAGCGATGGGCTCAACAGGATAGGACGGCGCACGTCCGCATAAGCGTGACCCGGCAATGAGCCGAGCCAGGCCTCAACAGCATTGACGCTTTCCACCTGCGTTACAAAGCCAAGACCGTCCGCCACCTGCTGCACTTGCCGAACGACATCAGCGGCGCGTTCCTCGTCTTCCTCAGCGATCGTGATCGTCAGCGTCGAGTAGCCGGCATTGACGGCGTCAGCGCCAAGTTCTTGTAGCGCGAGGTCAGCGTCGGCGGTTTGGTTGGTCGCGTCATTGTCCATGAGTGCTGCTTCTTCGCGGAAGAGCGCCTCCCGGAGCAGCGTCAGCAATCCCTTGCGCTTGGCGAACCAGCGCTTGCGAATGATTTCGAGTTGCTTACGCCCCTCCTCCCGATCAAGCGGCAGGAAACGCGTCACCCAGCGATACGAAATCGGCAAGCGGTTGAGTGCGTCGAGCAAGCCTGGCTCGGTCTCGGTGACGAACGAGCGCACCGAAATGATCATAAGCTGATGGCGTCCAAGCTTGGGCGCGAGCCCTCCCGTCAACGCCGCATCCGGCAACAGCGCATCAAGATGGAATGGCGCGTGCGGGACCGCGACGCGATGGGGACGGTCTGAAATGCAATCGTGCAGGTAGCTCAGCGTCTCTTCGTCGGAGAGCCAGGCGGCCTCCGGCATCATGGTTTCAAAGAGCGCCATCAGCTGATCGGCCTCCTCAATGAAACGCTGCAATTGGAATCGGTAGTCGACCGCGACTTCCGCCTGTGTCTCGCCGCCTTCGAACAGCGCTTTCTCGAGCCTGCCCTGGCGCTCCGCCGGCGGCAGCCATGTCAAGGTCAAGAAATAACGGCTCTCAAAGCGTGCGCCCGCCGTCTCGAACACCGCGCGCCGTTCCTCATCGATCAGCCAGGAGAGCGGATCGGGCCATGTCGCGTCGGGATAGCCGGGCGCGGGCGCGCGGCGGGCCTCGACGTGAATGCACCAGCCAGAGCCAAAACGCCGGAGCGCGTTGTTAAGACGCGCACTCGCGCCCATTAATTCAGAGGGCGTCG
>JACQAC010000137.1 GCA_016195245.1 Pseudomonadota bacterium
ACTCACGCCTCGGCATTTTCACGGGTTGACCGCCTTTGCGCACTGAGCGGTGCGCGAGATCGATTTCGACGTCGCCGCTTCTGATAAGGGGCGCCGCGCCTTTGACCTGCACGCCATGGCGCAACGCAGAGCGAATGCGCGCCAGCAATTCCGGCACGCCGAATGGCTTTGTTACATAATCGTCGGCGCCGGCATCGAGCGCCGCGACTTTTGCCGCCTCGTCGCCGCGCGCGGTGAGTACGAGTATGGGCCGAAGATCATTGGCGGCGCGAAGCTCTTTCAGCAAGACCATGCCGTCCGCGTCCGGCAAGCCCAGATCGAGCACGATCAAGTCTGGCTTCGCTTCACCCACTTGCCGCCTTGCTTCAGAAACGCTTCCCGCCTCGAGGGCGACATGACCCTCTGCCCGCAAAGTGGCGGTCAGCGTCGTCCGTAGCGGCCGATCGTCCTCTACAACAAGAATGCGCTGGGCATTCACTGTCATGTGCTAGCCTTCCTCAATCGGAAACGACATCGACACACTCGCACCATGCTGGTCGGCGCGATTGGCCGCCTCGATAAGGGCGCCCTGCGCTTCCAGAAATCCCCGCGCGATCGCCAATCCTAACCCGGTGCCGGCCGGGCGGCCGTCTCCTTCGACGCCACGCTCGAATTTATCGAAGAGGCGCGGCAGCGCAGCAGGAGGAAAACCCTCACCCTCGTCCAGAACCTCAATGACGACGCGCCGATCTTTCCGGAAGGCACGAATGACAACTTTCGACCCCTCCGGCGAATACTTCCCGGCATTCTCTAACACGTTCGCCAGCGCGCTCTCGGCCAGCGCGCTGTCAGCCAGGATACGAGGCAACGCCGAGGAAACATCGCGCGACACGATTTTGCCGGCCAGGCTTACTTTGGTGCGTTCAACTGCCTGCTCGACAAGGTCCGCGGCTTCTATCAACTCTCGCTTGGCGCGGACGACGCCAGCGTCCAAACGGCCCATATCCAACAAGTTCTCGATGAACCGTTGCAGACGCCGGACCTCAGCGACAGCAACGTCCAACAACTCCTTGCGGGTTTCAGCGTCGTGCTTGTGGGCAAACTGCTGCAAGCTTTCGATCGCCGTGCGCACCGTCGCGAGCGGCGTGCGCAGGTCATGCGATACTGAAGATAAGAGCGTTCCCTTCAACCGCTCGCTTTCCGCCTCGACGCGAGCGTCGGCGGCGTCGTGGGCGAAACGTGCGCGGTCGAGCGCGATACCCGCTTGCGCAGCGATAAGATCGAGAACACGGCCCTGTTCAGGATCGAGGCGCGCCGCTTCATCCAGTGGGCGCACGCCCAACACACCCACGAAGCCTCGTTCGCCCGGCACAGGCATAAAGAGCCAGCGCGCACCGTGCAGCGTGTCCGAGCCACGTCCGGCGGGGCGACGATGAACAAAGGCCCACTGCGCGGCTGCAAGGTCATCCACGCCAAGCATTTCCGGACCGGGCGCTTCGGCGATCGGATCAAGTGCGCCGGCGGTCGGCGCTAAGACAACGACGCGCGCGAATAACAGTTTGGACGCGGTCTCCGCCGTGATGGCGGCAATGTCGGACTCGCTCTCGGCGCCAACAAGGCTGCGCGCGAAGCTCTCCAGATCGGCGGCGCGCCGCGCCTGACGGCGTGCGATCAGGGTTTGCGCACGGGAGCGCGCTGCAACGCCGCTGACGAGCATGGCCACGGCGACAAAGAAGACGTTGGCGTAGATATTTGACGGGTCGGCGATCGTGAACGTGTAGAGAGGCGGAATGAGAAAATAATTGTACGCGAGAGCGGAAATGATCGCGGTGTAGATTGACACCGCCATCCCATAACGCACCGCCGCGGCAATGACCGGCAGGACAAACACGAGCGAAATGTTTGGAACGTCGCTCAGCTGGTCGAGCCCCACGGCAAGCGCTGTCGCCAACGCCACGAGAACGGTCGCGCCGACGTAGCCGCCGATCTCGCCGATGGGCGGCGGTCGCAGCACGTCGCCAAGCATTGCAAGCGATTTGCGTGCTTGATGCGGGGAAATCTCGATCGCGATGTCTTCAGCGCCGCGTACAAGGCGGCGAATGATGGAGCCACGGAAGAGCTCAACCCAAAGCGGCCGGGACGCGGCGCCCACAACGATGTGGGTGACATTCTGGTCGCGCGCATAAGCGAGGATTTCTTCAGCCGGATCATCGCCCGTGAGCGAACGCGTGCTGGCGCCCAACTCTTCCGCCACACGGAACGCTTCAAGCAAAGCGTCGCGCGATTCTCTCGAAGCGCGTTCGCTGTCGGCGGTGACGACACTCACCGCTTCCCAGGGCGCGCGGAGCCGGTCCGCTAGCCGCTTGGCGCGGCGGATCACCGTGAGCGCGCCCGGGGTCGGGTCGATGCAGGCCAGAACGCGCTCGCTAGCCTGCCACGGACCTTCGATGC
>JACQAC010000138.1 GCA_016195245.1 Pseudomonadota bacterium
GTCAGTGACGCTAGCTGTCGTGAGCCCCGGACCGTGGGCGGAATGGCCGACAGCCGAACTCGGCGCCAAGCCGGCCTATCGCTTCGGCTTTCGCCGCGGCTAGCCGCGCGTGAGGCGCCGCCGCTTGGTCATGATGGTCATATTGATCAGCAGCAGGATCAGCGCGAGCGCGAAACCGGCATAGTTGATGTAGGGAATGTAGGTCGCGTGCTGATCGATGATCTGGCTGACGTGACCGCCGACGTCTTGCCGTTGTGCAGCTTCTTGCGCCTGCCGCGCCTGTTCGCCGACGACGCCGAAATCCACGCCAGAGGGCAAGCCAACCTGTGCGAGTGAGAGGCCGCCGATCGTCGGCAACCGGCCCGGCGCATAGAGAGAGTGCAGCCCGAAGGCCAAAGCGAACGTCGCCAGGATCGCCATCAGCCAGCGCGAGCCGGCAAGGGCCGAAAGCGAGGAGGTTACTTTGACCTTCTCCTCATGGAGGACTTCTTTTGCTTCCTTCAGGCTGTGGGGCGTCCGCATGGGCTTCTCCGAACCCCAATCTAGCCCTCAGGACGCCTTGCCGGGAAGCGGGGCCCCATGCTACAGGCCCCGCCTTCTTTGGGTGGCCCGGCGAAACGGCATGCCGTGGCGGCCCTTTTTGCGTCCTGGATTTCGGTCCGGGCCGCCCTGATCCCAGGAGGATGAAATGCCGAAACTGAAGACCAAGAGCGGCGTCAAAAAACGCTTCAAGGTCACCGCAACGGGCAAAGTCATGGCCGGCGCGGTGGGCAAGCGTCACCGCCTCTCAAGCCACAACGCCAAATACATCCGTCAGAACCGCGGCATGTCGGAGCTCGCCAAGCCCGACGCAGACCGCGTGAAGCTCTGGATTCCGTACGGCCTGAAATAGCGCCGGCGTTTACCCGACACTGATGGAGATTTGAAATGGCTCGCGTCAAAGGGGGCGTCACCGCTCACGCCCGTCACAAGAAAGTTCTGAAGAAGGCGAAGGGCTTTTACGGCCGTCGCTCGAAAACCTTCCGCACGGCCAACGCCGCCGTCGAGAAGGCCGCGCACTATTCGTACCGCGACCGCAAAGTGCGGAAGCGCGAATTCCGCGCGCTCTGGATCCAGCGCATCAACGCGGCTGTCCGCGAAGAGGGCCTGACGTATTCGCGATTTATCGCCGGGCTCGCCAAAGCGGGTGTCGAACTCGACCGCAAGGTCATGGCCGATATCGCCATGCACGAGCCGGCGGCTTTCAAGGGTCTTGTTGCGCAAGCCCAAGCCGCTCTGAAGTAAGCGCGCATTCGTCGAAAAACGTTGAGGCGCAGCTGCGTTAGCTGCGCCCCATTTTTGTGTTCGATACCGAGTTATTGCTGGCCTGGCTGAGCGTGCGCTTGATCGCGAGATGGCTGCAGCGGATGTGCTTCGAACGTTGCCTTATCTGATGGCGCCAGCACACCGCGACCTGAAAGCAGCCCCATGGCGATATTGAGCTGTAGGTAATAGGTTTCGCCCGGTTCAACCTCGATGCGGATCGTTTCGCCGCCGCGGATGTTGTACGAGTGCACGCCGGGGTCAGCCGCGATCGCGATGTAGCGGCCGTTGCCAATCGAGCCGAGGATGGTTTCGCCTTCGCGCGTGGTGAACGCTAGAGCCGCGCCCACAAAGCGCATCGGGCGGAAGAATACGACCATTCCTTTTCCCGCCGGCGGTTCGCCGATCGTGCCGGACGTTGTTGCGCTTTCTTCCTGGGCCGGCTCCTCCGATGCCGCCGCCGGGGCCGCCGGCGTGGCTTGAGCAGTCGCTGCAGGTGTCGCGCTCGTTGTCGTATCTTGCGCGGCGGCGATTGAGCCGGCGCTCAGCGCGAGGGCTGCTATTGCGCCGAACACAACGACACGGAAGTTCCCAAAACTCATGGTTTTCTCCTCTCTTAAGGACTTGTGGCTGTTGGTGTGGCCTGTGGAGCCGCCTCGGTCGAGACGGGCGGCGGTACGGATGGAGGTGTGAAATCGACGTCATTCGCGATCCGCGCAGGGCCGTTGGCACCCGCGGGGATGTCGATCTCGCCGCCATGAACAAAGATCCCGATGACACCGGCATAAGGGATCATGCTGACCGCCATCGCTTCGTTGTCGCGTGGCGTGCCTGCGGCGGTGAGCTGCATGCCATGAATGCGCACATGCTGACCGTTGATCTCCAAGAAGCGGGCGGAAATGATGAGTTTTCCTTGACGTCCGCCCAGTCCTGACGCCGCCGCGTCGATGACTTCGCCCCCGCCGACAGCGCCGGCGGCCACGACCTCACGGCCATCGACAACGATCGGGTCGACGAGCCTCAGCGCGAAGGTGTCGCCGATGTGGTTTGTGCGCGAACTGAGCGTGTCCACCAGCGCGACGTGGACAATTGTGCCGGCAGGAATGTGAATCGCCGCCGGGCTCGCCGTGTTGGCGGTAGCCGCGACGGGCGCGGTCGGATTGCTGTTGGGCAGCGTCTGCGCTGTCGCGGACACAATAAAGCTCAGCGCTGCCAGGCAGCACGTGCTGATGAATTTCAAGTTGTTCTCCCCTCATCCAGGGGTAGCAGAGCGTCATTAGCGCCACAAGCGAATCTGGCCTGGTGTGCGCTGCACCATGAAAAATTGCGTTTTGGCGAACACCTCCGCTAAACAGCGCGGGATGACGACACAAACCACTGATCTTGAAACCCTCGAACGCACGCTGATGGCGCGCGTAGAAGCGGCGAATGACGAGGCGGCGCTCGAAGCCGTGCGCGTGGATGCGCTCGGCAAGCAGGGCGCGATTTCGGCGCTGATGAAAAATCTGGGCTCGATGAGTCCGGATGAGCGCAAGACGTTCGGCGCGGCGCTCAACAGCGTGAAGGACAAAATCTCCGAAGCCATCGTGGTCAAAAAAGCGACGCTCGCGGAGGCGGCGCTGGACCGTCAGCTGCAGAGCGAGGCGGTGGATGTGACGCTGCCGCCGGTGAAGCCGCGGTTGGGGACGATCCATCCGGTCAGCCAAGTGATGGAGGAGCTGGCGCAGATTTTCGGTGAGATGGGCTTCACGGTCGAAGAGGGTCCGGACATCGAGACCGACTTCAACAATTTCACCGCGCTCAACTTCCCGAAGAATCATCCTGCGCGAGAGACGCAAGACACCTTCTTCATGAACGCGAAGGGCGCGGACGGCGAACGCATGGTGCTGCGCACGCATACCTCGCCGGTGCAGGTGCGCACCATGCTGAAGCAGAAGCCGCCGATCCGCATGATCTGCATGGGGCGGACGTTTCGCAAAGATTCCGACGCCACGCACACGCCGATGTTTCACCAGATCGAAGGCTTGGTGATCGACGAGACGTCGACCATGGCTGATCTGCGCAGCGTGCTGATGGCGGCGATCAAAGCGTTCTTCGAAGTCGATGATGTGCGCCTGCGGTTCCGCCCGCACCATTTCCCGTTCACCGAGCCGAGCGCGGAAGTTGATGTTGGCTGCGATCGCTCCGGAGGTACGATTAAGATCGGCGCTGGCGACGATTGGCTGGAGATTCTCGGCTCCGGCATGGTGCATCCGAACGTGCTCAAGAATTGCGGCATCGATCCTGAGAAGTACCAAGGCTATGCGTTCGGCATGGGCATCGATCGCTTGGCGATGCTGAAATACGGCATGCCGGATCTGCGCGACTTCTTCGCGGCGGACACGCGTTGGCTGAAGCATTACGGATTTAGCCCGTATCTGTTGCCGGGCTTGGCGCAGGGAGTGGGCTGATGAAGTTCACGCTTTCCTGGCTCAAAGAACATCTCGCGACCGATGCGAGTGTCGGCGACATCGTCGAGCGCATGACCATGACTGGGCTTGAGGTCGAAGGCGTCGAGGATGCCGGCGAGAAGCTCAAGGCCTTCACGGTCGCGCGCAATTTCCAACGGCATGTTGTGCTCGGGCGCCGAGCTTGAACTCGACACCGACGCCGACGGCATTTTCGAACTCGATGACTGTTTGAAGGTCGGCACGCCGCTGGCGGAAGCGCTCGGCCTGAATGATCCGGTGATCGATATCGAAGTGACGCCCAATCGCCCGGATTGGCTGGGCGTTGTCGGCATTGCGCGCGACCTCGCCGCCGCTGGCCTGGGAAAGCACACGACCAAGCAAGTTCTGCCTGTGCCGGGGCGTTACCCTTCGCCGCAACAGGTCGGAACTGAGGCGCCGCAAGCCTGCGCCGCATTCGCGGGGCGGCTCATTCGCGGCGTGAAAAACGGGCCCTCACCGGAATGGCTGCAACGGCGGCTGCGCTCGATTGGCCAGAAGCCGATCAGCGCGCTGGTCGACATCACCAATTTCATCACCCATGACCGCGGGCGGCCGCTGCACGTTTATGATGTGGCGAAGCTCTCCGGCACAGTGCGCGCGCGCATGGGCCGCGAAGGCGAGAGCTTCTTAGCACTCAACGGCAAAGTTTATGACGTGACGCCGACGATGTGCGTGATCGCTGACGATGCGCGCGTGTTGGGATTGGGCGGCGTGATTGGCGGCGAATATTCGGGCTGCACCGAGACAACCGTCGATGTGCTGATCGAGAGCGCCTATTTCGATCCGACCATCACGCACCAAACGGGCCGCGCGCTGGCGCTGACCACCGATGCACAATATCGGTTCGCGCGCGGCGTCGACTCTGGCTTCATTGTGCCGGGCGTTGAGCTGGCGACGCGCATGATCCTCGACCTCTGCGGCGGTGAGCCGAGCGAGATCATGTTGGCCGGCGAGATTCCGGCGGCGCCGCCGCCGGTGACCTTCGATCCCGATCGCGTGCGCACGCTTTCGGGCATCGATGTGAAGCCCACGCGGGTGCGCGCGGTGCTCAAGGATCTGGGCTTCGAGACCAGCGCCGAGGGGCAGGGCTCAAAGCGCATCGTGGTGCAGCCGCCGACCTGGCGGCGTGATGTGGTGGGGCCGGCTGATCTCGTTGAGGAGGTCGCGCGCATCGAGGGCTTCGACAAGATGCCGACGCTGGAGCCGCCGCGTGCGCAGGGCTTCCGCGCGCCGCCGGCAAGTGTGGGCGAGAGCCGCTCGCGATTGGGCAAGCGTGCCACGGCGGCGCTTGGTTATTTCGAGGCGGTGACCTGGAGCTTCTGCTCGCGGGAGCAGGCGCTGCAGTTCGGCGGCGGTGGTGATGAGATGCTGGTCGCCAATCCGATTTCGTCCGAACTCGATTGCATGCGGCCGTCGATTCTGCCGGCATTGCTTGTGGCTGCGCAGCAGAATGCCAATCGCGGTTTCGACGATGCGCGCTTGTTCGAGGCCGGACCGATTTATCGCAGCACGTCGGATGGCGGGCAGGAGCGCACCATCACGGCGGTGTGGCGCGCGCGGCCGCCGCGGCATTGGCGCGCGGCGCCACAGCCAGACATCTTCGATGTGAAGCGCGACGTGCTGATGGTGCTCGAAGCCATCGGCGCGCCGGTTGCCTCGCTGCAGACGTCGAGCGATGTGCCGGCTTGGTGGCGGCCGGGGCGGGCGGGCGCGCTCAGGCTAGGCAATAAGGCGGTGGCGATCTTCGGTGAAATCCATCCGCGCACCTTGAAGGCGTTGGATGTCGAGGCGCCGGTTTTGGCATTCGAGATCTTGCTCGATGCGTTGCCGCAGCCGCGTGCCAAGAATGGGCGCACAAAAGCGCCGCTCGAGAAGCTCGATCTGATGCCGTTGACGCGGGATTTCGCGTTTATCGTCGATGACGGCACGGCGGCGGCGGATGTGGCGCGCGCCGCGCTCGGCGCTGATAAGCAGCTGATCAGCGATGTTTCGCTGTTCGACGTTTATCGCGGCGAGCGGATGGCGGCGGGGAAGAAATCTCTGGCCATCGAAGTGACGTTGCAGCCGCGCGATAAGACGTTGACCGATGCCGACATCGAAGCAGCGAGCGCCAAGGTGGTGAGCGCCGTGATGAAGGCGACGGGCGGGACGCTGCGGAATTGAGCGCATCTCTCCCCGTTCAAGGGGTGAGGTGAGTATGGACGTGCGTCATCGCGGTTTTCCCTCAACCGGAAAAACGAAGCAGAAAGTTCGGCTCTCAAAAGTGGGAGAGCGGGGCGCGCACGAAGCGTGCGCAAAAAGGTTGGGGGGTTGGTGCTTGGTGCGCGCCCC
>JACQAC010000139.1 GCA_016195245.1 Pseudomonadota bacterium
ATGCTTCAGGAACAAAAAAGGCCGGCACCAGAACCAGCCCTCCCAGAATTGACGCGCCTACTTCCCGAATAGCTTCTGCAGCTCGCCGGACTGATACATCTCACGCATGATATCCGCGCCGCCTTCTGAGGAAGTCATGTCGTCGATAAAGAACCTCTTCGCCAGCTATCCAATGCCCGTCGCACTGCGTGACGAGCAACGGATCGCGTGCGCGTGGAGGACTTTCAGCGGCTGATTCTTCGGACATCGGAGCATGAAAAACCCCTCCAAGGCGCGGCCTGGAGGGGTTTTTCGTATGTGCTCCAGGCCGTTGAACCGGTGTCAGCAACCAGATGTCAGGTGTCAGCAAAAACGCTGCGGTCTGACACCTGATACCTGACACCCGACACCTGAGAAAAGGAGGCCGGCCATGACCAATGATGCCGGATACGAACTGATTGCGTCCGAGCGCATGCCGATCAAGGCGTGGACGCGCGGCGTGCCGATTGAAGATCAAGCGCTTGCGCAATTGCGCAACGTCGCGTCGATGCCGTTCATCCACTCGCACGTCGCGGTGATGCCGGACGTGCACTGGGGGATGGGCGCGACCGTCGGTTCGGTAATCCCGACCGTCGGCGCGATTATCCCCGCGGCCGTCGGCGTCGACATCGGTTGCGGCATGATGGCTGTGCGCACCAACGTGCGCGCTGAGCACTTGCCGGATTCGTTGACGCACGTGCGTTCCGCGATTGAAGCAGCCGTCCCGCACGGCCGCTCCGACAATGGCGGGCGCAACGACGTCGGTTCCTGGCAAAAAGAGCCGCCGGAGCACGCGAAGGCCAAGTGGGCGGAGCTTGAGGATGGCTACAAGGCCGTCATCGATCGCCACCCGAAGGCGGCGCACCAACGAGGGCTCGGTCAACTCGGCACGCTCGGCACCGGCAACCACTTCATCGAGCTTTGCCTCGATGAGGTGGGCGCTGTGTGGGTGATGCTGCACTCCGGTTCGCGCGGTGTCGGCAACAAGTTCGGCACGTACTTCATTGAACGGGCGAAGCACGAAATGCGGCGCTGGTTCATCAACTTACCGGACGAGGACCTCGCCTACTTCGCCGAAGGCAGCGAAGGCTTCATCGACTACGTCAAGGCGGTGTCCTGGGCTCAAAGGTACGCACGCGCCAACCGTGAGGCGATGATGGAGCTGGTGCTCGACGCATTGCGCGCCGAATGGCCGGACCTGACCGGGGATGAGTTGGCGGTGAACTGCCACCACAACTACGTCGCCAAGGAAAAGCACTTCGGCAAGGACGTGTTCGTGACCCGTAAGGGCGCGGTGCGCGCCGGCGTCGGCGAGCTTGGGATTATCCCGGGCTCGATGGGCGCCAAGTCGTTCATCGTGCGCGGCAAGGGCAACGCGCAATCGTTCTGCACGTGCTCGCACGGCGCGGGACGCGCGATGTCCCGCAATGAAGCCAAGCGGCGCTTCACGGTCGAAGACCACGTGAAGGCGACCGAAGGCGTCGAGTGCCGCAAGGATGCGGGCGTGATCGATGAAACGCCGATGGCCTACAAGGACATCGACGCCGTCATCGCCGCGCAAGCCGACTTGATCGAAGTCGTGCACACGCTGCGCCAGATCGTGTGCGTGAAGGGCTGAAAGCATGCGCGGGCGAAAGCTCGCGCATGCCAAGGCTTGGGTTGTGCCCGATCGTCTAATGGTAGGACGCCGGAATTTGGCTCCGGAAATCTACGTTCGAGTCGTAGCCGGGCATCGCAGAAGGAGTGACGTCAGGTGGGTGAGAGGCCGAAGCCGCGAGACTCATAATCTCGTCCGGCATGCAGGCGCGTTGGTTCGAATCCAACCCTGTCCACCAATTCGACAAACTTGAATGCGAGAAGATTGAAAATGTTTCGACCGCGACCCTTCCGAGAGATCAGCTAGCGCTGCGCGGCGCCGGCTTCGTCTGGGCGTAGCTCAGCCCGCGAAGAGCGCCTGCCTTGGAAGCAGGAGGTCGTTGGTTCAAATCCAGCCGCCCAGACCATTCTCCAACGCGACGCAGCGCGCCCTCTTTGTTTGGCGCCGTCGTCTATGGGTAGGATGCCGCACTTTCACTGCGGAAGAGCGAGTTCGAGTCTCGCCGGCGCTGCCAATTTCAGCTGTCCATGCGCTTCACGACGTGCGCGCGCAGAAGTTCGGCGGCAAGACTGCGCGTGTGCGCTGGCGCTTGCCCAACCAAGTGCGCGAGTGAGCGGCCAAACAACCCAGCGCCCATTGCCACCAGGACACTGACCAGCACGAGATCTTGCGCCTCCGCCGGGGTCACGTCGCCGAAGCCAGCGCGTTTCGTCACGACGCTCGCGACAGCTTCGCGCACATGCGTCAGTCGTTTCCATTCGCCTGTGAGTTCGAGCCAAGCGGCCAAGCGCGCGGCGCCACGCGTTTCGAACACATCAAACAGCGCTCGCACCACGGCGTCGCGCTGCCCCTCTTCATCACCAACCCGGTCGGAAATCGCCAGCAGGTCGGCGATCAATTGCTGGACCATCCGCTCCATCAGCGCTGTGTGCAGGGTGTCGATGGAGCCGAAATGATGCAGCACGCTGGCGTTGGCGACCTTCGCGGCGGCGGCCACCTCCGTCAGCTTCAGCGCCAAAGGTCCTTGTTCAACCAACAGTTTTTCAGCCGCGGCGAGGATGTTCTCGCGCGCCTCCTCGACCGGACGGCGGATGCGGATCTTACCGATCTTTCTTATTGACATTTTTGTCAGTAAACCACACAAGTCAGTTCAGCGCTAGTCCAGCCGGAAGTTCTTATGATCGTGAAATCCACGCCCGCCGACGTGAAGGTCCCGCCGCGCGACATTCATTTCAATGTCGAAGCGGCAAGAAACGGTCATTGGCTCGGCGGCGATCCGGTCGGCACCGCGGTGTTCAACGCCTTGTCGCTCACCTTCCCGGATGGCGAGCGGCTCTTCATCGACGCGGTGCGCCACTATCGCGGTGAAGTCAGCGGCAAGCTGGCGGACGATGTGAAGGGCTTCATCGCGCAGGAAGCGATTCACTCGCGGGAGCATCATGCGCTCAACCAACTCATTGACCGCAACAAATATCCAGTCGCCGAAGTTGAAGCCTCCATGAAGGAGCGCGTCGCTTTCGCGCGCACGCGCGGTCCTATCGCCATGCTGATCTCCACCACTGCGCTCGAACATTTCACGGCGATGATGGCGGAGGCCCACGCGCGCCATCGCGACTTGTTCGACAATGTCGATCCAAACATCGAGCGGCTATGGCGCTGGCACGCGGTTGAAGAGACCGAGCACAAGGCGGTCGCCTACGACGTTTTCATGCACGTGACGCGCGATTGGTCTCCGCTTCGACGCTACTTCCGCCGCTGCATGGCGATGGCGTTGATCAGTTACTTTTTTACACGCAACATTACGCACTACGCCGCGCAATTGCTGACGGCGGACGGCTATACTTACAAGGACGCGGCGAAAGCCGTGAAGCACTACGTGTGGCGCACACCTGGTCTCTTTCGGCGCAACTTGAAGACCTATTTCGCTTGGTATCGCCCCGGCTTCCATCCGTGGGACCACGACACCCGCGGACTGGTCGCCGAATGGAAGGCCGAGTTCGACGCCGACATCGCGGCGGCGGCGGCAGCCTAAAAACCCAACAAGCTCGCATAGCGGTCGCGATGGAAGGTCGCGCCGCCGAACAGTGCTTCTGCAACACGGGCGCGCTTCAGAAACAGACCTGCATCGTGCTCATCGGTCATGCCGATGCCGCCATGCATTTGCACGCATTCGTTGGACACGAGGTGCACCGTGTCTCCGGCGCGCGCTTTGGCGAGGCTCGCATATTCCGCCACGTTCTCCGCGTTACGATCAAGCGCATCGAGCGCCGCGTAAACGCATGAGCGCGTGAGTTCGAGCTCAGTGAACATTTTGGCGGCGCGGTGCTGCAAAGCTTGGAATCCACCAATCACTTGCCCGAACTGCTTGCGCGTCTTGAGATATTCGCTGGTCATTTCGAACGCCGCCTGCGCTTGGCCCAGCATTTCTGCTGCGAGCCCAATGCGCGCGCGGTCAAGCACGGCGTCACGCGTCGCCGCGCCGCCAGAAAGTGCTTCGGTGGGCGCATCCTTAAACGTCACGTCCGCTGCGCCGCGACTATCGACGGTGAACAATTCGCGCCTCGAAACACCCGCAGCATCTGCCTTCACGAGATAAAGTCCGTCAGCGCCCGAAACGATGAACACCTCCGCGATATGACCGTCGGCGACATATTTCTTCTCGCCGCTGATCTTGCCGCCGCCGACTTTCAGCGCGGACCTGCCGGGCGCGTGATGCGCGCCATCGTCCACCGCGAACGCTACGATTGCTTCGCCGGACGCGATCTTCGGCAGCCATTGGGCCTTCTGCGCGTCGCCGCCACCGAGTATCAGCGCACTGGCGCCAATCATGGCGGTGGAAAGCAAAGGCGACGGCGCCAAGGTGCGTCCCGTCTCTTCTAGCACCGCGCCGAGGCCGACATAGCCGAGCCCGGCGCCGCCATACTCCTCCGGCACGATGATGCCAGCCCAACCCATCTGCGCCATTTCGCGCCAGAGTTCCGGATCGCGCCCATTCTTCTTCGCATCGCGCTCTTTGCGCAGACGCGACACCGGAGTTTGCTCGCTGCAGAAATCGCGGGCGGCGTCTTTGAGCAGCCTTTGCTCTTCGTTCAGCGTGAAGGTCATTGCGTGTCTCTCAGGCCAAGCACGCGCTTGGCGACGACGTTCAGGTTCACTTCGGTAGTGCCGCCTTCGATGGAATTGCCCTTCGAACGCAGCCAGCTCCGCGTCACCGCAAGCTCCTCAGGCGCAAAGCCTTCGCCCGACCAGCCGAGCCCACGATTGCCCGCGGCCTCCACCATCAACTCGCAACGCTCCTGGTTCAACGTCGCGCCCGCCACCTTAAACATCGAGGCCATGTGGCTGACATTGGCGCCGGCCTTGGCCTCTTCCTGCGCCCGCGCTGTAGTCAATGCATAGGCGCGCTCGGCCATTTTGTGCGCGGAGATGCGGGCGCGCAGATCGGCGTCAACGAGTTTGCCGCCCTCCAGTCCAACATGATCGCGCGCCAGATCGATGACATCGACGCGCGTGTTCGAGCCGAACCCGGAAATGTTGGTGCGCTCATACATCAACAAGCGTTTCGCGATTTCCCAGCCGCCATTGAGGCGGCCGACCATGTTTCCCTTGGAAATCTTCACGTCTGTGAAGAAGGTTTCGCAGAACGGCGACGAGCCGGAGATCAATTTAATCGGTCGCGTCTCGACACCTGGCGTTGTCATGTCAATCAGCACGAAGGAAATACCCTCGTGCTTCACGCTCGTATCGGTGCGCACCAGGCAGAAGCACCAGTCGGCGTAGTTTGCGTACGAGGTCCAAACCTTCTGACCGTTGATCAGCCAGTGATCGCCCTTGTCCTCGCACTTGGTTTGCAGGCCAGCGAGGTCGCTGCCCGCGCCGGGCTCGGAATAGCCCTGGCACCAGCGAATTTCGCCGCGCACGATCTTCGGCAGATATTCCTTCTTCTGCTCTTCGTTGGCGTACTCGAGCAGCACCGGGCCGAGCATCCAGATGCCGAACGAGAACAGCGGCGGCCGCGCTTGGATGCGGCGCATCTCGCTCTGCAGCACCCGGTTTTCGTCATTGTTGAGACCGCCGCCGCCATAGTCCTTCGGCCACATCGGCGCCGTCCAACCCTTCGCGCCCATGCGCTCGAGCCAAAGCTTGGCCTCAGGGTTCTTGAACTGATAATTGCGCCCGCCCCAGACGGCGTCGTCTTCGCCCGCCATCGGCGTGCGCATGGACGGCGGGCAATTGGTTTCAAGCCACGCCCTCGTCTCTTCCCGGAAGCTCTCGATATCAGCCATCGCGTTTCCTCTTATCGCGCTGGTGTATCACCGCACCCACGACGCGCCAGTGTTCGCTACGTCAGCTGAGGTCGCTTAGTGCGCGGCGGGATCGGTTGCGTGCGGCAGCGGCGGTGCGGCGGGCGCTGGCGCCAGGTGGCCGTTCGCATCAAGCGGCGGCTGGCCGACCACGACGAAGGTGAAGTTGTCGGGATTGAACAGCCGGTGCGCGACGCGGTTGACGTCGGCCAAGGTCACCGCCCGGATCAAAGCGTTGCGGCGATTGATGTACTCGATCGACCGGCCCGCGGACTGATAGCCGCCAACAACGCTGGCGATCTTCACGTCTGAATCGAGGTCGAGCGCAAACGAGCCCGTCAGGTAGGTAATGGCGTCGTTCACTTCGGCTTGCGTTGCGCCGTCGCGATAGAAGCGAGCGATCTCTGCCTTGGTGACGTCGATAGCCTGCGCAACGCGGGCGTTTTCGGTCTGCGCCGAGCCGATGATCAGCGCCGAATGATCGCGCACTGATGGGCCGGTGCCAATGCCGTAGACCAGCCCGCGCTGCTCGCGCACTTGATCCATGAGGCGAGAGGAAAAGCCGCCGCCGCCGATGATGTAGTTGGCGACCGCCAGCGGAATCCAATCAGGATCGTCATAACCGATTCCAGGCGCTGCGAAGAGCATGAGGCTTTGCGGCTGCGGCAACGGGCGCAAGATGAGCGGCGTCGCTGGACGCAGGTGCGCGTCAGCAGGCTCTGGACGTGGCGCGCCCTCAGGCAATTGACCGAAAATGTGGTCAATCATGCGCCCGGCATTCGCTTCATCGATGTCGCCGACGATGGTGATCATAAGCCGCGCGCGCGTTAGCAACGCGGCGCGCCTCTCCTGCAAAGCTGCGCGGTCAATCGCCTGCACGCTCGCCACTGAAATTCGGTTCGCGTAGGGATGATCGGGATAGAGCGCCTGATCCAGCGCCAGGTTGGCGATGTAACCTTGGCTGGTTTCGCGCTGGCGGATGCCAACCATGAGCTGACCCTTGATGCGCGCCAGGGGCGCATCGTCGAGGCGCGGCTGCATCAGCGCCAAGCGCGCCATTTCCGCGGCAGCGTCGCGATTCTCGGTGAGCGTCGTCATGCTCATGCCGACTCCGTCCCAGCTCGCGCCGAAGTCGAGGCCCATGTTGAGGTCCTGCAGGCGCTCTTTAAAGGCGCTCGAATCCATATCGCCCGCGCCTTCGCTCAGCATGTCGGCCATCACATTGGTGACGCCGGTGACGTTGGTTGGTTCAATGGCAGATCCCCCGCGCCAGTAAGCGCTGAGCACGATCATCGGCACCGTCGAATTCGAGACCAGCCACGCGTGAATGCCGCCCGGTGATACGATTTCGCGCACCGGCACGCCCTGCTCGCGGATCGAAACGGCCGGCGTCGGCGGCTGCGCCGAAGCCAATGGCGCAGCCAACGCGAGCGCCAGCGCGGCCAAAATCGCCCGCGGGCTCATTGCGCAGGCTCCGGCGGCATCAGCCAGCCAGTGACCGAGTTGTTGAGCACAAGCGCGTTGCGCGCCGCGGCGACAACCTGCTCGCGCGTCACCGTCTGGATGTCGTCCGGCCAATTGACGATTTCGTCCATGCTTTCGCCGCGCACGAGTCCCGAGCCGTACATATTGGCAAGCGCTTCTTGGCTGTCCTGCGCATAAATCGCGGCCGCGGCGAGCTGCGACTTGGCGCGCGTGAGCTCCGCTTCAGTCGGTCCATCATGTAGAAACTGCGCGATCACTTGATCGATCGCGGCCTCTAATCGCTCGGGCGCGACGCCCTCCGCAGGCGTGGCGCCGACAGAAACACTGCCGCCGCCGATGCCGTCGGTGTTGGCGCTAGCGCCGGCGCTGACCGCGATCCGTTGGTCTTCGACCAACGCGCGATAGAGTCGGCTCGTTTCGCTGCCACCCAGAATCTGAATAGCGACATCAAGCGCGTACGCCTCGCGATTGTGAGCCGTTTCATAACTCACTGCGGGATAGGCGCGTGAGAAAGACGGCTGCCGCACTTTCTCGTCGCGATGGATGACCCGCATCGGACCCGCCGACGGAGGGTCTTGCGCCCAAGTGCGTGCGGGCAGATTGCGTGTAGGCTGCAAGCGCCCATAGGTGCGCTCGACGATCGGGCGCAATTCGGCGGCGTTGATATCGCCAGCAACCACTAGGATCGCGTTGTTCGGCGCGTACCAGGTTCGATAAAATTCCAGCGCCCGATCGTGATCAAGCTGCTGCATCTCGTTCAACCAACCAATCACCGGCGTGCCGTATGGCGAATTGGGGTGCAGCATGGCGCGCATGCGCTCGCCCATCACTGCACCCGGGCTGTTGTCGACACGCGTGCGGCGCTCTTCGATGATGACATCACGTTCGGACGCGATCAGTGATTCCGGCAGCTGCAGATTGCGCATGCGGTCGGCTTCCATGCGCATGACGAGTTCGAGCCGATCGCGGGCGATACGCTCGTAGTAAACGGTGTAATCCCAATTGGTGGACGCGTTATCATCGCCGCCATTGCGGGCGATGATGCGGGAAAACTCGCTGCGTGGAACTTGGCGCGTGCCCTTGAACAACAGGTGTTCAAAGAAGTGCGCCATGCCGGAATGGCCGCGGGGTTCGTCAGCAGCGCCGACGCGGTACCAGAGCTGATGCGTCACCACCGGCGCACGCCGGTCGGTAATCACCAAGACCTGTAGTCCATTTAAGAGCGCAAAGGTCTCTGGCCGCGCGAATGGGCGCGCTTGACTCGCACTTGTGAGAAAGCAAAAGGCGGCGCACGCGGCGATGACGCCAGCGGCGCGGCGCACAACGCTCTGCAAGGATCAGGTGCCCGGCAGCTTGAAGCCACCGCTGTCGCGCTGGATGATGACTTGCCCGCCGCCGGTGGCGCGGCGGATTGAGTCTTCATCTGCTAGGCGTTGCTGCTCGGCTTGCGCATCCAGCGGCGCCGCGCCTGATGGCGAGCTTCCAAATGCGAGCAAGCGATTCACAAAGCCCTCGTTACGCCGGACAATCCCCTGCGCTTCGAAATCGACGGTGTCGCGAATATTGGGGTCCGTGGCGTCCGCATGCGCGTCGGTGACAAGCTGGCGTTCACCGGTGCTGGCGCTGGCGCCAACGTCCTGTCCAAACAACGACTGCCGTGCTTCGTCGGTTGGCTGCAGCTCTTGCGGGCGCGGCTCGCCCGGGCGCGGCGGGCGCAGACTATAATCCGGCGGCAGCGTCAGTGGCGCCTGGCTCACAACACGGAACTCGTCTGGCGAGGTCTTGCCAGCGCCGAGGGCATGGCCAATGCTGGCGCACCCGCTCGTAGAGGCAGCCGCGGCCACAACCGCCAATAGAGTTATCGTTCTGGTCGTCATCAGGCGTCCCGCCTCCCTGTTCGCCCTTCTAGCTGAGCCGTGAGGCTCCCGCCAAGCCGGTCTGCAGCAAAGAGCGTTCAACCCCGATCTTGACGGTTCTTGGGCGAATCCACCCCCAATTCAGCGCCCTAATCAGCCCCCGGCCCCTGCTTGGAGCTCTGAAGCCTGCCTTTGAGCTGCGTCCACGGCGCGCCCTTGCCCGGCTCGCTTTCGGTGAAGAACACCATATCGACCGCCAAGAGGACGGCCCCCAGCGTGATGGCGGCGTCGGCGACGTTGAACACCCAGGGAAACCAGAGACCACTGAAATCGAAGAAGTCGCATACGGCGCCGAACCGAATGCGGTCGATCACATTGCCGAGCGCGCCCCCGACCACAAGGCCGAGCGCCGTGCTGGTGAGGCGGCGATCAGCGGTGCGCAGCCACCAGAGAAACACGCCGGAAATAACAAACGATAGCAAAACCAGCGCCCAGCGCACGATGTCTGTGTTAGCGCGCATCAGCCCGAAGCTGACGCCACGGTTCCACACCATGCGCAAATCGAAGAACGAGGTTAGCTCGATAACGCGGCAATTGACCCCAAGATCAAGACAGCCCGGCGGGCTGAACTGTCCAGGCCCGAGAACGATGTATTTGGCGATCTGGTCGGCAACGACCACGAAGGCCGCGAGAAGGAGCCCATAACGAAACATGAGTCGGCTTATGAACGGGCCATGCGGCCCGTTCAAGGCGCGTCGCCTCGCAAGATCACTGGGTTTTGGCCCAATACCGCGTCAGATTGTGGCAATGCGCTTGGCCCTCGCATCCGCCCTCTTCGCGATTTCCGCTGCGCTCGCTGGGGCGCAACAGGTCACCCCGCTGTACGCCGCTCTCGATCCCTACGCCGCTTACCAGCTGGGCGTCAGCGCCTCGATGGACGCCAATATCAGCTCCGCCAGCGCCATGGACGCATCGCTCATGCGGGCCGCGCAATACGATCCCACGCAGCTCGCGCGCGGCAGGTTGGCGTACGCGGCGATCACGGCCGCGCAGTCGCCGGCGTTTATCGCGGGCATTCAAGCGCGCGTTCGCGCAGCTGGCCGCGCGGCAGTGCTCCGGCAATTGCAGCGCGATCCGACCTATGCGCGCCGGCGTCCGCCGGGCGCGGTGGAAGCGAGCGCACTCGTGCTGTCATCGATGGCCGCCGACGTCGCGCGCTTACGTGCGGCGGCTACCCACTACGAAAGCATCGGCAATTCCATCGGCGGCGCGGCATGGAATACGCCTCTTGATCCCGCGCATCGCCAAGTGCGCGATGAGCAATTGCACGCCCTAGCGGCACAAGCGCCGGCGCTCGCGCCGGATTTGACGGCGCGCATTCACGTTGGCGCCGGCGCCGGTTCGCCCTTGCGGGATCACGACGCGTTTGGCGGCGTAGGCTTCTGGGATGCGCTGGCGGGACGCGCCAGCGCCACGCCGCTGCCCGACCACATTCAGCTTCGCCGCGATCGAGCCGGCGTCATGGATCGCGCGCTCACGCTCGGCGCGCTTGTCGTGATCAATGCAACACCTGCGGAGCGCGCGCGCGCTGTTGCTGCGCTCGACGATCCCCCGACACGCACCTGTCTCGCAATGGAACAATTAGAGTTCCGTCAGTGCGCATCCGTATCGCACAGCCCCGACGAAGACGCGTTTTGCCTTGCGCAGCACGGCTTCAGCGGCGTCGCCGAGTGTTTCAGCGCAATGATCCAATGATGGCTGACGCGCGTTAACCTGGATGCGATTTAACTGCGTTTGCTGGTCAGCGTCTTAACTGGACTCGCGGCATGGTCGAGGCATGCGCACTCTCATTGCAGCCACGGCATCGTGCGTGCTCGCCTACTCGACATCGGCGCTTGCCGATCCGGTGCATGACGCCCTCAACGATTATGCTCTCTATCAAAACGACGTCAGCACCCTGCTCGACGCCGATATCAGCAGCGGTCGCGCAGTCGATGCCGCACTGGCGCGCATTTCGCGACACAATCCCGCAAGCGTGGCGCGCGGCTGGATCGCTTATGGCGCGCTGACCGCGGCGCAATCGCCAGTGTTCGCGCAAGGCGTTCAGCGCAGCCTACGCGGTGACGATCGCGCGCAAACCCTGCGGATGCTGCGTGACGATCTCACCTATGCGCGCCGCCACCTGAACGGCGCCGATCAAGCCATCGACCTTATTCTTACGGCCGCGAGCGCCGATGGCGCACGCGCCGACGCGGCCGGCGATCGCTACGATCACTACGCGCGCACCGCGCCGAATGTGCAGCTGGTCTCCTCAGTCATCCGCGTGGATCTCGGCGGCAGCACGCGGTTAACATCCGCCATGCTGGAGCGGCTGAATATTGGAGCGCAAGGCGCACGTCCGATGCGCGACGCTAGCGCCTTCGGCGGCCGCGGCTTTTGGGATTCACTCGCCGGGCGCGACGGCCACTCGCCTAGCGGGCGCGGCGGACACGAGCGCTCCGATTACGCCTCGGTCACCGATCATATGCTGACGCTCGGCGCCATCATCGCGGCCGATGCGACCGGCTCGGAAGGCCGCCGCGTCGCGAACCTGCTGAACGAACCGCTGACGCAGGACTGCATGCACATGCAACAGCTGCAGCTGCGCCAGTGCCTCTCGGTTTCAGTTGACGCCACTGAACGCGCCTATTGCCTCGGTCACCACGCCCTCGAAGGCCCGGGGATCTGCGTCGCGCACGTCGTGCACTGACAGCTAGGCGCCACCGATTGCCAATAATGAGGCCGCGAGCAAGAGTGAGCTTGACGCCAGAAATAGCGCTACAACCGCCGCCGCAAGAATCACAACACCCAACCAAGCCCTCGCCCGGTCTTTCATGACCTGCGTGAGCAGTGCGCCACCGCCGGATACGATCGCGCCAATCGCCGCAAACGATCCCAACCACGATGCGGGTTGTGAGTTTTGAACGCCGGCAACGCCACCCATTTGCGAAAACGTGGTGGCAGCCAGAAACAGGCTAAGAGCCAACCAAGCAAATCCCAGCGCAACTACTGCATAACAAAGCGGCAGCGCGAACTGCCCGAAGGTCGGCGTTGGCAAGGGTCGAGAATTGTCACGTTCTCCCATGCGCGGCGTCCCACGCCGCCACGGCGTCTGCGTCGCGTGGCGTGATGTCAGGATATTTCGGATCGGCGGTGAGCGGGTCAAAATACTTCCACGAGCGCGCGCACTTCACGCCTGAGGCTTTCTCGATCGTCACTGCCACGCCCGGCGTCTCGGGCAAGCGGAACGCATCAGCCGGACCATCACCGATCTTCAGCGTGACGCCACTGGTGATGCAGAGCTCTGCGAAGTCCACATTCTTCAGCGAAGCCAGCGTGTCTTCGCTCGCGATGTAAACGACCGGCGCTGCTTCGAGCGCCGCGCCGATCTGCTTATCGCGCCGCGCCACTTCCAGCGCTCCGGTCACCACCGCGCGCACTGCCCTGAGCCGCGCCATCTCTTCGCCCACGAAATCGTCACGCCACGCTTCCGGCGTTTCCGGGAATTGGCGCAAGTGTACGGATTTGTCGTTTGGAAAACGCGTCAGCCACGCTTCCTCCATCGTGAACGGCAAGATCGGCGCAAGCCACACAGTCAGCCGCGCGAACACTTCATCCAGCGCCGAGCGGCACGCGCGGCGGCGCACCGAGTTCGGCGCGTCGCAATAAAGCGCGTCCTTGCGCACATCGACATAGAACGCCGAGAGGTCGACGTTGCAGAATTCCACGATCGCCGAAAGCGCGGCGCGGAATTGGTAGGTCGCGTACGCTTCGCGCACCACGCCATCCAGCTGCCACAGGCGATGCAAGAGCCAGCGCTCCAACAGGGGCCAACCCGCTTTTGGATCTTTTTCGAATGCGATGCCTTGCTCACGCATTGTAGCCGCAAGAACGGCATTTGCCTCAGCCTGTCCTTCCACGTAGCCCACGAACCCAAAACGCTCCGTGTCGTCGAAATCCTTCAGCGCCCCTAAGCAATACCGAATGGTGTTGCGCAGCTTGCGATACATCTCGGTCGATTGCGCCAAGATGGTTTTGCCGAGGCGCAATTCATCGCGATAATCCGCCGACGCGATCAGCAACCGGAACGGCTCGATGCCGTATTCCTTCTCCAATTGCTGCGGCTCGACACCGTTGCCGAGCGACTTCGACATTTTCCGCCCGTCTTCCGCAACGGTGAAGCCATAGGTGATGACTTCATCGTACGGCGCGCGCCCGCGCGTGGCGCAGCTTTCGAGCAGCGAGGAGTGAAACCATCCGCGGTGCTGGTCCGAGCCCTCGAGATACAGCACTGATCGCGGATTGAGGAATGACGGCCGCGTCGGCTTGTCGCGCTCGCCCAACACGAAGGCATGCGTCGAACCGGAGTCGAACCAGACATCGAGAATGTCTTCGACCTTCTCGTAATCCTCCGCCTTGTACTTCGTGCCCAGAAACTCTTGAGCCGGCGTCGACCACCAAACGTCGGCGCCGCCCTGCTTCATCGCGGCCACAATGCGTGCATCGACCTCATTGTCTTGCAGCACCGCGCCATCGGCCTTCGACACAAAGATCGCCAGCGGCACGCCCCAATTGCGCTGGCGCGAGATCAGCCAATCCGGCCGCTCCTCGATCATCGCCTTGATGCGGTTTTGATCGCGGTCGTCATTGAGGCGCCGCTGCCCCCAATCGACGCGCTCAATCTCCGCCAGCGCCACTTGCCGCAGCGTACGTCCGCCGCCCGCGTCATACGGCTTATCCAGCGCGATGAACCATTGCGGCGTGTTGCGGAAGATCAGCGGCGCATGCGAACGCCACGAGTGCGGATACGAATGCTTCAACTGTCCGCGCGCCAGCAACGCGCCGACTTCGATCAGCGCATCGATCACCGCTTTGTTGGCCGGCCCATCCTTGCCGGTGTTCTTGCCTTCGAGCTGGATGATCTCGAGGCCTTCGAAGCCAGGCGCTTGATTTGTGAAGCGGCCTTCCGCATCGACAGTGAACGGTATCGCAGGATCAACCCCACGCGAAGCCAAGTCGCCAGCGACCTCGTACTCCTTCCAAATGTTGAAGTCGTCCTGGCCGTGACCTGGCGCCGTGTGGACGAAGCCTGTACCCGCGCCGTCAGTTACATGGGCACCAGACAGAAGTGGCACGTCAAACTGATATCCGCCGTTGGCCTTGCTCCACTTCCTGAGCGGATGCTGGCTGTCGAGCAGTCTCGGATCGACCGGGCAAACCCGCCGCCATCGAGCAACTTTTGCTGCTTGGCGAACGTCTTCCGAGAGGTTGTCAGCGACGACTAGCTGTTCGCCCGCCGTGACCCATGGCTCATACGGAAGTCCGGCTTCAACCTCTTCGACCTCGTAACAGCCGTACTTGATCTCCGGCGAAAAGCTGATCGCCCGGTTTCCTGGAATGGTCCATGGTGTGGTCGTCCAAATTACGACGGACGCGCCTTGAAGTCTGATCCCTTGGTTTTCGGGATGACCTTTGGTGACACCAACACCAAAAATCGGAAACTTCACCCAGATCGTCGGGCTGGTCTTCTCCGCGTACTCCACTTCCGCTTCCGCGAGTGACGTGCGCTCCACCGGGCTCCACATCACCGGCTTTGAACCGCGATACACTAGCCCGGTCTTCGCCACGCGCAAAAACTCCGCGGCGATGGCCGCTTCCGCATCGAAGCTCATCGTCGCGTAATAGCGATCCCAATCGCCTTCGATGCCGAGACGTTGGAATTCCTGCTTCTGCAGCGGGATCCACTTATCCGCGTACTCGCGGCAGGCTTTGCGAAACTCGACCGCCGGCACATCCTGCTTCTTGCGCCCGGCTTTGCGGAAATCTTCTTCGACCTTCCATTCGATCGGCAGGCCGTGGCAGTCCCAACCCGGCACGTAATCGCAATCGAAGCCCGTCATCTGCTTGGCGCGGACGACGATGTCTTTCAGGATCTTGTTTTCCGCATGCCCGATGTGAATGGCGCCGTTCGCATAGGGCGGGCCGTCATGCAGGATGAATTTCGGACGCGACGCTGCATCCTTCCGCAGCAAGTCGTAGAGCCCGATCTGCTTCCAATACTCGACGCGCTCCGGCTCCTTCTTCGGCAGGCCGGCGCGCATGGGAAAGGGATCGCCCGGCAGCTCGGGCAGAAACAAAGTCTCGCGATAATCGCGACCGGAATTGCTGGCTTCATCGGCCATCAGCCGAATCTCCGTTGGAGCGAAAAGGATGTAGCAGATGCCTCCCGGTCCCGCGGAGCGGAAGCTCCACGCGGGCCGGGCGTCAAATTCGCGCGGCTTCTATCAGGAAACGCAGCTGCACTTGCATCGGCGTTGCTCCTAACACCCCGCCAATGGGAACGCCACATACATTGCTCCGCCGAGGCAACAGGTCTAAACCCCCCGCCTTTCGGCCAGAAAAGCCAACCGGACCAATGACCACCGCACACGATTTCTCTTTCGCCAAGCTCGATGAGCCGGGCGAGATCAAGCTCAGCGACTATGCCGGCAAGGCCGTGCTGGTCGTGAACGTCGCCAGCGCCTGCGGCTTCACCCCGCAATACCGCGACCTTGAAGCGCTCTACGAAGCCAAGGCCGCGAAGGGCCTCGTCATCCTCGGCGTGCCCTGCAACGACTTCGGCCAACAGGAAAGCGGCAGCGCCAAAGAGATTCGAGAATTTTGCGACACCTCCTACCATGTCACCTTCCCGATGACCGCAAAGGTTGAGATCGTCGCCGCCGCCAAGCGCCATCCCTTCTATCAATGGGTCGCCGACGAG
>JACQAC010000123.1 GCA_016195245.1 Pseudomonadota bacterium
CTCCGCCGCGCGGCGCAGGGCAAGTTCGCGCAGCGCCGTCAGATTGCCCTCACTGAAGAAGTTTGCGAGCGCACGTTGCGCCGTTTCCTGCGGATAGACTTTACCCTCGCGCAGGCGCTGCTGCAGCTCCTCCGGAGTGATGTCGACGACTTCGATTTCATCCGCCAGATTGAGCAAGCTATCTGGAACGGTCTCCCTCACTTGCACGTGCGTGATCTTCGCAACGATGTCGTTGGCGCTCTCAAGATGTTGGACGTTCATCGTGGAAAACACGTTGATGCCGGCGGCCAGCAGTTCCTGCACGTCCATCCAGCGCTTCGGATGGCGGGCGCCCTCCACGTTGGTGTGCGCCAGCTCATCGACCAGCACCAATTTGGGTTTGCGCTTTAGCACTGCATCCAGGTCCATTTCCTTGAGCGTTTGGCCACGATAGCTGATCTGCCGGCGCGGAATGATTTCCAGGCCGTTGAGCAGATTCTGTGTTTCTTCACGGCCATGATGCTCGACGACGCCGATGGCCACATCGACATGCTCGCGCTTACGCGCATGCGCTTCGAGCAGCATTTCGTAGGTCTTGCCGACGCCGGGCGCCGCGCCCAGAAAGAGCTTGAGCCGCCCGCGTCCCTCTTTCGCGGTAAGTTTCAAGAGCGCATCTGGCGATGGCCGTGCTTGTTCAGTCTGAGGCATGCGCCTCTCGCGTCATGGGCGCTGCCGCATCCAGCGCCAGGTTGAGCTTCAACACGTTCACCGCGGGCTCACCCAGGAAACCAAGAAGCGGCAGCTCAGTGCTCTGTGCGACGAGTGCGCTCACTTGTCGTTCACTGAGATGACGCGCTGCGGCGACGCGCGGGACCTGAAGCCGCGCTGCCGCCGGCGAGATGTGGGGATCGAGGCCGGAGCCAGAAGCTGTGACAAGATCAGCGGGAATAACGCCACTGACGCCAGTTTGACGATAGCGCTGCACGTCGCCTCTCACGCGCTCAACGAGCGCCTGCGACGTTGGGCCGTAATTGGAACCGGAAGACGAACTCGCGTCGTAACCGCGTCCCGCCGCTGACGGGCGCGTCCAGAAATACTCCGGACGGGAGAAACTCTGCCCGATCAGAGACGAACCGACAACCTGCCCATTGCGAGTGATCAAACTGCCGTTCGCCTGGGCCGGGAACACCGCTTGCGCCACTCCAGTGATCGCCAGGGGGTACGCCAAGCCAACGAGCAGTGAGAACAAGATCAAGAGAACAAGCGCCGGGCGAACATAAGACATGACGTTTCAAACCAAATGCAACGCATTGACGATGAGATCGACAATCTTGATCCCGATAAACGGCGCAATGATGCCGCCGCCGCCATAGATCAACAGATTGCGCGACAGGATTTGCGCGGCTGGCGCAGGACGATATTTCACGCCGGCGAGCGCCAGCGGGATGAGCAGCACGATGACCAGAGCGTTGAAGATGATGGCCGAGAGGATCGCGGAATGCTGCCCAAGCCCCATTATATTCATCGCCACCAGCGAGGGGTAAAGCGCGGCGAACATCACTGGGATGATGGCGAAATATTTCGCCACGTCATTGGCGATCGAAAACGTCGTAAGCGCGCCGCGGGTCATCAACAATTGTTTGCCAATGCCGACAATCTCGATGAGCTTGGTGGGGTCGCTGTCGAGATCGACCATATTGCCGGCTTCTCGGGCCGCCACCGTGCCCGTCTGCATGGCGACGCCGACATCCGCTTGCGCCAGAGCCGGTGCATCATTGGTGCCGTCGCCGCACATCGCGACCATGCGGCCCTTGGCTTGTTCGGCGCGAATGAGCTCGAGCTTTTTCTCCGGAGTCGCCTGCGCCAAGAAGTCATCCACGCCGGCTTCGGCGGCGATCGCGGCGGCGGTGAGCGGATTGTCGCCGGTAATCATCACGGTGCGGATACCCATGGCGCGCATTTCGGCGAACCGTTCTTTGACACCACCTTTGACGATGTCCTTCAGATAAACCACCCCGAGCGGACGCCTGTCTTGGGCTACAGCGATAGGCGTGCCGCCGGCCTTGCCGACGCGATCTGCGATCTGTTGCAGCACCGGCGGTGGCGCCCACTCAGAGCCATTCAGATCCTTGAGATAGTCAACGATCGCGTCGACAGCGCCTTTGCGGATTTTCGAGCCGCCCCAATCGGCGCCGCTCATCCGCGTCTGCGCCGTGAATGGAATGAAGCGCGCCTTGGCTTCGGATGGGTCGTGCGGGCGTAGATTGTGACGCTCTTTAGCCAGCACCACGATCGATCGGCCTTCCGGGGTTTCATCCGCAAGACTTGAGAGCTGCGCGGCTTGCGCCAGCTCCTGTTCGGTAACTCCAGTCAGGGGATGGAACTCGGTCGCCTGGCGATTGCCCAAGGTGATCGTCCCCGTCTTGTCGAGGAGCAAGACGTCGACATCGCCCGCGGCTTCGACCGCGCGCCCCGACATGGCGAGCACATTGAAGCGCACCAGCCGGTTCATCCCCGCCACGCCGATCGCAGAAACCAGGCCCGCAATGGTCGTGGGAATGAGCGCGATCAGCAGCGCCACCAAAGCAACGCCGGATATGGCGCCGTTCGAATAGAAGGCGAACCCCGGAATGGCGGCGACGGCGATCAAGAAGATGATGGAGAGCGCCGCCAGCAAAATCGCGAGGGCGATTTCGTTGGGCGTCTTGCGGCGATCAGCGCCCTCGACGAGGGCGATCATGCGATCGAGGAAGGAGGAACCGCGCTCCGCGGTGATGCGCACAACGATGCGGTCGGACAGTACGCGCGTGCCGCCGGTGACCGCCGAACGGTCGCCACCAGACTCGCGGATGACTGGCGCGCTCTCGCCGGTAATGGCGCTTTCATCGATCGTCGCCACGCCTTGGATGACTTCGCCATCGCCAGGGACGATGTCGCCGGGTTCGCACAACACGAAATCGCCGATCTTCAGGTCCGGGGCCGGCACGTTGCTCACCACCGCTGAGTCCACCGATGGAATGCGCTTGGCGATCGTCTCGCTGCGTGTCTTGCGCAAACTTTCAGCTTGCGCCTTGCCCCGCCCTTCCGCGACCGCTTCGGCCAAGTTGGCGAACACCACCGTGAGCCACAGCCAAAGCGCAATCTGCCCCGAGAAGAGCGCGTTGGCGCCCGAGCTGATGTCGCGCACGAAATAGATTGTCGCCATCACCGCCGCCACGGCGGTGACGAAGATCACCGGATTGCGCGCGAGCCATCGCGGGTCGAGCTTCTTGAACGCATCGCCCAGCGCGGGCGTGATGATCTCGGGAGCAAATATGGAAGGAACTGGTTTGCGCGCCATGATCGATCCTCAGAACAAGTGGCCGCGGAGCGATTCAAACTGCTCGGCGATCGGGCCGAGCGTTAGCGCTGGGAAATAGGTGAGGCCGCCCATAATCAAGATGACGCCGACGACGAGGCCGATAAACAGCGGACCATGCGTCGGGAACGTGCCGGAAGACGGCGGAATCTTCTGCTTGGCCGCGAGCGAACCCGCCACGGCGAGCATTGGCACAATCATCGCGAAGCGGCCGAGGAGCATGGTCAGCCCCAACGTAAAATTCCAGAACGGCGCGTTCGCCGTCAGTCCCGCGAAGGCTGAGCCGTTGTTTCCGGCCGCTGAGGAGTAAGCGTACAGAATCTCGGTGAAGCCGTGTGGGCCGGCATTGAGAGGGCCAGCGCCCGTGGCCGCGCTATCCGTCGGGGCGCGTAACGCGGGCAAAGCGCTGGCCAATGCCGTCATGCCGTTGATGGCGAACGGGATACACAGAAGCGCCAACATGGTGAGGCGCATCTCGCGGCCTTCGATCTTTTTGCCGAGATACTCGGGCGTGCGGCCGACCATCAGGCCCGCGACGAAGATGGCGAGGATCACATAGAGCAGCATGCCGTAAAGACCGGAACCAACGCCGCCAACGATGATCTCGCCGAGCTGGATGTTGATCAGTGGAATCATGCCGCCAAGCGCGGAGAAACTTGAATGCATGGCATTGACCGCGCCGCAGGAAGCATCCGTGGTGATGACCGCGAACAGCGCGGAGTTCGCAAGGCCAAAACGGACTTCCTTGCCTTCCATGTTGCCGCCGGCCGGATCGACGCCAACAGCCGTCAGATGCGGATTGGGTTGTGTTTCCGCCCAATAGCAGAAACCGACGCCAGCGAGGAACAATGCGCCCATGACAGCGAGTATCGCCCAGCCTTGGCGCTGATCGCCGACCATGCGGCCAAACACGTTCGTGAGCGCTGCGCCGATCGCGAAGATCGAAATCATTTGCGCCATGTTGCTCAGCGCCGTCGGATTTTCGAACGGATGCGCGGCATTGGCGTTGAAGAAACCGCCGCCATTGGTGCCGAACATCTTGATGGCGACTTGGCTGGCTACCGGCCCCAAGGCAATGTGTTGGTCAGCCCCTTCGAGGGTGTGCGCCGTGATGCTGCCAGCTAACGTTTGCGGAATGCCTTGCCAGACCAAGAAGAGCGCGAAGACGACCGAAACAGGCAGCAAGACGTAGAGGTTGCAGCGCGTGAAATCGACCCAGAAATTGCCGATCTCGTTGGCTCGCGAGCGGGCGAAGGCGCGTATGAAGGCGACGGCGAGCACAATGCCCGTTGCTGCGGAGAGAAAATTCTGCACCGCCAATCCAGCCATTTGGCTGAAATTGCTGAGCGTGCTCTCGCCGCCATAGCTCTGCCAGTTTGTATTGGTGACGAAGGAAACTGCCGTGTTGAAGGCAAGATGCTCAGAAACTCCCGCAAAGCCTTGCGGATTGAGCGGCAGCACATTTTGCAAGCGCAGAATCGCGTAAAGCAGTAGAAAGCCGGCGAAATTGATGGCGAGCATCGCCAAGGCGTAGCTCTTCCAGCCCTGCTCCTGCTTGGCGTGTACGCCAGCGACTGCGTAGAAGGCGTTCTCAAGCGGACGAAGCACCGGCGACAGCCATACTTTCTCACCCGTGAAGACACGCGTCATGTAGCCGCCGAACGGACGCACCAGCGCAACGACAGCCGCCGTCAAGAACGCGATCTGCAGCCAACCCTGCCAGGTCATCAGAATTTCTCCGAGCGCAGCAACGCAACGAGGAGATAAATCAACATCAATGCGCCGCCGACGGCGCCGACGATGGCGTCGAAGCCCATCACGCCCCCCCGCAGCCGAAAACGTAAAGCGCAAGCAGCGCAAAGCTGATCACGCCGACGCCAATGAAAATGAAATCGCCCATCTGAGAAACCCTTAGAGCGCGCGCCACAGCGCGATCACGTGAGGCTCCATCGACGCCTTCCGCGTAAGGGACTGTCTGGGTCTTGCGGCCGCAAGACCAACAGATATCCAGCTGCACATCCTAAGCCTCTGAACGCGACCCGCACGTTTTGTGCGTGGCCGTTACATGGTTCAGAGCCGCATAAAAAATCGATACATGAACTTGGGTTTGATGGGGCGCGCGAACGCAACTTCCCGTTAGCTCTTGGCGCGCCCGCGTCCGCCCTTCTCAACGAAATCGCGCAACATCTGCGAAGGTCGGAAGGTAACCACGCGACGCGGCGTAATGGGCACTTCTTCCCCCGTCTTCGGATTGCGCCCAATGCGCTGGCGCTTGGTACGGACATTGAAGTTGCCAAACCGCGAGAGTTTCACGGTGTCGCCTTCAACCAGCGCATCTTGCACGATGTCGAGCATACGGGTGAGCAAACGATTGGCGTCGGCACGCTGCATGTTGGTGCGCCCGGCCAGCGCCTCGACAAGATCCGCTCGTGTGACAGTCTTCGGCACCGGAGCCCCCTCCGCCGCGCCCTCAGGCGCGCACCCAGAAACGCTAGGCGGCTCCTGGACTTAGGTCAAATATTTCAATCTTTTCACATTCGTAGCAGAACGGCGCCCCAGGTCAGGCCCCCTCCTAGCGCTTCCAACAGCACCATGTCACCTTTTTTGACGCGCCCATCGCGGACCGCCACGTCAAGCGCCAACGGCACCGAGGCCGCGGACGTGTTGCCATGTTGGGCGACGGTGGAGACAACCTTGTCAACATCGACCCCCAGTTTGCGCGCTACGCCGTCAAGAATCCGCTGATTGGCCTGGTGCGGCACGAACCAATCGACCTGATCGATGCTGACACCGGCCCGCGCGCACGCTTCAAGCATCGCACCTGAAATATGCTCCACCGCCTGGCGAAACACCGCATTGCCGGACATCCGCACCTTGCCGGTGGTCTGCGTCTGCGAGGGGCCGCCATCGACGTAGAGCAGGTCGTGCATGCGCCCATCGGTTCGAATAAAAGTCGACAGCACGCCGCGCTCGCCCCTCTGAGCTTCCAGCACCACCGCGCCGGCGCCATCTCCGAACAGCACCGCCGTCGTGCGGTCCTCCCAGTCAACAATTCTAGAAAATGTCTCGGCCCCGATCACCAACGCGCAGCGCGCTTGTTCGAGGCGCAAGAAGTTGTCCGCCGTGGTGAGTGCGAATACAAATCCAGAGCACACCGCCTGAATGTCAAACGCCGCACCGGCGGGAATGCCAAGCGCCGCCTGCACGCGCGCGGCGGTTGCGGGAAACGTCAGATCCGGCGTCGTCGTCGCGACGACGACCAAGTCAACATCCTTGGCATCGCGCCCTGCGTGCGCAAGCGCCTCAACTGCGGCAGCGATAGCTAGATCGGAGGTCTTCTCGTCCTTCCCCGCAATTCGGCGCTCACGGATGCCGGTGCGCTCGATGATCCACTCATCACTGGTGTCGAGTTGGCGCGACAACTCTTGATTACTGAGCACGCGTTTCGGAAGATAGCTACCGACGCCTGTGACGACGCTGCGGAGCGTCATCAGCTCGCTTCTCCAGCCGGCGCAGCCGCGGCATTCGACGCTTCAGCCGCCGCAAGGCGGGTCAGATTCGTGGCGATCTCTGCACGATAATGACTGCGCGCCAGCAGGGTCGCCACATCAATCGCTGCCGCAAACCCATGCCCGTTGGCGCTGCCGTGACTTTTCACGGCGAGCCCATTGAGCCCGAGAAAGACAGCGCCGTTGAAAGTTCCTGGATCCATTCGAGCACGCAGTTTTCGTAACGCCGGATAGGCGATAAGCGCCCCAAGTTTCGCCATCCATCCACCGGTTAACGCTTCGCGCAGGTAGTGCGCCACCAGCCGCGCAGTGCCCTCCCCTGTCTTCAACGCAATGTTGCCTGTGAAGCCGTCAGTGACAACGACGTCAACGGTTCCCTTGGCGATGTCATCGCCTTCAACGAAACCCCGGAAATCCATATCAAAACCAGCAGCCCGGATGAGCGCGGCGGCGGCTCGAATCTCTTCGTGCCCCTTCTGCTCCTCGGCGCCAACGTTCAGCAGCCCCACGCTGGGCTTGGCAATGCCCGAAACCGCACGCGCGAACGCCGCGCCCATGATCGCAAATTCAACCAATTGCTCGCTGTCGGCCTCTACGTTGGCGCCCACATCGAGGAGCACAGTGTAGCCACCCTTGATCGACGGCCAGCGCGTGGTCAGAGCCGGGCGATGCACGCCCTCCATTGCGCGAAATCGAAACAGGGAAATGGCCATAAAGGCGCCGGTGTTGCCTGCCGAAACGACGGCGTTGGCCCGGCCCTCTTCGACGGCTTGCACCGCGTTCCACAAACTTGAGCCTTTGCCCTGCCGTAATGCCTGGCTCGCTTTCACCTCCATAGTGATGACTTTTTCCGCAGCAATGACCTGCGAAACCGCCTTGGCGGCGGGATACCGATCAAGCAGCGCGTTGATCCGCGCTACGTCGCCATGAATGAGATAGCGCACATCGTTGCGGCGACCTGCGGCGACATTGATCCCTTCGACAACGATGTCGGGGGCGTTGTCGCCTCCCATGCCGTCGATCGAGAGAACGAGAGATTCAATCATGCCTACGTCGTCCCGACCGCGTTGCGGCCGCCCCTGTCCGCAACGCGGCGGACCATAGGCCCCGACCTACAGAATTGCCAAATGCCATTACGCAACGAAAGCCGGCCATGCGTCAGCGGTGAGCAAGGCTTGCCAGTCCAGCAGGGACTGAAGGTCCGCCAAGTCGCAGACGTGGCGCGCCAGCTGCGGCGCAAAGGTTGGCTCACCGTTCAGGACATTGCGTGTCAGCACGCCCTGCAATGCGTCCGACCCATCCGCCAAAGCAGCCGCATAGGCATCCACCCGTCCGTACGTTATGGTTGCGAGCTTTCGCATGCGCTTGGGCACAGTGAGATCGCCGACGCCGTCTTCGCGCAGGCCCGCATCGAGATGCCGGAACAGCGCGTCGACAAATCCTTGTGATAAGGCCGCGGCGTCTGGTGCTCCCCGCAGGCGGATGAGGGCCAACGCGGCGTGCATCGTCACCACCTCAAAGCGCCCATCAAGCGTATCGGCCACGCGCCCTTCGCCGAATAAGGCGGGATTGCGGCTGGCATTCGTGACCTGGAGGAGCAGGCGCGCGGCGTCTTTGTCGGCGAGCGACGGGGAAAACGGCCAAGCGGGCATGTCAGGTCTGTGGTCCCCCCTTGCCCGGCCAGGCGCTGGGCCTTACCGGTTTGACCGGCTTCTAGCAGAACAGCGCCGAGGGGACACATGCGCCGCGGACTTCTTAGCATTTCCACAGCAATGACGGCGGCAGCGGTCGCTACCGCGTGTGCGCCGGTCCAGCGGTACAATGGCTATCCTATCGAGGCAGCGGCGACGGCGCCGGCCGCGCCACAGGTTGGCGTCGATACGCGCGACACCGTTCGATCGCGGTTCGGCACCCCGTCCACGACTGCGGTGCTGGAGCAGAATGCCTGGTATTACGTAAGCGAAGTGCAGTCGCAGGTAGCCTTTTACACTCCGCACATCACTGACCGCCGGGTGATGGTTGTGAGGTTTGACGGCGATACGGTTTCCGCTGTCGAAAACTACGGCATCGAACGTGGGCGGCTTATTTCGTACGACACGCACGCGACGCCCACCCGTGGCCGCGAACTGGGTATTCTCGAGCAATTGCTCGGCAACGTTGGCAACGGCGCGGTGATGCCGCCTGATCAGCAGAACCAGGGTGGTCGCCCACGGAACCGCTAAGTCGTCATCCTCAGCTCAAAGAAAAAACGCCCCGGCCGAAACCGGGGCGTTTTGTTTTGCAGCGTTGCGGCTGTCTTAGCCGCTTTGATGCGCCAATAC
>JACQAC010000141.1 GCA_016195245.1 Pseudomonadota bacterium
AATCATCACCACCGAATTGCCGTAGGTCATTTCCGAGTGGGCGAGATTGCCGTCGGCATCGAGGATCACCATCAGCGCCTCAAATCCGAACGCCTCCTCCAGCCAGCGGAAAGCGGCTTTCGGATCCTTGTAGGAGAGCGCGCTGGCAAGCCCCTTGGAGCGGTGGAAATCGCCGGACATATGCGCCTCCTTTGCGTTTCAGATAATATTTCTACTTTCTAATAAGTATCTGTCAAACGCGCATTAGCAAGAGGGCCGCCCTTGCGAGCGGCCCTTGGAACTTGGAACTCTGCGAAGCTTAGCCTTCGTCGGTGTAGATCGCTTCCGGGCGCGGGCCGCTATCCATGCCGCGTGCGCTCTCGTCGCGATCAACCAGTTCGATCACCGCGAGCGGGGCGTTGTCGCCATGGCGGAAGCCCGCCTTCAGCACCCGCGTGTAGCCGCCGGCGCGGGCCTTGTAGCGCGGGGCGAGCGTGTCGAAGAGCTTCTTGGTTTGCGTCTCGTCGCGCATGCGCGAGAGCACCAGACGGCGCGAACCGAGATCGCCCTTCTTCGCCAGCGTTACGAGGCGTTCGAAAACGGGGCGCAAAGCCTTCGCCTTCGGCAGCGTCGTCACGATTTGCTCGTGCTTGACTAAAGCCGCAGCCATGTTCGCGAACATCGCCTGGCGATGGCTCGCGGTGCGGTTCAGTTTCTTGTGTCCGACGCCGTGACGCATTGTGCTTCCCCGAGCCGGCTGAGCCGGCTCTCTCCGTTAGATCTGATCTTCGTACTTCTTGGCGAGATCTTCGATGTTTTCGGGCGGCCAATTCTCGACCGCCATACCCAGGTGCAGACCCATCGAGGCCAGCACTTCCTTGATCTCGTTCAGCGACTTGCGGCCGAAGTTCGGGGTGCGAAGCATTTCGCCTTCCGACTTCTGGATGAGGTCGCCGATGTAAACGATGTTGTCGTTCTTCAAGCAGTTCGCCGAACGCACCGAAAGTTCGAGTTCGTCGACCTTCTTCAAGAGCGCCGGGTTGAACGGCAAATCCGGCTTCTCGCCGCCTTCCTTCTTCGCCTTCGGCTCTTCGAAGGTAATGAAGACTTGCAGCTGGTCTTGCAGGATGCGCGCAGCGTAGGCGATCGCATCTTCCGGACGGATGGCGCCGTTGGTTTCCACTTCGATCACGAGCTTGTCGTAATCGAGCACTTGGCCTTCGCGGGTATTGTCGACGCGATACGCAACGCGGCGCACCGGCGAATAGAGCGAGTCCACGGCGATCAGGCCGATCGGCGCATCGTCCGGACGGTTTTGCTCGGAGGGCACGTAGCCCTTGCCGTTATTGATCGTCAGTTCCATGCGCAGGTTGGCGCCGTCATCCAGCGTGCAGATGACGAGTTCTGGATTGAGGATCTCCATGTCGGAGACCGTCTGAATGTCGCCGGCCTTCACTTCGCCCGGGCCGGTCTTGGTCAGCATCACGCGCTTGGGGCCTTCGCCGCGCATGCGGATGGCGACCTGCTTCAGGTTCAGCACGATGTCGGTGACGTCTTCGCGGACGCCCGGGATCGAGCTGAATTCGTGAACGACGCCGTCGATCTGCACCGAGGTGATCGCCGCACCCTGAAGCGACGACAGCAGCACGCGGCGAAGCGCGTTGCCGAGCGTCAAACCGAAGCCGCGCTCAAGCGGTTCGGCAATCAAGGTCGCACGGCGCGACGCATCGAAGCCGTGTTCCACGATCGGCTTTTTCGGCCGGATCAGTTCAAGCCAGTTCTTTTCAATCGACATCATGCTCATTCGGATCACCTCATCGGCGCTCGCGCATTCGCGCGCGTGCGGCCATCGAGAAAACTGTTAAACGCGGCGGCGCTTCGGGGGCCGGCATCCATTGTGTGGGATCGGCGTCACGTCGCGGATCGACGTCACGGTGAAACCCACCGCTTGCAGAGCGCGCAGCGCGCTTTCGCGGCCCGAACCCGGACCAGACACGTTCACTTCGAGCGTGCGCATGCCGTGCTCCATCGCCTTGCGGCCGGCATCTTCAGCGGCGACCTGCGCAGCATACGGCGTCGACTTACGGGAGCCCTTGAAGCCCATCGTGCCTGCGCTCGACCACGAGATGGTGTTGCCTTGCGCGTCGGCGATGGTGATCATCGTGTTGTTGAACGACGCGGCCACGTGGGCGACGCCGGTTACGATGTTCTTGCGCTCGCGCTTCTTTACGCGGGTAGTGTCCTTAGCCACGGTGTGCGGTCCTTACTTCTTGGTCGCAATTTTCTTGCCGGCGATTGCCTTGGCAGGACCCTTGCGGGTGCGCGCGTTGGTGTGTGTGCGTTGGCCGCGAACCGGCAGACCCTTGCGGTGACGCAAACCGCGATAGCAACCGAGGTCCATCAAGCGCTTGATGTTGGTTGCGGTTTCGCGGCGAAGGTCGCCCTCGACGGTGTAGTCGCGGTCGATGGTTTCGCGGATTTGAAGAACTTCTGCGTCGGTGAGATCGCTGACCCGGCGTTCCGGCGTCAAACCCGTTTTCTGCA
Source organism: Pseudomonadota bacterium (assembly GCA_016195245.1). GTDB lineage: Bacteria > Pseudomonadota > Alphaproteobacteria > Caulobacterales > Aquidulcibacteraceae > Vitreimonas. The sequence continues at coordinate 2,524 of JACQAC010000141.1, forward strand.
TGATCTCCTTGGCGTGAGCTTTGCCGATGCCGTGGATGTATTGCAGCGCGACTTCGACGCGCTTCTGGGTCGGGATATTCACGCCGGCGATACGAGCCATGGTCGGGGTATGCTCCAAACGCAATAGGCGCGACGCCGCCGGACCGTTTGGCCCGGTGAGCATCGCGGACAGTGTTTCGCGAAGGCGCGGTTATAGCGGGGCGAAATGCCGCGTCAACCAGCCGAAGCGCGCCTTTCTTGCGGCGTTTCGGCTCCATTCGCTGCGTCAAAATGGGCGCGCGCCGCGGCAATACAAGGCTGGTGCCGGATGGCCCACTCACCAAGCGCCGCAACTGGCATCAGCAGGTCCCTGCCAAGGTCGGTCAGCTCATAGTCGACACGGGGCGGAATGGAGGGCGTGACCGTTCGCTTGACGAGTCCGTCGCGCTCCAGGTTGCGGAGCGTGAGCGTCAGCATGCGCTGTGAGATGCCGCCGATCATGCGCTTGATTTCATTGAAACGGCGCGAACCCTCGCCCAGCCGCATGATGATGAGGACCGACCATTTGTCCCCCACCCGCGCCAGGATAGCCGAGACCGCCTTGCAGTCCGTGGACTCGGGATCGGACACACGCGTGTGCCTCGGTGATGTGCCTGTGCGTTCTTGTTCAATGCTCATGGGCACGCATATAGCCCCAGTTACTAACCGTTACTAGGGGTGCGAAAATGACTAAAGTCGCCGTGATCGTGGGCAGTCTGAAGAAGACCTCCCTCAACCGCCAGTTCGCCCTGGCGCTGGCGAAGCTGGCGCGGCCCAAGCTTGAGCTGAAAATCGTCGAGATCGGCGACCTGCCCTTCTACAGCGAGGACGCCGAGAAGGAGATTTCCGCAGCCGTGGTTCGCTTCAAGGGCGAGATCGAGGGTTCGGACGCAGTGATGTTCATCACGCCCGAATATCTGCGCTCGATCCCGGGGGTGCTGAAGAACGCCATCGAATGGGGCGCGCGGCCGTACGGCAAGAATTCCTGGGGCGGCAAGCCTGGCGCAGTCGCGGGCGTCACGCCCGGCGCCATCGGCACTGCGGTGGCGCAGTCGCATTTGCGCTCGATCGCGCCGGTGCTCGACATTGCGCTGATCTCGCAGCCTGAGCTCTACCTCTCGCTGAAGCCCGGGCAGATCAACGAGAACGGCGAAGTCGTCGACGAGGCTTTGAAGAGCTTGTTGCAGACGTTCGTCGATCGCTTCTCGGCTTGGATCGAACGACTGGAGCAGAAGCCGGCCTTGCAGTTCTAAGGGGCGCTCAGCGCGCGTCGATCGTCCCGGCGATTGCGCGCGCAACGCTTTCAACCTCCGCCATACCGTCGACACCGACGAGCTTGCCTTGCTTTTCGTAGTACGGAAGCAGCGGCGCGGTTTGATCGGTGTAGGCCTTCAGCCGCACCTTGAAGCTCTCAGGATTGTCGTCCTTGCGGCCCTCTTCGGCGAAGCGCTTGGCGACG
>JACQAC010000142.1 GCA_016195245.1 Pseudomonadota bacterium
AACATCGTCGCCAGTTTCCGAATGCTCGTCGGCGGTGAAATCCACGAATACACCAAGCTGATGGCCGAAAGCCGCGAACAAGCGCTCGATCGTTTGATTGAGCACGCCCAATCGCTCGGCGCCGATGCGGTGATCGGATTGCGTTTCGACGCAACGGAAGCCGGCGCGCAAACGCCCGCCACCGAAGTCTTGGCCTACGGCACCGCTGTCAAGCTTGCCTGAACCACCCGGATCGGCGCCGCATGGACCAGCCGCCACGCGATGAACGCCACGACTCCGGCGGAAAGATCAAACATCACGCCAAAGCCCAACAAGAAGAGTGCGTGGTGCGTCAGCATATGCACAGTGGGGGAGACCGAGATTTCGCCCAATCGCCAGTCCGCGGCACGGCGCAGCAGCCAATCGGCCACCGTCACCAGCGCGACGGCGCCAGTCAAAACCGGGACCCAAAGCGGCACATGCGGCAGATCGAGCGGCAAGCCGGCGATCGCATGCGGTGAGGTGAAGGCCACGAGCGCGAGCCCGTAAGCTGGCGTCATCCAGCCATGCGCCAAAGAGCGCCACGTCGCTTGTGTCGGCCGCGCGTCGGCGCGCGCCAGACGCGCGGCCTCATTCATGCTCCAGCGCACGTCAGCGTGCAGCCGCCACACGAACAGAACGCCGATTGCGCCCGCAACCCCAACGAATGATCCCACGATGCACGAGGCCAGCGCTGGACCGGCGAGCGAGGTGACTTTGAGGGACGGCGCATGCTCAGCGCGCAACAACGCGCGCGCCGCCAACAAGGAGAGCGCAAGCAATGCAAGAGTCGGTGAAACCAGCGCTAGCGCGCCAGCTGCGATTGCCGCGCCAAGGGCGCAGATCGATTGTGAAACAGCGGTGCGATCAAGCGCGCTGTTATCAAGAGCCTGAGGGATTCTCCCATCCATGGCTCATGACATGCGCCGAACGTCGTGAAATCGTGGTAAACGCCTGGATAACCAGGCGTTTACCACGATAAAGGCGAGCTTAATGCGGGCCGGGGTTCAGCGCTGGGCCGTCGCCGCGCGCGTGACCATTGCGGCCGCGCGCTGCTTCAGCGGCTTGCGCGTTTTGTTGCTGCTGTTGTGCCGCTGCTTGTTGTGCTGCTTCCACAGCTGCGGCGTGCGCCGCATCCTCTTGTCCGACCGTTGCCTGCCACGTCGCGTCTTGAGAGTTCCCCAGTGAATGGAAGAACGTTTCATACGTCGCGGTCGCGTCAGGGCCGCCATAGCTCCAGCACAATGCGATGAGGTCGAGCCCGCCCGGGCGATGAGACAGCGCCGCCATCACCGGCCGTTCTGCGCCGCCGAGTTGCGCGCGCTGCAGCGGCCAAAATCCCGTGCTGTCGACTGATTGGCTGGTCACCGTTGCGTTGTGATGCGGAAACATCGGCGTCACCGAGTTGGCCACCGTCTGCCAATCCGCCGCCGACATAGGCTCTATCAGCGCGTGGATGCGGTTGGCTTGCGCCGCCGAGGTGCCCGCGTTCGACGAAGTCAACACGTAGCATTCATTGTTGGCGTTGCCTGTCAGCACGATGGTCTGGGGGTTGTCGCGTTGCACCTGCGTCACCCAACCGGACGGCGCGGTGAAATTCACCCGGCCCGCGGGATCGTTCCAGGGCCCCGCGAAGGCGGCGCCAGTCATGCCCATTCCAATACCGACAACAGCGGCGAACTTCAGCGCGCGCATAGGCGGCTCCTCCACGAAACTCAAATAGCCCTCGCCCGGAATCTCGCCGCGAAAAAGGCGCAGTCAAGGCCCCGGAGCGTCGCGGCAGTGGTCGAACCCGCCCAAGACCGCCTAAAGTGCCAAAAATTCCGGAGGAACCCATGAGCCTGCGCGGTAAGACTTTGTTCATCACCGGGGCCAGCCGGGGCATCGGCCTCGCCATCGGTCTGCGCGCCGCCCGCGACGGCGCCAATATTGTGATCGCAGCCAAGACCGCCGAGCCGCACAAGAAGCTTCCTGGCACCATCTATACGGCCGCTGAGGAGGTGGAGAAAGCTGGCGGCCAGGCGCTGCCACTGGTGGTCGACGTCCGGGAGCCCGACAGTGTCAACGCCGCCGTTGAAGCTGCCGTCGCCAAGTTTGGCGGCATCGACATCTGCGTGAACAACGCCTCAGCGATTCAACTCACCGGCACGCTGCAGACCGACATTCGCCGCTACGATCTGATGAACCAGGTCAACGCGCGCGGCACCTTCATCGTCAGCCGCGCCTGCATTCCGCATCTCAAAAAATCATCCAACCCGCACGTGCTGATGCTGTCGCCGCCGCTCGACATGAGCCCGCGCTGGTTTGCCGGCCACGTCGCTTACACCATGGCGAAATACGGCATGAGCATGTGCGTGCTCGGCATGGCCGAAGAGTTCAAGGACGACGGCATCGCCTTCAACGCGCTATGGCCCCGCACCGGCATCGCCACCGCCGCCATCGAATTCGCGCTCACCGGCGAAGAGGGCATGAAGCACTGCCGCACCACCGACATCATCTCAGACGCCGCCTACGCTATCTTCAACAAGCCCTCGCGCCAATGCACCGGCAATTTCTTCATCGACGACGTGCTGCTCTACGCCGAAGGCGAACGCGACTTCGACAAATATCGCGTCGATCCCAGCAAGCCGCTGATGCCGGATTTCTTCGTACCCGCCGACACGCCAGTGCCGCCGGGCGTGAGCATGGGTGCCAAGGGGTGAGACAGACTTTTGGGTCGCGCGATTTCACCTGGAAGACCTCGACCACGCCATGCTCGCGTTCGTGCCGCCAGCAGCGTTGCTGAGTGGCGAACGTATTCCTCCCGATCGCATGTTGGTATGGCGGGGCCCAAACGCACCCCAAGGGCGTCGCTGCGCGCACAACCCCTGCGAGGGCGCGTGATTTCGACGACGCTTCGTAGCGACGCCCTACACGAGACGCGCCGCATCAATATTTATCTGCCGCCCAATTATGTGAATGGGCGTCACTATCCAGCGGTTTTCATGGCCGACGGTGAAAACGTCGATGGCTACGCAGCCCTCGCCGAGCAACTGGTCCGCCAGCACAGAATGAGGCCTGTAGTGATCGTCGGCGCGGTCTCGGGGCAAAGCGGTATCGTTGAGGATCGTGCAGCCTTGCACATCGACGATCTGCGTCATGCCGACTACCTTCCAAACCACCCCGGCGCCGGCGATCGTTTTGAACGGCATCTACGATTCTTCTGCCACGAACTCACTGCTTATGCGCGACGCACCTACGGCGTGTCATCGAGACGGCGCGATCGCGCTGTGACCGGAGCGTCCGACGGAGGCGTGTTCGCGCTGGAGGCCGGCCTTCGTTGCGGCAATCAGTTTGCAACTGCATGGCCAATGTCAGGTGGACAATTCGAGGCCCGCAACAGACATTGTCCTCAACCCAAACGCGCTTCCTGATCAGCGCGGGACTTTATGAGGCCGGCTTCTACGTGGCGATGAGCCGCGCAGCGACCGCACTCAGAGCGGCTGGGCGCAACGTCGAGATCCATGACTATGCCGCGGGCCACATGTTCGATCAGTGGCAAGTCGCATTCGCCGAGGACGCAGTACGCACGTTTCCGCCCTAAGCATCAACTCGCGAGGTGCAAGGCGCGCCTTGTTTGTAACCAACACGAACACCAACAAGACAGAGCACGCAGGCCGTGCCTTGGCGTAGGAGAAATGCAGACGATGACGCGCGTTCAAACTCCAGTAACCGTGTTGGGCCCGCGAGACCTCACCGCATTCTAACTGGCCGTTTATGCTTTTGTGTAACAATCGCTGTTCAGCTTGAGGGATGATTAACAGCGATGAGAACGGTTCTCATGCACTGGCGCGATGACGCTGGCGCGTTCGAGTGCGAGGGCTCCGCGAAGGACGCGGATTTCCTACTCTATTTTGGCCCCAACGCGGTCATCGCCGACGCGCGCTTTCAAGACGCGCTGCGCGCTGCGTGCCCCAACGCGCACAGCTTGGGTTGCACGACAGGAACCGCGATCTGTAATGCAGACGTGCATGACGAAGCCGCGTTTGCACTCGCCGGCAGTTTGTCGTCCGGCTCGGTGAAGCTCGCCAGCGCGGCGATCTCACGGGAACGCTCATTCGACGCTGGCGTGGACCTTGGCTCCGCCCTCGATGCTCCAGATCTCGCCGGTGTTGTAGTGTTCTGCGACAGCCTCAACGTGGATGGCGTCGCCTTGGTGAAGGGCCTTCGCTCGCGCTTACCGAGCGGCGTCGTCATCGCAGGAGGGTTGGCCTCTGACGGTTCGACGTTTGAGCGGACGATCGTCGGCGCTGACTGCGAGCCGCAAGAAAAGTTGGTCGGCGCGCTCGGGTTCTGCGGCAAGAACATTGTGATGAGCCAAGGGTGTGCGCACGGCTGGGACATTTTCGGTCCGCCCCGACGCATCACCAAGGCCGCTGGACTTGAATTGTTCGAACTCGACGGCAAGCCCGCGCTCGACCTCTACGAACGTTATCTCGGGCCGGACGCCGCTGAACTGCCCGCCTCGGCGTTGCGGTTTCCGCTCCTCGTCGTCAATCCCGACAATCCTGACGAACAGGTGGTCAGGACGGTGCTGAATGTTGATCGTGACAAGCGCTCGATGACATTCGCCTCGTCTATCCCAGAAGGGTGGAGCGCCCGGCTCATGCGCGGCGCGCT
>JACQAC010000143.1 GCA_016195245.1 Pseudomonadota bacterium
CTCGTTGGAGACTTCGTGCTGCTGCAGCCCGGAATCAGTGATTGCCTGCTGCATGGCGATGTAGTTCCAACCCGACCCTTCGCCCATGAAGCGCATGACGCGCTTGTCGACGACGTCTTCGGGATTAAGTTGCGGTTCGCCATGCACTTGGCAGCGAAAGCCCCGCTCTGCGTATTCTGGCGCCGCGCGAATGCCGCTCTTGGCTTCGCGCAGGCTCGCCAACACTTCCTGCGTGTTGTTGCCGATCGAGGAGACGATGCCCATTCCGGTGACGACGACGCGACGCATGGTGTGCTCCTACGACTTCATCTGCGCAGCCAGCTGTTCAGGGCTGAACAGGCCGACCTTCAAGTCCTTGGCCGTATAGATAGTGACGCCGTCGGCTTTGGTGACGCCGTCGGCGACGATCATGTGCAGCTTGCGCTGGATGACGCGCTTTGGCTCGATCTCGTAAGTGACGAGCTTCGTCTCAGGCGTGATCTGCCCGCGAAACTCAACTTCGCCGACCCCAAGCGCCCGGCCGCGTCCCGGCGAGCCGGACCACGCCATGAAGAAGCCGGTCAACTGCCACATGGCGTCGAGCCCGAGGCAGCCCGGCATGACGGGGTCGCCGCGGAAATGGCACTCGAAAAACCAGCGATCGGGCCGGATGTCGTATTCGGCGCGCATGAAGCCTTTGCCATGAGCGCCGCCGCCGGCGGTGATGAGTGGGATGCGGTCGAACATCAGCATCGGTGGCAGTGGCAACTGCGCGTTGCCTGGCCCGTGCAGACGGCCTTCGCCAGAAGCGATCAGATCTTCGTAGGAAAGGGATGAAGGCTTTTCGATCGCCATGCGTCGCTCTGCTGGGTGGGAGATAGGCAGGGCTTATAGAAGCCGCCAGCAGCGGGCAAGGCGAAGCGGTCGCGCCAGAGCGCGAACTGCCGCGAAAGCAAGGACTTGAGCCGTATTGGGTCCTTAAAGGCCGTCGCAGGCGTCAGCGCCCCAGAGGTCGCTCTTGTTGACCCAGCCAACGCGCCCGCCCACCGCAATGCGGCGCCAATCGCCTTGGCATCCTGTCAGCGCGCCGACCACGCCAGGGGCAAGATAGGCAACCGCGCGCGCATCATCGCGTCCCGTTTCGCGGAGCGTGACGTTGTGTTCCACATAAGCTGTGCGGCGCGTGTCCAAATTCTGCGCATGCATCCAGGTCTGCGCGCCGTCCGGATCGCGGACGCGGCGCCAGGGCCCGCTCTCGGCCGTCACTTCAAGCGGCAGCCCGACGCGCTGGTAAATCCAATCCACGCGGTTCTCGACGCTCGGGCCATGGCGACCGTTTGCGCCGGCAGTCCGCAAGCTCACAAAGCGCGGAACAGGCAGGTTGGAGTCTGGGCCAATTGATGGCGCGGTTGCGCCCGCGCTGGTCGCGCAAACGAGAAGGAAAACCGCGGCGAACGCGGCGAGAGACCCACAGCGCATGAAACCAACCCAACGCTTGATCCCGCCACGTAACCGGGCGAGCGCAGGGATGATCCGCCCATGTCGTGAAGAGCGGTTTAACAATCTGCCTTTCTGGGCGGCTTTCGCCGCGGCGCAGCGTGGTTTAAGCAGGGTTATGGCGTCGAAAAAACTCAAGGTGATCGTGACACGGAAGCTCCCCGACGCGGTGGAGACGCGCATGTGTGAACTTTTCGACGCTGAGCTTAACCATGACGACAAGCCGTTCAGCGCTGAAGATCTCGCGGCCGCCGTGGCGCGCGCCGACGTGTTGGTGCCAACGGTGACCGATCGCGTCGATGGCCGCGTGCTTTCGCGCGCCGGCGAGCAGCTTCGGCTGATCGCCCAGTTCGGCGCCGGCGTCGACAATGTCGACGTGCAGACCGCCGTGCAGCGCGGCATCACCGTGACCAACACACCAGGCGTTTTGACCGAAGACACCGCTGACATGACCATGGCGCTGATCCTCGCCGTGCCGCGCCGCATGATCGAAGGGGTGAAGATAGTCGAAGCCGACAAATTCTTGGGCTGGAGTCCAACCTGGATGATGGGCCGCCGCATCTGGGGCAAACGCCTCGGCATTATCGGCATGGGCCGCATCGGCCAGGCCGTGGCGCGACGGGCGAAAGCGTTCGGTCTGCAGATCCACTATCACAATCGCCGCAAAGTGGCGCCCCACATCGAGCAGGACCTGGAAGCGACCTACTGGGACAGCCTCGATCAGATGCTGTCGCGCATGGACATCGTCTCGGTGAACTGCCCGCACACACCGGCGACCTATCACTTGCTTTCCGCGCGCCGCCTCGCGCTGCTCAAACCGCATGCCTACATTGTGAACACGGCGCGCGGCGAAGTGATCGACGAAGGCGCGCTGGCGCGCATGTTGGAGAAGGGTGAACTCGCCGGCGCTGGGCTCGATGTGTTCGAGCACGAGCCCGCCATCAATCCGAAGCTCAAGAAGCTCGCCAATGTCGTTCTGCTGCCGCACATGGGCTCCGGCACGATCGAAGGCCGCACTGACATGGGCGAGAAGGTGATCATCAACATCAAGACGTTCGCCGACGGCCACAAACCGCCGGACCGCGTCATTCCGGCGATGCTCTGAGGGTGGGGACAATGAAAAAGTTCGTTGCACTGGCCGCGCTCACGGCGCTCTGCGCGTGCGGTCAACAAGGTGCGAAGCCTGCCGATAGCACCACAACGGCGACCTCGTCCGCAACGACTGCCGCCACGCCGGCTGCGTTCGAACTGAGTTGCGCCGCCTTCGCCAACGCCACAGGCGCCAGTCTCGAACAACGCTACGGCCCCGCAAACGTCGCGCAGCAAAACATTCCAGGCGCCGAAGGCGAGGAATCACTAGGCACGGTGCTGTTTCCCAACGATCCGGCGCGCCGCGTCGAAATTTTCTGGAACGACACGCCGGGCCGTACCAGCCCGTCGTCCATCACCATCTCCGGCACGCAAGGCCAGCGCAGTCAATGGACCGGCCCGCACAATCTGACGCTCGGTGAAAGCATGGCCGACGTGGAGCACGCCAATGGCGGCGCCTTCACGCTTTACGGTTTCGAGTGGGACTATGGCGGCACTGTCACCGATTGGCGCGGCGGCGCGCTCGCGCCGGATGACAATTGCCACGTTCATGTCGGTTTCCAGCCCGGCGGCGATTCCGGCCGCGCCGCAGGCGACAGCGCTTTCCGCTCCGACTCTCCCGAAATGCGGGCCGCCCACCCGTATGTAGCGGTGATAGGCGTAAGCTTCGTGGGGACGCCAAGCGGGCAGAGCCAGGAAACGGACGGCAAGTAACGCTTAGACGAACAATGCCGAGTAGGGCGGCAGCGTCACGCGCACGCCGTCAATGGTTGGATTGCCGACGCTGAGATGCGGTTCGCCAACCGGGGTAGGCGCAGTCCATTCACTTGCTTGATCACCCAGATTGAAAACGCATAGCACGCGCTCGCTTCCCGCGACGCGCTCAAACGCCAACACCGGCTCGGGCGCCTCCAACGCCACGAAATCACCTTCACGCAGCGCCGCGCTCGATTTGCGCAATGCGATCATCTGCTTCGCAAACGCCAACGTCGAGGCTGGATCAGCCTCCTGCGCGTCCACCGCCAGCGTCCGGTGTCTCGGATCAAGCGGCAACCACGCGTCCTGCGCTGACGTGAAACCCGCCATGTTCGCATCGTGCGCCCAGGGAAACGGCGTGCGCGCGCCGTCGCGACCAATACCGGCGGGATAGAACGCAATTGCCTCCGGATCGCGCAGCCTTTCGAACGGCACCTCCGCGTGCGGCAGCCCGAGTTCGTCGCCTTGATAGATGAACGTCGTCCCGCGCAGCGCCAGTAGCAGCGCGAACATCTGCTTGGTGCGCTCGCGATCATCATCGGCAAGCCGCGTCGGGAAGCGGATCACATCGTGATTGGAGAGGCTCCACGAAGGCCAACCCTGCGCGCCGTCCCACGCCTTCATCGTCTCAATGATGAAAGATGGCGTCATTTTCTTCGGCCGCAGCAGCGTGAAGGAGTAGGCGGTGTGCAGCCGCGTCGGCCCATCGGTGTAAGTACGCTGCGTTTTGATCGGCTCCTCGTCTTCCACTTCGCCTAGCGAGATTGCGCCGTATTGATCCAACACCTTCCGCAGCCGCGCGACGAACTCCAGCGTCTCTGGCTGGGAGCGCTCATACAAATGTCGCTGAAACTGGTGTGGCCGCGCCGGTGCGCGCGGCAGGTTGAGCGAGGGGTTGTCTCGCAACAGCGCGTCTTGAACGTAGAAGTTCACGACATCCAGGCGGAAGCCATCGATGCCGCGATCGAGCCAGAAGCGCGCAATATCCAGCAACGCATCCTGCACTGCCGGATTGCGCACATTCAGGTCCGGCTGCGCCGGCAGGAAGTTGTGCAGGTAATATTGCCGCCGCCGCGAATCCCAGGTCCACGAACATCCGCCAAACATCGCCTGCCAATTGTTTGGCGGCGAGCCATCCGGCTTCGCATCAGCCCAGACATACCAATCGGCTTTGGGATTATCGCGGCTCTGCCGGCTCTCGGTGAACCACGAATGCTCGTCCGATGAGTGCGACCACACCTGGTCAACCATTACTTTCAAGCCCAGCTCGTGCGCGCGCTTCACGAACCCATCGGCGTCAGCAATGGAGCCAAACAGCGGATCGACATCGCGATAGTCGCTGACGTCGTATCCGTAATCTTTCATAGGCGAGCGGTAGAAGGGTGAAAGCCAGATCGCATCGCAGCCGAGCTTCGCGATGTACTCAAGCTTGGCCGTCGCCCCCTTGAGATCACCGACGCCATCGCCGTTGGAGTCACAAAACGAGCGCGGATAGATTTGATAAAAAACCGCGCCGCGCCACCAATCGCTCATGCTCCAACGCATGCGGCGATTGCGGTCTCAAATCAAGCTACGGCTATTCGGCCGCAGCGCCCGGCTGCATTGCTTCGTAGCCGCGCTCGCCCAGCGCATAGAGGAATTCGTGAACTGCCATCGCAGACCGCGCCGACGCTTCTTCCTGCGGCACGTGCCCAACATTCGGCAGCATCACCAGCTGCGAGTCGGGTATCGCGTCCTTGAAATGATGACCGCTTGACGGCGCGATAAGATTGTCGTGATCGCCATGAATGATCAGCGTCGGCGTGCGGATCGCGTGCAGGCGTTGCGGCGTCGCTACGTCGCGCGTGGAACGGTCCAGCATGATCCGCACCAGAATCTCGCGATGCCCTGGCGCGCGCGCCAGATCGGTGTAGCGCGATACCATCGCATCATTGATCAAGCTGCGATTGACGAAAGCCTTCTCGAGGCCCTCGCGGGTCAGACGCGTATTATCGAGGTCGCGCAACAGCGGCGCGAGGATCGGGTTGCTTAGGAGCTTGAAGGCAAGCGGCTCGCGCTCGGTCGAGGCATCCGGCCAACCGCCCGCGTCGACCAGGACCAGTGCATTGAGTTGCTCCGGATGCGCCAGCGCATAATGCCAAGCGATGTCGCCGCCCATGGAATTGCCGGCGAGCACGAAATGATCGAGGTGCTGCGACGCGGCGAATGCGTTGACCGCATCAACATAGTTGCCGATCGTCGGCTGATAGCCGGCCGGCGCGCTCGTCAACCCATGACCTGGCAGATCAATCGAGATGATGCGGTAATCGTTTCCAAGTTCCCGAACCCACGGCTCCCAAGTCTGCACCGAAGCGGCATAGCCATGCACTAGCAGCAGGGTGGCATCGCCCGGACGCGCACCTTCATCGCGATAGTGCATATGAATGCCGCCCGGCAGATCGACATAGCGTGAGTTGGCATTCTCGTAGTGCGCGGCCAGCGTCGCGTAGGGGATGTCGTCGCGTTTGAGTACGAAATAGCCAGCCACAGCCACCACCGCTGCAAGCCCAATCAGGCCCAGGATCGCGCCAATTAGCCAACGAAACATGCTTCACCCTCCGCCGCAGGCTAGAGTGAAGCTGCGCGCGCAGCCGTCAAGCGTCACCGCAAACGGGACAAGCAGGATCGCGCTTCAGTGTGACAGTTCGGCCCTCGGCGCGCAGGCCATCGTAAAGGAAGAGCCGGCCCGACAGGCTCTCGCCGGCGCCGACGATTTCCTTGATCGCCTCCAAGGCCATCATTGATCCGATCACGCCGGTCAGTGCGCCGACAATCCCAACTTGCGCGCATGTCTCTGCGTCAGGCGGCGTCTCGGGTACAAAGCAGCGATAGCAGGGCAGGCGCTGCGCCAGGGGCAAAGCCTTTGTCGGCCCCGACTTGAATGAAGCGACCTGTCCATTCCAGCGTCCCACCGCGCCCGAGATCAAGGTGACGCCAAGATCGTGACATGCCGCGTTTACCGCATAGCGCGTCGCGAATTGGTCCGTGCCGTCGAGCACAATGTCGGCACCGCGCAGCAGGTACGCCGCGTTCGCATCATCCAGCTTCTGCGCCATCGCTTCGACGTTCACGTGCGCGTTCACTTCAGCCAGCACGGCACGTGCGCGCTCGACTTTCGGCGCGCCGACATCCGCGCCACGATAAATCACCTGCCGCTGCAGGTTGGAGAGCGACACTTCGTCATGATCGATCAGCCGCAGCGTTCCAACGCCCGCCGCCGCCAGATAGAGGGCCGCAGGTGCGCCCAAGCCGCCCGCGCCAACGACCGCTGCCGTCGCCGCCTTCAAACGCTGTTGCCCCGGCCCGCCGATTTCCTTCAGCAGGATGTGGCGAGCATATCGCTCATGTTCGTCGGGAGAGAAGGACGCCATCGCCCTTAGATAGCGCTCCGGCGCGGCAAATGTCAGGGCGTTGTCGTTGCCGCTGCCGGCGGTTCGCAGCGGAAGA
>JACQAC010000023.1 GCA_016195245.1 Pseudomonadota bacterium
GACCAACATCCGGCTGACCCACGCGCGCGCTCTCTCTCTTGCCGACCTTGGGCGCAATGAAGAAGCGCTGCGTGTGTTCGATAGCTTGGCCCGGCGTGGCGTGGAGCAGCCGGCGGTTTGGCTGAGCCGCGGTGTCGCTTTGCTGAGCCTCGCCCGCGATGCAGATGCTGAAGCGATGTTCGCCGATGGCGTGCGCCGCTGGCCGCTGGATCAAGGTTTGCAGCATGGCTTAGCCAGCGTGCGCTGGATGCGCGGACAGGGGGCCGCCTTCACGCGCGATCTTGAAAAGGTGGTCGAACAAAATCCCGATGCGGTCCATCTCCGCATTGGTTGCGCTGACATGCTGCGGCGCGCCGATTTCCGGGAACGCGCTGAGCATCTGCTTCGCGACGGTCTGGCGCGCGATGCCCACCAGCCGGCGCTGTTGATGTCGCTGGGCGTTTTGCTCGACGAAATGGACCGCACCGCGGAAGGATTGCCCTTGCTGGAGCAAACCGCGGCGCTTGTGCCGAACAATGCACAGATCAGCGCGCAGCACACCGCGTTACTCCTGCGGCTCGGGCGCGGCGATGACGCTCTGGACGCCATCGTCGCGGCGCGCACGCTCGAACCGCTGAACCAAGAATGGATATGCTACGAAACAATGGCACTGCGTCAGATCGGCGACGCGCGCTATCCCGAACTTTGTGACTACGACTACATGGTGCGCCCGTTCGACCTGCCCGTGCCGGCAGGCTACCGTGACATCGGCGAGTTCAACGAGGCCTTCGCCGCCAGTCTCAATCAGTTACATGTGCTGGCGACGCATCCGCTCGACCAGTCGCTGCGCAATGGTTCGCAAACAACCCGCAGCCTGCTGCACATGAGTGATGCCGCCGTGCAATCCTACTTCAAGGCGCTCGACGAGCCGATCCGCGCTTATATGGCGCTCATGAAAAAGCCCGACCATCCTTGGAGCGGACGCAAGACAGGAAGATATCGGCTTGCCGGCGCCTGGTCGGTCAAGCTCAAGGCGAACGGCTACCACATCAATCACCTGCATCCTGCCGGCTGGATCAGCTCCGCCTATTATGTCTCGCTGCCAAAGGCGGTCACCGAGGCGCCAGGTCAGCAGGGCTGGATCAAGTTCGGTGAGCCGCGCTGGCCCACACCC
>JACQAC010000125.1 GCA_016195245.1 Pseudomonadota bacterium
ACCCTCAATTCAGCGAAAGAAGCAGGTCCTATGGTAAACGAGCGCCAGTAAGACGACATCTTGTGATGTATAGTTTGTAACGTCAGTTAAGAAGATTGGCAATCGACCAATCAATACTTCTTAACGCAGCACTCAGCCGATCGCCGCGGCGAGCAAGAACGGGTGGATGAAGCCGTGCGCTTGATACACGCGCGCGCCCCACTGACCGGTCGGGATATACCAGACGCGCACTTCACTCCAGTCATTGCCGGGCGAGACATCGGCGATGGGAACGTTGGTGCTGATCTCGCCGTGATTGAGCCAGTTGGCATGGTTAACCAGAATGAGGCGACTCGAGACCACCTGAGTGACAACCGCCACGTGACCGCGACCGGGATCGCTATATCCGCGCATGACCAGCACAGATCCAGACGCGGGAGAGTTTGAACGTGGATAGCGGCCCGCAGCTTGGCCCCACCAGGTATTGGCGTCGCCAAAGATTTGGATTCCGGATGCTTCGCGCGCGTACGGCACGCACTGCAGGTGGGCGCGCCGATCCACGACCCGCGGCGCCGCGCCGGGATTGTAGGACGGCGCTGACACAGATGGCTGAGGAGCGCCCTCCCCGAGAACGCTCACGGGCGCCGGCATGCTGGCGCACGCGGCCAACAAAGCTGCCGCAAGCCCGAACCCGAAGGCGCGGACTGCCCTGAACCGTTCTAGCCCCACCATTTCGAAGGCGATCCTAATCCAGGTTGGTTGGGATCACGTGAATGCGCCCAGGCGTCACAGTTACCGGAGAGTTAATCTTGACCCAGGGTCGCAAAGCGGTTCAGCGCAACAAAAGCAATTATGTCCAGCAGTGACCCCACCCAACTGATCGTCCGCCCCTGCTTTCAGCAGGATCTGGAGACAGTGCAGCTCATCTACGCGACTCATGTGCTGACTGGGACAGGTTCCTTCGAAATCGAACCACCGTCGTTAGAGGAAATGACTGAGCGCTGGAGCAAGGTCGTCTCGCACAACTGGCCGTATCTCGTTGCGAGTCCGCTTAGCGACCTCTCGCGCGTCGTCGGCTTCGCATACGCAACCCAATATCGTGATCGCCCCGCCTATGCGCACAGCTTTGAAGTTTCGATTTATGCCGCTCCCACCTGCCTGCGCCAAGGCGTAGGCTCGGCTTTGATCAATGAATTGCTGAGCATGCTCTACGGCGACGGTGTGCGCGAAGTGCTCGCGTTCATTGGCGACAGCAACAACGCCGCCTCTATCGCACTGCACAATAAAGCGGGTTTTGTGGACGTTGGAACGCTGAAAAACGTAGGCGAGAAGTTCGGCCGCCTTCTCGACGTCGTAATTATGCAGCGAACGCTACAGTAGCGCGTAGACGAACCGCTCAGCGCAGGTAACACTTCGTTAGCCAAGCTTACAGCATCCTCATGCGACCAGGAGGGATCGCGATGCTCAGGAAGCTCGTGCTCGTTGGCCTGGTGGGGGTTACGAGCCTAATCGCTAACATCGCTGCCGCCGACGATGCGGTAGCGCCAACTGTTGCCGCTGTCGGCATCAGTGGCGTCAGTTTCACGGACGATCAAAGTGGCGCGCCAGTCGCCGCACCGTTCGCTCTGAATTTCGGCGAAGCCGATCAACCACGTTTCGCAAACCTCACCTCGACGCCGCAGCCAGGAGATGACAGGCCGCTCGCTCGCTACGAGGTCGGCTTCGTCGCCCACCCCACTAACAATGTCGATGTCTCCGTCTCGCACCGCGACGGCTTTGGCTTCAACGCCAATGGCGACATCGACCGCCGCAGCCGCGGCTCGGAAATTCGCGTAGGACGCGGCTTGCTGCCGATGCAGCGGCGCGCTTCGCCGAACACGTCGCGCTGGTATTTGTTCGCCGCTTCAGAAGATCAGGCGATCGTCTGGCAACCTGGTGTGCGCAACGACTTCGGCGGCGCCGGATCGTCGTTCGCGCTGCAGGACCGCGTCGAGATCGGCGATCGCCAGGCGGGGATCACTTACGAAACGCACGGCATTCAGACTTCGCTCGCCTACGTGGAACGGAAAATCCGCTTCTACGCTGGCGGCCAGCGCCTGTCTGAGAATGAGAACTTCGCAGGCATCACGTTAACCATGCGCCACTGAAAGGTGGCGCGCGGGGACGCGCGTATGGGACAAAAACGATTCTTAACCATGCGGGGAACCGCTGGCAGTGAATATGCATTGCCCCACCAGACGTGGATTGGAGGCTTTGTCATGTCGTCGTTGCCGGCGGTTCGGACTACAGTGCTGGTCATGGGGATGCTGGCGGCGGCCTCGTTCATTCCTCAGGCCTTCGCACAAGAAGCTCCCCAATCGGCGCCGCTGACGACGCCGGCCGACCAGTCCGACCCGGCTCCGCGTATCGATTTCCGCGACCCCACAACACAGATTTCCTCCGGGGCAGGCGCGCTCAACATTAGCGCGCGCTCGAACGACGCCCGCTTCGCACCTGCCGATCCGGCAGAGGCACATGGCGGCTCGCATCCCCAGCCCGTCGAACTGCAAATCACCGCAACGGGTGCGCCGGTCGACGTCTCCTTTGCGCATCGCGGATTGATTGGCGCTGACCAGGACCGCAGCAACCACGGTTCGGAAGTCCGTATCGGCCGCGGCCTTGTGGCCCGCGACGACGGCACCCACCCACACCGAGACAGCGTCTACGCTTTCGTGGCT
This sequence comes from Pseudomonadota bacterium, assembly GCA_016195245.1. Taxonomy (GTDB): domain Bacteria; phylum Pseudomonadota; class Alphaproteobacteria; order Caulobacterales; family Aquidulcibacteraceae; genus Vitreimonas. The sequence goes on from JACQAC010000125.1 coordinate 2,697, forward strand.
TCCGATAATCAGGCGCTCACCTGGCATCCGGGTGCGCGCAGCGAATTCGGCGGCCCCGCGACCTCGCTGACGCTTCAGGACACCGTAAACGTCGGCGACAATTCCGCCGGCGTGACCTACGAGCACAACGGGGTCCAAGCGTCGCTCGCCTATGTTGAGCGGACCGTGCGCACCCGTGTCGGCAACCGCGGCTATTCACAAGACGAGAACTTCGCGGGCGTTACAGTCACCATGCGCCACTAGCACGGCGCACTCCTTGCAATCAGCGGCGCATGACCACTCTGCGCCAGCAAATGGCCGCCAAGCGCCTGATGCGCCGTTTGCGGAATGTCGTCGCGCCCGCAATCGTGGGCGCTGGACTCGGCGGTGGCATCCTGTTCACCGCGGATTGGATATCGGCCCGCGCCAACACGACCGCGTTCTATCGAGACTGCGACGCCGCGCGCGCGGCTGGCGCCGCTCCCATCTCCATGCGCCAGCCCGGTTATCGGCCAGAGCTGGACGCCGATCGCGACGGCGTCGCTTGCGAGCCCTACCCGCGCTAGCTGTCCACAGGCTGCGGCCAGCACCCACCTTCCTCCGCGGATGAATCGCTCCATGGTCTGCGCGGTAAGGTTTGTTAAACGGACTCAGGCTCTCATACGCCACTAATGGTGGCGCTGGGCCGCTAAATCCCTAAATATAGGGTTCGTTTCGGAACTGGAGACGCTGGCGATGGCCAATAACACGACAAAGCTGACTGGCCTCCGCACGCCCTCTATTGGCTACAAACCTTTCCGCTATCCCTGGGCTTACGAATTCTGGCGCCGACAGCAGCAGGTCCACTGGGTGCCCGAAGAAGTGCCACTCGGCGAGGACGTGAAGGACTGGGCCTCCAAGCTCAACGATCAGGAGCGCAACCTCCTCACCCAGATCTTCCGCTTCTTCACCCAGGCCGATGTCGAGGTGAACGACAATTACATGGAGCGCTACTCGCGGGTGTTCCGGCCCGTCGAGATCAAGATGATGCTCGCGGCGTTCTCCAACATCGAAACCGTGCACATCGCCGCCTACGCGCTGCTGCTTGAAACCATCGGCATGCCGGAAACCGAGTTCACGGCGTTCCTGGATTACCAGGCGCTGCGCGACAAGCACGATTACATGCAGAAATTCGGCGTGGACACCGACGCCGACATTTTGCGCACGGTCGCCATGTTCGGCGGCTTTACAGAAGGCCTGCAGCTCTTCGCATCGTTTGCGATGCTGATGAACTTTCCGCGCTTCAACAAGATGAAGGGCATGGGCCAGATCGTGACCTGGTCGGTGCGCGACGAAAGTCTGCACTGCGAAGGCATGATCAAGCTCTTCCACGCCTTCGCCAAGGAAACCAACGCGCTGACGCAAAGTGTGAAGGACGATATCGCCGATTGCTGCAAGACCGTCGTCGGTATCGAGGACCGCTTCATCGATCTCGCGTTTGAAATGGGTCCGGTGCAAGGCATGACCGACACCGACATCAAGCAATACATCCGCTACATCGCCGATTGGCGCTTGGCGCAGCTTGGTCTGCCGAAAATCTATGGCGTCAGCGAACATCCTATCCCGTGGCTGACCGCGATCCTCAACGGCGTCGAACACGCCAACTTCTTCGAAGCCCGCGCCACCGAATATTCAAAAGCCGCCACCAAAGGCGAATGGCACGGCGGCGAAGGCGTCTGGTCCAACTTCGACACGATGATGGACAAGCGGAAGAGCGCAGGCGCGAACTAGGCGTGAAGCCAGACTGCGGACGTGTCCGCTTCCGGCCCGCCTTTGCAGCTTATCGCATCCAGGCTTAAAGTAAGCGATGCGCCCAGGTGCACAGGGTAAGTCGCAATTTGAAGAACACTGCGAAGACCATAATTCGCGTCCTCGGCGTCCTCTCCGGAGTTGCGGTACTGCTCGTGCAACTTCCTTTCACCATGTACATCTACGACCACGCGTCGGCAGTTGCGCGGGCAGGCGCTGAATATGCAATAAGGCCTAGGGGTGGTGAGGTTCGGTACGTAGGTTTGCTGCATGGCGTTTGGTATGACCTGCATGAGTACCTGGCGCCGCTAATCATTGCATCTATTGCGCTGGCGCTCTGGGATGCTCGGAAACAAAGAGTGACGCAAACGTCGAGGGATTTGCACGACGGCGCCCGATAGCGCGCTTGCTCCGCGCCGGGATTTCTGCACAGTGATCACAGGTGGGCATCGGAAGTAGTAAGTGTCTCAGGCGCGCGCAGATCTTGCCGTGGTCGTGTTGTCCTATGGGCCTCGGCCAACGCTGACGGACGCAGTCAACTCGCTTTTGAGCCAGGACGCTCTCCCGGAGATTGTGGTCGTGCATTCCGGCGCCGGCGAGATTCCGCCGCAGAATGATGCGGTCAAGGTCGTGAACTCTCCCCTGCGCTTGCTTCCGGGGGGCGCGCGCAATCTCGGAATTGCTTCGACCACCGCACGCTACGTTGCCTTTCTCGCAGATGATTGCATCGCCGCTGAAGGATGGGTGCGCAATCGTCTGGCCCGGCATCATGCCGGCGCATCAGCGGTGGCGAGCGCGCTCGTGTGCCATCGACCGCGCAACCCGGTCACCTTGGCGGCGCACCTCAGCCTCTATTTCCGCCGCATGCCGCGCGCCGACCCGCAGGTCGCCCTACGGTACGGCGTCTCGTACGAGCGTTCATTGTTCGAGCAATACGGCCTCTTCGATGATCGGCTCGAGAGCGGCGAGGACACGCACTTCAACCAGCGTCTTGCGCCGGATCAAAGCCCGCTCTGGGCGCCCGAGATTATCACCGTGCATGGCGGGCCCGAGACGTTGATGGCTTTTCTGCAGACGCAAGCGCGGCGCGGCCGGCGCATGGCGGACGCGTGGCGCGCGCTTGGCGCGTTTAGTCGGTCTGGAGTCGCCAAGGACGCGCTCTCACGCACGCGTCTCATCATGCGCGAAATGTGGAGCGTCGTGGAGCCCAAGCAGCGTGCGACGGCGCGGCGCGCTATGGGGGCGTGCGTGATCTCATCCGAACTGAAGCCAGGATGCACGGTGCCGCAAACGCTTGCGGTCTTCTCGTTTCGTTACGACGCGCACCTCGTCCCCGCCATGCTCGCCAACATCGCGCCGATCGTGGACGGATGGGTTTGCTATGATGACAGCAACGGCGATGGATTGTTCAGCAACGAAGTGCGCCGCCGATCGCTGCTACTGCATGCGGCGCGTGAACGCGGCGCCCGCTGGGCGCTGGCGATTGACCCTGACGAACGGTTCGAGACGCCGTTGGCGGGCGCGATCGGGGCGCTAACCTTCGAAGATGGCCCACGCTGCTACACCTTCGCGCTGCGGGAAATGTACGGCGAACAACATTATCGCGTCGATGGCGTTTGGGGGCAGAAGCGCCAAGCCCGATTGCTTCCGTTGGGTTACGGGCTCGTCGAGCCCGCAGGACAATTGCATCTGCCCTGGAGCTATTTCATTCCCGACCACGAACTCAGTCACACCGACTTCAACCTCTATCATCTCAAAATGATCACGCGTTCGCGCAGAGAAGCCCGCGCGGCGCTGTACAATCATCTTGACCCTCAGCGCACAATGCAGCCCTTCGGCTACGACTATCTGGCGGATGAAGACGGCGCGCAGTTCGACGCCGTGCCCGCAGGACGCGAGTATCATCCGCCCCACATCGAGGATGGCGGCCTTTGGATGCCGCGCGTGAAGCTCCCATGACCATGCAAACTGCCGAGCAGCGCTTGCGTGTGTTGGTGCTCACCAATCACTTCCGATGGTTTGGCGGCTCGGAGATCGTAGCTCTTCAGACCGCGCTCTGGTTCGCGGCGCGCGGTGATAGTGTCACGCTCGGCGCCAACGTGGCGGGTCCGCCGATCGCGGCGCACGCGGTAGGCATGCGCGTCACCAGTGATATCCCCAACATTGACCTATCAGCGTTCGATCTCATTTGGTGCCAGCACGACATGCTTGGCCTCCTGCCGATCTCGCATTGGAACGCGGCCGTCACGGCCTCCGTCCCACAGGTCGCGTGCGTCTCACTCTCCCCTTACGAACCCTACGAGCATTTGAATGGGCCTTTGGCGCACGCGCTCTCAGCTGATGTCTATGCCAATTCTCCGGAAACCGCGGATGTGATCGCCGCCGCCAATGACGGGCTCATTCAAAGGCAGCGCGTGAAGATATTCTTCAACGCCGCGCCAGAAGAATTTTGGGTCACTTCGCCCAGCACTCCGCCTCCACCTGAACTGAGTTCTATCCTGATTGTGTCCAATCACATTCCAGAGGAACTCGACAGGTGCGCGGCCTTGCTCGAACAGCGTGGTGTGCGCGTGCGACGATTGGGTGGGCAGCACGAAGCTGCGCTGCTCACGCCCGTCGAAATGCAAGCCGCGGACGCTGTGGTCACCATTGGAAAATCGGTGGTCTATGCGATTGCACAGGGCAGGCCCGTATTCATCTATGACATTCACGGCGGCGATGGTTGGCTTACGCGTGACAACTTTCTCCTCAACCGGAACTACAACTTTTCGGGCCGCCCGGTGCAGCGGCGGCTCAACGCGGAGAGCCTCGCCTCGGAAATCTTGGGAGGCTACGCGCGTGCGGCGGCCGAGATGATTAGCCTGGGTGAGGATCACGATCTCGCCATCTTTCGTCTCGACACACACTTGGCGCCGCTTCGCGATCGCGCATTGCGGCGCAATATGACATGGCCTCGCCTCTCTCGCCGCCTGCGATTGGCGTCGCATCTTCGCAACGGCAGCTTCCGCGCGCACATGGAAGCCACTCGGAAGAAAACCGAAGTCATGCGCCAGCTAAGGCGACAGATCGAGGATAGTCCGATCTAAAGCCGGCGCGTGATCGCCGCGCGCAGCGTTCGGGCGCGATGCGCCCAGGTATGTTCGTTGTGAACGAAATTCGCTGCCCCGGCGCCTATATCACGCAACGCCTGTGGCCCAGCGCCTTCGAGCTTGGCGACAAGCTCATCGTGACTGCGAAACGCCAACATCGTTTCGCCATCGCGAAATCCAAGTTCATGAAGATCGCTCATGTCGTCTGCGATCGGGCAACATCCAACGCCCGAGGCCTCGAAAAATTTCGCCATCGGCTCAAGCCCAGGGCGCATTGGAATAGCGCGTGCAACGGACGATGCTAGCCCAGCACGCTCATCAGTTGGGACTTCCAGATCGGAAGAAATCGCCATGCACGCGAGGTAACGATTGAGTGCGGCCCCAAGGTCCAGGTAAGGCGTCATCGCAATTCTTGTCAGCGGAAGCTTCGCGTCACGCACAGCGCGCTCAGCGATTTGGCGACAAAGATAAGCACTGCCGTAAGTGACAAGTCCTTGCCGCGGTCCAGCCAAATCCGCGAAGCGTGCCGGCTCAAACGCCTTCGGCGTCCAGTCGGAGGGAATGCCCTCCTCATTGAGCCTCTCTTGTATCAAACCGCCCGAAGTAACGACGCTGTCGAACCTGTGCTTCCGGAATACCGGGGGCCATGCGCCCAGAAGGCCAGCTCCGAAGATGTCGCTGTAATTCTGGATGATATCGTGATCCATCAAAACGCGGAGGCCGGCGAAAGCACGCCAATCCAGCGTCTCCGCGGCGCGCAAGGCCTTGAACGCCACGAACACAACAACAACATCGTACGCTTGGAGTACAATTTCCTGACCGGAAGTGGCGAGCACGCCGCGCGACAGGGCGTTGAGATCGCACGCCGCGATATCGAACTCGGGCAATTCTCCGATACGCCAGACGAAATCCTGCTCGAAGCGAGGGTACACATAGGGATGGTGAAGCAGCAGCGCCTTCATTTGTCCGCCACGTGGACTTCAACCGAATTGAACAACGTCGACCAGGCTCGATCGTCGCCACGCCAATCGTAGGGCTCCATCTGATGCAGGTACTCGTTGACTATTCGCGATTCATTCCACGCCGGCTGTTCATTTTCCGTCAGGTACAAGATTGTGTAATCCAATGCCGGTGCCGCCGCGTCCAAAGTCTCCCGCAGCATTACGGCTGATGCACGGGCATCAGCCGCCCACGCGTGCTGACGCACGAACAAGACACGCTGGCTGGAACTCATGAGCTCTTGCCACCGCGCAACCAAAGCCGAAAAGCGCGCCGCGTGCTCTGCGTAAGTGCGGTCTGCCACCAGCCCATCCGGGAATTCATGCATAAACTGTATGTTTGTCGTTGCGTCGACAATGCAGCCTTCTGGCCCTATCACCAAGCGATCGCGCTCAAAGAAATGCTCCAGACCAGTGCGGATGGACGTACGCAAACCTTCGTCCGGCGTCATGATCCAATCGAAAATATGTGCGCGCTCGATATCGAAAATGCGCCGGATCTGATGAGCGGGCTGGCAGCCGCGTCCGAGACTCACAATCTCATCGAACCGGCGACGCGCCATGACTTATCCGATCAAATTTTCCCGCAACGCTTCGCGCTCGGACACGCCAATGCCGAGCACCTCCAAGTAGCCATCGCGCGAGCCATATTGTTCGTCGATTGAGGCGAACGCGGTGTGCAGATAGGCAGGATCGACCGAAAGCATCGGCCTCAATGCGTCGGCATTGAGTTTGCGTCCGAGCCGTTCCTCCATGCGCGCCTGAATACGAGGCAACCGCGCCTCGATGTTCATGGCGCTATTGGTGTATTCGTAGTCGGCAAAGATCGCGTCGTCGTCGACGCCGAGCGCATAGAGCGTCAGTGCGCACCCCAAGCCGGTGCGATCCTTGCCCGCCGCGCAGTGGATCACGCCGGCGCCCTCGCCTCTCGCCAACTCGCGAAACCACTCGCTGTAGAGCTGGATGTGGCGCTGTTGCGCCGCAAACTCACGATAGAGCGTGTGCATGTAGCTGGCGACCGACGCGGCGGTTAGGTCACTTTGCAGCAGCGCCTGCAAATGCGGCGGCAGCGCCGAAGTGACGCCTTCGTCGCTGGAAATTGAGCGAACGCCTTCGCCCGGCCAGCGGTTGGGCTCACCGCTGCGTTCTTCGCTGCGGCGGAGATCGACGATGAAACGTACGCCCAGCGCATCCAGCCTCTCCATATCGGCGTCGGTCGCCTCGTGGAAATGCGCCGAGCGATAGAGCTTGCCGCGGACGACCCTGCCGTCGGGCGTGTCATAGCCGCCGAAGTCGCGGAAATTCAGGACGCGTTCAAGCTCAACCAGGCGATCGGGGGTCATGCCTGCTAAATGGCGGATCGCGGCCGGGCCGTCAAAGGTTGCCTGCGCGACAATAGCGCCGCAGGATCGCACCATGTCGCGCAATGCATTCCAAAGCTTCGACGGCGCCCGTCTCTCCTATCGTGCTGAAGGCGAGGGCCGGCCAGTGGTGATGCTGCACGGCTTCCTGGCCAATTCGCGTTTCAACTGGATCGAGCCCGGCATCTCCGAGGCGGTCACGGATGCAGGCTTCCAGGCGATCATGCTCGATCTACGGGGGCACGGGCGTTCGGAGGCAAGCGAAGATGCCGCCGCCTATCCGCCCGATGTCCTGGCGCGCGATGGCGAAGCACTGCTCGCGCACCTGAACCTGGCTGACTACGACCTCGTTGGCTACTCGCTTGGTGCGCGGACGGCCGTCCGCATGCTGGTGCGCGGCGCCCGGCCACGCCGCTGCGTGCTCGGCGGTATGGGCGACAGCGGTATATTAGGATCGGCGGCGCGCGTCTCCTACTTTGAGGACGCGATCCAAAATGGTGAGCGGTCAAAGACTCCGCAGGCCGCCAAGATCATTCACGCCATGATGCAGCGCGCCAAGCTCAACCCTCAAGCCATGCTCAACGTGCTCAAGGCCCAGGTGCAGACGACACAGACGGAACTTGATGGCGTGGAGACTCCCATCCTTGTCGTCAGCGGACGCGATGACGACGACAATGGCAACGCCGAAGGCTTAGCAAGACACCTGAAGGATGCGCGTGCCGAACGCGTACCTGGAAATCATCTAAGTGCGGTGCAAGCGCCGGAGCTGGCGCAAGCGATCGTTGGCTTTCTCCGCGCCTAGCGGAACGGCGGTTCGTCGAAGGCGCGCAGTTTGCGCGAATGCAGCCGGCCGCGATTCTGCTTCAGTAGTGCGATTGTCTCCAATCCGATGCGCAAGTGCGCGCCGACTGCGCTATCGTAGAAGCGGTCGGCGACACCCGGCAGCTTGATCTCGCCGTGCGCCGGTTTGTCCGAAATGCACAACAGCACGCCATACGGCACCCGCATGCGGAAGCCTTGCGTGGCGATGCAGGCGCTTTCCATGTCCACGGCAACGGCGCGTGATTGCGAAAGCAGTTGGCGCTCTTGGTTGTAATTGAGCTCCCAGTTGCGATCCGCGTACGACACCACGGTGCCGGTACGCATGCGGCGGCGCAGCTCGGCCTTGTCGTCGCCAACCACGGTCGACGCCGCCTGCTGCAAGGCCACCTGCACTTCCGCAATCGCCGGAATCGGCACCTCCAACGGCACGCGATCGTCCAACACTTTGTCGCGCCGCAGATAGGCGTGCGCGAGCACATAATCGCCGATGCGCTGCGTATGCCGCAAACCCCCACAATGGCCGATCATCAGCCAGCAATGTGGGCGCAACACGGCCAGGTGATCGGTGATCGTCTTTGCGTTGGAGGGGCCAACCCCGATGTTCACGAGCGTGACACCATCGCGGTCCGGCGTCTTCAAGTGATAAGCCGGCATCTGATACTTGCTCCACGGCGCTTCCATGGCTTTGCGTTCCCCGTCCTCGTCGCCCGCTTCGATGCGCACGTTGCCAGGGCACGACAGCGACCAACCTTTCGGACCATCCTTCACGCCAGCCGCCGCCCATCGGATGAATTCATCAACATAACGCTGGTAATTCGTGAACAGGATCCACGGCTGCACATCCTGCCAAGGCGCGCCGGTGTAGTGCTCGATGCGCTTCAGCGAGTAATCAGTGCGCGGCGCATCGAACAAAGCGAGCGGCCGCGAACGATCCAGACGTTCCAAACGCAGGCCATCGACGACGGCGTCGCCCACTTGGGTCAGCCGTGGGTTCGGAAACACACGCGCCAGCTCTTCCGCCGGCACTGTCTCGAACGCCGCCGCACCGGCGGCATCGAGTACGAACGAGTACGGGATCTCCGTGTCGCTGACGCGAACGTTGAGCTCGGCCCCATAATCCTCGACCAGCAGCGAAAGCTGTTCGATGAGGTAGTTCCGGAAATAGCCGGGCTGCGTGATCGTCACGGCATATTCGCCCGGCCACATCAATTGCCCGTAGGAACGCGCGAGTCTCGGCGACAGCTCCCCCGCATAAGTTACGCGTAATTCCGGATAACGGAACAGCATGCGCTCTTCAGCGCTTGGCGGCGTTTCCTTCTCAGCGAAACGGCGCACGGATTCGATGAGGGCGGCGACGGCGCGGCTGTGCAGGTGCTCGAGACGGTCGACGGCTTCAGCTGGTGTCTTGATCACTTCCATCGCAGGAGTCTCGCCTTCCCGCGCAGCGCGTCAAGACCCTTACGGGACGCGCGGGATCGGATCGACCAGGCGCGAGCGGCGATAAACAGTGTGCGGAAAGTCGATCGTTCCGGAATAAAGGAAATTTAGCGGCGACTGATAATGGTACACGGTATCCGCGCGAATGACGCTGGTCCCGGCGACCATCATCTGCGCCGGCAATGTAACAGTTGAGTTCGCGGCGAGTGGCGAGATGCCGTGCTGCGCTTCGCTCCAAACGACAACGGCGTTGGTCGCCGAGGTGATGTTGATCGAAGTAACGCGCTCAGACATTGTGGCGTCAGTGCCGGGGTACATAAGTAGAGTCAAAGCAGACCAGATGCCGCTCATTTCGGAATTCGACACTGCGGTGTCGCGCGCAACGACGTCCGCAAGAGAAGCAGCCACGTTTTCCGCGCGGCGGTTCACGCTGAGCGCATCCAGCAGATCGACCGATCCAAGCAGCAGGAACACCATCATCGGCAGGATGATGGCAAACTCCAATGCGGCGAGGCCGCTCCTTGCGGCGCCGAACCGGCGAAAGTCGAGGAACTTGCGAAGATCCATCACGGTGTGGTCGCCATATAGGGTTCGTCGCGGAACATCATGGTCGACACCAAGATGCGCTGGCCGCCCGAAATATTCTGGAAAATCGGCTGAAACAGCGGCGTCATCACCTGCCAGCGATAATAGGCGCGCACAACGACGACGTCCGACGGCGCCCCTGGATTGTATCCAAACGTGCCGGTCTGGAATTGGTTGTTCTGAATAGGACTTGTCTGGCCGTTTGCGGCATCCACGAAGGACGCAAAGCGCTGAACGTCGAGGTACAGGTTGCCATTGCAGCTAAGGATCAGAAAGTTGTTCACCTGACTGCAAAGGTCGCTTTGAATGTCAGTGTAGCTGCGGTTCGACAGCTGGTCTTCACCGGTGCGAATACGGCGCGCTGTTTCAGCCATCGCGAAGTCAAGACTCGTCTGCGCGAAGCCGATCATCGACACTTCGGCCAAACCGGTGACGAGCAAAAAGAACGGCACCACTACGATCGCCATTTCGACCGCCGCGGCGCCGCGCCGCGCCCGGCCAAACCGCCGTAACGCACGCCTTATTGCTGGGATGCGCAAAAACATCTCGCCTCCGGAACGCGCGCACGTTACGCGCAGGAGGTTTAAAGAATCGGTCAGATTAACTGGTAAAGGCCGACTGTTAGTGATTCGACGTCCCAGCATTTGCCGCGGAAGCGTGGCTGGTGGCCTGCTGATTGACCGCGTCGAACGTTGCGTCCCCGATCTCTGGGGCCGGCCGGCAAGCAGGCGTGCAAGTAAGAGAAGCCGTTTCGGTCCCGCGCGTTACGCGCACAACGTTTGATTCGTCCGGTACCACAACGACCCGCCCCGAGAACATGACGTGGTTGTTGCCATCAACGACTGTCAGATTGGTCGTGCCATAGGACCGGCCGGTCACGAAAAACAGGTGATCGTTTTGCATCGACACACCCGCGATTGAAGGATTGCCGATGGCGACGCCCGATGCGGAATTGGCTAGTCGCACCGGAAACGATTGGTCGAGGGCGACACGAATATCTTGCGCCTGCGCGGCGCCTGCGAAAGCCGCAGCTGCCAATGCGGCAAGCAAAACGCGCGGAGTGGACAGGCGCATCGGCGCTCCTCTTGTCTATAATATAGGAGCTACGCGCCAATAGTTGCCGCATCGCTAATGTAAGGATCGCGCGAAGCGTCTGAAAAACTTGCATCTGATAACGCTTTTTTCACCGTCCTTGTTGGGCGGAGCATTAAGCGCTCTCGCGTAATGTCGATCATGCGTCTGGGTTGGGTGTCGGGTGCGACGCTTGGCCAGGCTTGGTGAAAAGCACTCGACAAATACGGAGTCTCCTATGTCCTCTTTGAAGCGTTTCCTGAAGAACGAAGACGGCGCCACCGCGATTGAGTACGGCCTGATTGCCGCCCTCATCGGCGTCGCCATCATCACGGCTGTTGGCCTTGTTGGCTCGGGCTTGAACACGACGTTCAACACGATCTCGACGAAGCTCAGCGCGGCTGGCTAAGCCTAGCCAAATCGCTTTTCGCGGATCGCCTGACCTCGCCAAGCGATCCGCTCGAAGCGTCCTTCTCCTCCCTCTTCAAACGCCGCTCCCTCGGAGCGGCGTTTTTTGTTTGCGGCCGCGCGCCGCATTTTCACGAAATATTAGCATTGCTTGCGGGGCG
>JACQAC010000024.1 GCA_016195245.1 Pseudomonadota bacterium
ACTCCGCTTTCGAGATCACAAACGGCACCATGATTTCGGGAACGGGATCGGCGCCCGTCTCCTTCGCAACGTCGCACGCGGCTTCGAACACCGCCCTCGCTTGCATCTCATATATTTCGGGAAACACGATCGCCAGTCGGCAGCCCCGAAAACCGAGCATCGGATTCACTTCCGCAAGTTCCTTCACGCGCGCCACCAGAGCCTTCGCGTCAATGCCGAGCGTCCTCGCAACGTCGGCGGCATCTTCTTCGCTGTGCGGCAGGAACTCATGCAGCGGCGGATCAAGAAAGCGGATCGTGACCGGGCGCGCGCCCATGATGCGGAAGATCTCGGTGAAGTCTTTGCGCTGATGCGGTTCGAGCTTGGCGAGTGCGGCGACGCGCCGCTCTTGCGTTGACGCCAGGATCATCTCGCGCACGGCGGCGATGCGCTCGGCGTCGAAGAACATGTGCTCGGTGCGGCACAGTCCAATGCCTTCAGCGCCGAATTTCACGGCGGTGCGCGCGTCTTCCGGCGTTTCAGCGTTGGCGCGGACTTTCATGCGCCGGGCTTTGTCGGCCCACTCCATCAGCGTGCCGAAGTCGCCGGTAAGTTCGGGCTGCACCATGTCGGCCGCGCCCATCAGCACTTCGCCGCTGGAGCCATCAACGGTGATGGTGTCGCCCTTCTTCACGGTGCGGCTGCCAACGCGGAAGACGCCTTCCTTCATGTCGATGCGAATTTCGCCGGCGCCGGAGACGCACGGCCGCCCCATGCCGCGCGCCACCACGGCGGCGTGCGAAGTCATGCCGCCGCGCGCGGTGACGATGGCTTTCGAGGCGTGCATGCCGTGAATGTCTTCGGGGCTGGTTTCTTCGCGCACCAGGATGACGCTCTTGCCCTCAAGCGCGAGATCGGCGGCTTCGTCCGGGTCGAACACAACCATGCCCACCGCCGCCCCGGGCGACGCGGGCAAGCCTTTGCAAATGAGACTGCGGTGGTAGTTCGGTGAAATAGTGGGGTGCAGCAGCTGATCCAGCGCCATCGGGTCGATGCGCAGGATGGCTTCATTTTCGCTGATTAGTTTCTCACTCGTGAGCGGCTTCGGCGTGCGGATGCCGGCAACGACGTCTTCACCCTGCGCGTTGATAAGGTACTCGCCGTAGAATTTCTTCTCGCCGGTCGACGGGTCGCGGGTGAAGGCCACACCGGTGGCGCTGGTCTCGCCCATATTGCCGAACACCATCGCCTGCACATTGACGGCGGTGCCCCAGCTTTCGGGGATGTTGTTGTGTTTGCGGTAAAAGATGGCGCGATCGTTCATCCAGCTTGAGAACACCGCGCCGACCGCGCCCCACAGCTGCTCTTTCGGATCGGACGGAAACGGCTTGCCGAGCTGACGTTCAACGATGCGCTTGAACTCGGAGACGATCTGCTTCCAGTCGTCGGCGCTGAGTTCGGTGTCGGCCCGGTAGTCGCGCTCGTCTTTGAGTGCGCCGAGGGTTTCTTCGAAAGCGCCGTGCTCGAGTTCGAGCACCACGTCGGAATACATTTGAATGAAGCGGCGATAGCTGTCGTAGGCGAAGCGCGGATCGCCGGAGAGTTTGGCGAGGCCTTCGACGGTTTCATCGTTGAGGCCGAGATTCAGCACCGTATCCATCATGCCCGGCATTGAGGCGCGCGCGCCGGAGCGGACGGAGACGAGGAGCGGGTTGGCGGCGTCGCCGAATTTCTTGCCGGTCTTGGCTTCGAGCGATGCGAGCGCGGCATCGACTTGGGCGCTCAGCTCAGCAGGATACTTCCGCTCGTTCTTGTAGAACTCAGTGCAAACTTCCGTCGTCAGCGTGAACCCCGGCGGCACTGGCAAGCCAAGCTTGGCCATCTCCGCGAGGTTCGCGCCCTTGCCGCCCAGCAGCGCCTTCATCGACGCATCGCCTGCGCTCTCGCCGCCGCCGAAGCCATAAACCCATTGCTTCGCCTGCGACGACATTTCTATCCCTCAATCTTTGAGAAATCCGCGACCGCCGACGTCGCTTCCACTAAGCGCGTGAGCAGCAGAAGTCGATTGCGGCGCAGTTGTTCTTGGCTGTCATTGACCAGCACTTTTTCGAAGAACGCATCGACCGGCGCGCGCAGACTCGAGAGTGCCTTCATCGCGGCGGCGAAGTCTTCCCTCTCCACCGCGGCGCGCGCAGCGGGCAGCGCTTTGCCCAGCGCTTCGTGCAGCGCTTTCTCCGCGGGCTCGGCGAGCTTGGCGGCATCGACTTGGCCTCGCGCCTCCCCCGCGCTCCATTTGCCCTTCTTCTCTTCGGCCGCGAGAATGTTGGCCGCGCGCTTGTAGCCCGCGAGCAGGTTGGCGCCGTCTTCGGTTTTCAGAACGGCGTCTAGCGCTTCGACGCGCGCGACGATGCGGACGAGATCGTCGTCCTGCCCCTTGAGCACAGCGTCGAGAAGATCGTGTCGCTTCCCGGAATCGCGCAACTGAACCTTCAAGCGCTCGAACAAGAACTCGCGAAGAAAATTTCGCAAGCGCATGACCTCGCCGTCGTCCGTCGTAAACGGCCTCAGCGCACCCAAAAGAGTCTTGTTAAGCGAAGCGCGCTCATTTCCCGCGAGCAGCACTCGGACAACGCCGAGCGCTGCGCGTCGAAGCCCATAGGCGTCGCTAGAACCAGTCGGTCGCTCATCAATGGACCAAAACGCGGCCAGCGTATCCAGCTTGTCCGCCAGCGCGAGCGTTACGGCGACTTTGTCGGTCGGCACGCGATCATTCGGGCCGAGGGGACGATAGTGATCTTCGACGGCGACGGCGACGCTGTCATGTTCGCTGACGGCGCTTGCGCCTTTGCTTGTCACTTCGCCAGTCGGACGGATGAGTGATGCGAGTTCGCGGCCGATCCGGCCTTGCAGTTCGGGAAATTCGCCGACGGTTTCCGTCACCAAATCCATTTTGCAGAGATCGGCGGCGCGAATGACTTGTTCTTTGTCCGCCCCGGTGACGGCGCAGAGTTCGACCGCCAGCGCTTTCACGCGCTCGACTTTATCCCACACCGAACCCAGCTTCTGGTGGAAGACGATTTTCTTGAGTTTCTCTTTGCGCTCTTCGGTGAAGAGCGGCGTTTTCTTGTCCGTCTCCCAGAAGAAGCGCGCGTCGTTCAAGCGCGCGGAGAGCACGCGGCGATTGCCGGCGGCGATGGCTTTGCCGCCATCCTTGGCCTGCACATTCGCGAACGCGATGAAGTGCGGCGCGAGCTTTTTCGTTTTGGGATCGCGCACCGCGAAATACTTTTGGTGCGTGCGCATGGAGAGGCGGATCACTTCGGCTGGCAGATCGAGAAATGCCGGATCCATGTCGCCGAAAATAATCTGCGGCCATTCGCAGAGACCTGCGACCTCTTCCAGCAAACCCGGATCTTCAACCCATTCGAGCCCGCGTTCGGCGCACGCCTTTTTGGACGCCTCGACAATGTAGTCTTTGCGGTTGCCACCGAACGGAATGACCTTCGCGGCGCGCAGATCGCGATCCCATTGCTCGAACGATTTCACCGCGATCTTCGCGGGCGCATGGAAGCGATGCCCCCAGGTCGCCGCTTCGCTGCCGACGCCGACGACATCGATCTTCACTTCGCGGCCATCGAATACGCAGCAAATATTGTGCAACGGCCGCACCCATTGCAGATCGCTCGACTGCGAACGCATGGATTTCGGCCACGGGAATTGCCGGATGATTTCCGGCAACACTTCTTGCACGATGGCCGAGGTTGCCGCCCCCGCGCGCTCGATGCGCGCGACGTAGAAGGCGCCCTTCTTGTCCTCGACCACTTGCGCTTGATCGATGGACGCGAGCCCCGCGCTTCTTAGAAAGCCCTGGATCGCCTGATCGGGCGCACCGACGCGTGGGCCCTTCTTCTCTTCGTTGATGTCCGCTGCTTTCGCGGGCAGGTCAGCGATGCACACGCCCAAGCGGCGTGGCGACGAGAACGTAGTACTGACCGTCCATTTCAACCCACGTGCGCCGAGCTTCTCGTGGATCAGCTTGTCGAGATCCTCCTCCGCGCGCTTCTGCATGCGCGCGGGGATTTCTTCGGAGAAGAGTTCAATGAAGAGCTCAGGCATTCTGGCTCTCCGCCCAAGCGCTCGCACAGCCCTTCGCTAAATCACGCACGCGGGCGATGAAGCTTTGGCGTTCGGTAGGGCTGACGACGCCGCGGGCGTCGAGCAGGTTGAACAAGTGCGAGGCCTTCAGCGTGTAGTCGAACGCGGGCAGCACGGCGCCCGCTTCGAGGAGGCGCTTTGCTGTCGCTTCCGCATCGGTGAACCAGCGGAGATTCTGCTCGGCGTCGCTGAGCTCGAAATTGAAGCGGGATTGTTGCTTCTCGTTTTCGAGGAAAATGTCGCCATAGGTCAGCGGCGTGGCGCTCGCGGGATCGTTGAACGGCAGATCGTAGACGCGGTCGACGCCGAATACGTACATCGCCAAGCGCTCGAGGCCGTAGGTGAGTTCGCCGCTGACCGGGCGTACATCGAGGCCGCCGACTTGTTGGAAGTAGGTGTACTGGCTCACCTCCATGCCGTCGCACCACACTTCCCAGCCCAAGCCCCAGGCGCCGACGGTTGGGTTTTCCCAATCGTCTTCGACGAAACGGATGTCGTGGAGGAGCGGATCGATGCCGATGCGCACGAGCGATTGCAGGTAAAGGTCCTGCAGGTTCGGCGGGTTCGGCTTCAGGATGACTTGGAACTGATAATAGTGCTGCAGCCGGTTGGGGTTCTCGCCGTAGCGCCCGTCTTTTGGCCGGCGCGAGGGCTGCACATAGGCGGCGCGCCACGGTTTGGACCCGAGCGCGCGCAACGTGGTGGCTGGGTGCAGCGTGCCGGCGCCGACTTCCGTGTCGTAAGGCTGCAGGATCGCGCAGCCCTGCTCGGCCCAGTAGGTCTGGAGCGTCAGGATTACGTCCTGGAAGCAGCGTGGTGCGTCGTTCGCCATTGCAGCACGGGCCTAGAGGCGTCCGCGCCAGCGATCAAGGCGGCCAATGGCGGCGGCTAGGGCGAAACCTCTATTTCATCTGAAAAAATTTGTTCAATAGGCATCGCGAAGACGCGCGCGATTCTGAAGGCGAGCGGCAGCGAGGGATCGTACTTGCCGGTCTCGATGGCGTTCACACTCTGGCGCGAGACTTCGAGACGATCAGCAAGATCCGCCTGACTCCAATTGCGCTCGGCGCGCAGAACCTTGAGGCGGTTTTTCATTTGTAGCGCCGCCGCACGATCCGATGCACGACGCCAAATGTGAACGACAGCGCCGGGAATACCCAGATCAGCGAGATGCGGGGGAAGTTGGCCCAGTCCTCAAGAAAACCGTAGGCGAAAGACGCGAAGGCGATCACGCCGGCGGCAACGATCGCGGCCTCGGTTTGTACGCGCCGCTGGAACTCATCAAGCGCATTCACGTAAACGACGTAGGCGCGCAGCATGAGCAAGGCCGGCGCAAGCGGCAGCAGCGCAAGGATCACAAGCGCCCATTGCGGCGGGTGCATGTAACGGATGGTCAGCGCCGCGCCCACCACGAGGGCGACGTAAATCGCCCCGGCAATCGCCATGTCACGGATGTAGCGCTGTTTGACTTTCGGTGGCGGACCGTCGCTGTCGCAACTCATGTCAGAGCCTCACATCAAGCGATACGCGCGCATTGGCCAGATCAATGTCGAGCGTGATCGGGCTTAGTTCGAGCGCTACATGCGTGGCCGGCGCACTGATGGTGTGCTGGGCCGGCGGCGCCGCGTGCGCTCCCGCATGCTTCTCGGCGAACGCGAACACCAGGATCGCGGCCGCCGCGATTAGTCCCATGATGATTCCGAGGCCGTTGTCTTCATTTCCACACATCGCATCCTCCTTTGAAAACCGCGCCCACTCAGTGGCTGAGCGCGACCCAAAACGCCGTCGCGACGCCGACGGCGATCGCGACTAGGCCGCCAAAGCCCCACTCCCCGCAGCGCAACCAATCCGGCATGTCATGCACCCTCATCTAAATGACAAGCATACTATACATTTCCCATGGCGTGATGTCAAGCGTCCCAATCTAAATGTCGTGAAACCATTACGTGTTCGCGCGCGTGTGATTTTTGGGGCGGCCCCAAGGGCTCGACAATTTCCAAGACAGGCCGCGTCAGAAGCGCAGGCTACGAAAAATCCGCGCGGTCGC
>JACQAC010000025.1 GCA_016195245.1 Pseudomonadota bacterium
GTTATCGGCACGGCAGCGATCTGGAGCATGATCAGGCTCGTGAAGCCGTTGATCGATGGTTTCCGGGCGACGATGAAGGCGCGCGCGGTGCAAGCCGGCGCCAATGCTATTCACGCGCGCGACGATCGTGACATTCCGCTTTGGCTGATCGTGCTGCTGAGCATTGTCTGTCTGGCGATGATCGGTTGGCTGCTCCACACCTTCATCGACGGCGGCACGCTCAGCGCCATGTCGATGCCGTTAACCATTGGCGGCGTGATTTTCGTTGTTGTGGTCGGCTTCTTCATCGCGACCGTCGCGGGCTACATGGCGGCGCTGATCGGCGCGTCGAATTCGCCGGTCTCGGGCATCGGCATTCTTGCGACGTTGATCGGCGCAGTGCTGCTGGCGACCTTCGCGCAACCAATTCTTGGTCAGCAGGCGACCCGGGCGCTGGTCGCATTCACTCTGTTTGCGGTCTCGATCGTCTTTTCGGTGGCGACGATTTCGAACGATAATTTGCAGGATTTGAAGACCGGGCAATTGGTTGGGGCCTCGCCGTGGCGCCAGCAGGTGGCGCTGATCGTCGGCGTGCTGGCCGGCTCGTTGATCATTCCGTTTGTGCTCAACATGCTGAACCATGCTTACGGTTTCCCGGGCGATCCGAACCGGCATGCTGTTGGCGCACCGCTCGGCGCACCGCAGGCGACGCTAATTTCAACGCTGGCGAACGGCGTTCTGAACGGCAATGTGCCTTGGGACCTCATCGGCAAGGGCGTTGTAGTCGGCGTCATCTGCATCGCGGTGGACGAGATGTTCGGCGTTCTGAAACTCGTGCGGCTGCCGCCGCTAGCCATCGGCATTTCCATCTATCTGCCGATGTCGGCGACCGAGCCGGTTATCATCGGAGCGATTTGCGGCTGGCTCTACAATCGCGCCATGGACAAGCGGTCAAATGCGGAGATGGCCAAGCGCTTCGGGGTGCTACTGGCGTCGGGTTTGGTCGTAGGCGAAAGCTTGCTCGGCATTGTCCATTCTGGCTTTGTCGCATGGCGCAACGTCGAGCACCCGTGGGCGCTTGTTGGCGCGGATTTCTCCGGGCCATCGAACTACATTGGCATGGGGCTGTTCATTCTCTTCACGCTCTACTGCTATTGGTGGGTGAGCCGGCAATCGAAGCTCAGTTAGTGATCAGACGAAAACGCGATGCGTACGCCGGTATATCGCCGAAACGCGCGAAGCAAATTGCGTACTCCGATCGCAGACCGATACGCCCCGCCGCGTCCGGCGCTTGGGCTGCGCGGCGCGGCGACCGAGGCAAGCTGTGACATGCAATTGTATGCAGCGAAGTAGCGAAGGGCCGCGCGGCCGTCTGGGAATTGGGCGAAGTACGGACGCGCGTGATCGCGGGCGAGCTGGTTCATGAGCGCGCGAAGGAACGGTCTCACAAAAGGTGGTCCGGGCACCGGCGTCGCCGCCATGATCGCCGTGACCGCACCGTAGTCGACAGACAGCAGCGCCCCAGTCGAGCACGCCGGTGAGTTTGCCATTGTCGGCCAGCACGTTGAGCGGTTGCAAATCGCCGTGGCAAACGACGCGTGCCGTTTCGGGCGGTCGGTTTTGCTCCAGCCAAGCAAAGCCTGGCGCGAATGCTCGGGCGTGCTCTGAAGGTATCTTGTTTCTGAAGCGCGCAAGTTCTGCATTAATGTTGAACGCTTGCCGGTCGAGCCCAGTTGTTTCGATGCGCTCGAGGAAATCGTCAGGATCGAGCGCGTGGAGACGTGCTTGCGCATCGCTCCAGACGGCGTTGGTCTCGCGCATAATTCGGCGAGCGGTGGAAACAACCCAAAGAATGCTGTGCTTCTCGCGCGAGAGACGTTCGAACTCGGCCGCTAGCGCACGCCCAGGCAGGCGCGGCATGATCAAGAAGGCGCCGCCGAGGATGTCTGTTCTGGCTCGGCGATGCGCACCTCGGGCGCGGGATATTTCATGGCCGCGAGCGTGTTTTGGACTGCCGTTTCTTTTCGCGCCATCTCCGGCCGCCGTCCGCGCTCGAAGAGGCGAAGCACCAGAGGGCCGCCGAGCGATGGATCGCCGGTTGCAAGGGAGAACGAGAATATGGCTGCGTCGAAGCCGCCGGCCAGCATTTGCGGCGGTTGCGCGTAGGCTAGATCGCTTACGCCGGTTCGCCGCTGCAAGTAGTCCAACAATTTCTCACGAAGATTATCCGCCACGCGGCGCCTCCGCCCGCCAACCTAGGACTTCGCCTCTAACATCCGAGTCAGCCTGTCTACGGCGGCGGTGAGCTGGGCTATTTCCTGTTCGCGTAGCGCGTCGATCTTGGCGTGCAGAGTTTCGATTTCGATCTCGGCTTTGCAATTGATGTCAAAATCGTCGATGGCGCGTTTGCGGTCAATTTCGCCTTGGCGGTTCTGGCTCATCATGATGATCGGCGCGGTGTAGGCCGCCTGGAATGAGAGCAGCAGGTTCAGCAGCACGAACGGGTAGGGATCGACGCGATGGCTGCTTATTACGTTGAAGACGATCCAGGCCACCAAGAGCCCGCTTTGAATGATCACAAAGCGCCATGATCCCACCCAGGTGGCGACGGCGTCTGCCGCCTGTGCTCCCGCCGTGGTCGCCTGGAAGGCGGTTGTGGCTCTGGCGCGGCGCTTCTCGGCGATCGCGCGCATGTGGCTGAGCGTTTCTTTGAAGGGATTAGACATAGCACCCACTCCTTAAGGAGACTCCAGCCGCCAGTGATAGCGTGCGCCAATCCCTAAAGCGCAAGCACCAGCATTGTTACCGCCGCCGCAGCCATCACGGCAGTGGCAAGCCAGCCGAAGAGGCGCTGGCCTCTTGTGGCCGTGAACGGACCCATTTGCTCCTTGCGTGTCGCGACGATCATCATCGCCGCCATGATCGGCACCGCGATGATCCCGTTAAGTACTGCACTCCAAAACAGCGCCTTGATCGGATCGATGGGAGCGTAATCGATCCCGAGTCCAATGAGGGTGGCGAGCGCGACGATCGCATAGAAGCCGCGGGCATCCTGCCATTTCCGCTCCAAGCCTTCACGCCAGCCGGATATCTCGCTTACGGCGTAAGCGGCGGAGCCCGCCAAAACCGGAACGGCAAGCAGACCCGTGCCGATAATGCCGAGAGTGAACAGCAGGTACGCGAAATCGCCAGCGATTGGGCGCAAAGCTTGGGCCGCTTCAGCGGAGGTCTCGATGTCCGTTCGCCCGGCAGCGAACAAAGTGACGGCGGTCGTCAAAACGATGAAGTAGGCGATGAGGTGAGAAAAGCCCATGCCGACATAGGTATCCCAGTCGATGCGCGACAATTCCGCGGCGCCCCGCTCTGGTTTTTCAGACAACGGTCCGCCCTGCGGATCGGCCTCCTCGTCCTCAACCTCCTCGGAAGCCTGCCAAAATAAGAGATACGGGCTGATGGTCGTGCCGAACACGGCGACAATGGTGGTGATCAGGGCTTCGTTGATCGTCACGTCTGGAACGAACGTGTGCCTAAGCGTGTCGAGCCAATCGATTCGCACCGCGAACACGACGCCGACATAGGCGAACAGCGCGAGCGTCAACCATTTCAGATAGCGGACGTAGATGTGATACGGCACGAGAATCTGAAGGCCGAGCGACGCCAGCGCAAAGAAAACCGTGAGCGCGTGTGCGTTCCATCCGGTGACAAGACGCGCCGCGGCGCCCATCGCGGCCAAATCGGCGCCAATATTGACGGCGTTCGCGATGAACAACAGTCCGACGAGAAGAGTCACAAGCGGACGCGGAAAGACGCGGATCAAGTTTGCCGCAAGGCCGCGGCCGGTGACGCAGCCGATGCGTGCGCTGATCGATTGGATCGCCGCCAGCAATGGATAGGTGAAGGCGATCGACCAGAGAATGTTGACGCCGAATTGCGCGCCGGCTTGTGAATAGGTGGCGATGCCGCTGGGGTCGTCGTCGGCGGCGCCGGTGATGAGGCCAGGCCCAAGGCGCCTCAAAATGCTGGCGCGCGCAAGGCGCGTCGCGATAGAGGTCGCTGGTTGCTTCGATGACGATGCTTCATCCATCGCGCGTGTCCTTGAGTCGCCAGCGATTGTAGCGCCGGGCCGTTAGCTTTGCGCGATGCGATCGAACAGGGCGTTGAAGGCGGCGATGGCGGCGCGGGGGCCCTCAGCGTGCGACCAGACCGCGTTGGAAATTCCGGATCGGCCCAGTGCTGCGGGTCTTTGGTTTGCGTCGGGTAGAAGGCGCCGAAGGCGACGTAATCCGCGCCGGCTTCAGCGGCGCAATAGGCCAGGTCGCGCGAGTTGTGGCAGGTGACGCCAACGATCTTGTCGGGGCCGAGCAGGGAGCGCGCCTCGTTGTAGCTGGCGTCACTCTGGCCGATGTGGACGCCGTCGGCGTCCAGCTTGGCGGCGAGGTCCGGGCGATCGTTGACGATGAAGGCTGAGGCCGCGTTCTGCACGATCGGTTTCAACGCTTTGCCTGCCGCCAGGATGTCGGCGTCGCTCGCTTCCTTCCTACGCAGCTGAAACGCCGCAACGTGGCCTTCGACCAGCGCGTTGCTCAGGATGTGCGCGAACGCGTCAAGTTGGAAGCTCGGCGGCGTGATCAGATAGAGCTGGCAGCGGTGGCGCATGCGGTTTCCTAGCGCGCATGCACGCGGACGGAAACTCTAGCGCGCGACGCGGCGGCCGAAGCCGGCGGGGGCGCGCTGGGTTGTTGCGCGCGGCGCGGCGAAAGCCGGCGCTGGCGGAGGCGCGAGGCGCTGTTGGGCGGCAGGTTGCGGCTTGCTGGCTTCGGCGATGGCGCGGTCCATCGCGGACTGCGCGCCGAGCAGTGAAGACCCCTTATCGACTGCGCCGCTTGGCCGCGTGGGCTCGAGAGTGGGCGGCGCACCGGGCGGAGGGCCGTACTTGTTGGGGCCATCGACGCTGGGCAGACAGCCGAGTTCGATGAAGAAGCCGACGCTGACGAGCATCAGCAAGCCAAAATAGGGAAGTGCGTCGCTAAACATCCGCTCGAGCGGCGCATTGCTGAAGATGTCGCCCAGAATGCTGACGAGGAGCAGCACGATGAGCGCCATCGGCGCCATGCTGATCCAGCCGGTGCGGCCGCGATCGTGGAAGCGCTTGAACTGGATGGCGAGGCTTACCCAGAGGATCAGAACGAACATCGGCAACGCCACGAGGCTCGATCCCGCGGCGGCGGAGAGTTTTTCGGCGGGGTCCTTGAGGTCGAATGAGCTCAGCGAACTGGCGGTGGCGATCATCTGGCCGACGAAGCTGATGAAGCCGACCGCGGACGTGCCGAACCAATATTGCTTGCGGCCAATGCGACCGCGAAAGCTGAACAGCAGAGAAACCATACCCACGACGCCGCCCTCTGCGTTGGAGTGGACGGAGCGTAGCAAGGTTGGATTAAGGGCGGCTGAGGCGGCGTGGTAAGTTTTGGATTTATTCCGCCGCGACGCGGGCGTTTTTTTCGATCTTCGTTGCCAGCTCGCCTTTGGCGTAGCGCTTGGCCATGGCGCTCATTGGCAGCGGCGTGATCTTGTCGGCCCAGCCGGCGGCGCCGAATTCCTGGAAGCGCTGTTTGCAGACTTTGCGCATCGCTTCCTTGGCGGGCTTCAGATAGGCGCGCGGGTCGAATTCGTCCTTCTTCTCCCACAGCACTTTGCGGATAGCGCCGGTCATGGCGAGGCGGTTGTCGGTGTCGACATTGATCTTGCGCACGCCAAGCTTGATGCCCTTCTGAATCTCTTCAACCGGAACGCCCCAGGTTTGCTTGAGGCCGCCGCCGTATTCGTTGATGATCTGCTGCAGATCCTGCGGCACCGACGATGAGCCGTGCATGACGAGGTGCGTGTTCGGCAGCTTCTTATGCACCGCCTCAATCACGTTCATTGCCAGGATTTCGCCGTCCGGCTTGCGGGTGAATTTGTAGGCGCCGTGGCTGGTGCCCATGGCGATGGCCAATGCGTCGACCTGGGTTTCGCGCGCGAAGTCTGCAGCTTGATCCGGATCGGTGAGCAGTTGTGAGTGGTCGAGTTTGCCTTCGGCGCCGTGGCCGTCTTCCTTGTCGCCCATGCCGGTTTCGAGCGAACCGAGCACGCCGATCTCGCCTTCCACTGAGGCGCCGATCCAATGCGCCATGTTCACAACGCTGCGGGTGACATTGACGTTATACTCGTAGCTGGCCGGCGTCTTGCCGTCGGCTTCGAGTGAGCCGTCCATCATCACGCTGGTGAAGCCGTATTGCAGCGCCGTGGCGCACGTGGCTTCGGAATTACCGTGGTCCTGGTGCATGCAGATCGGGATGTGCGGATACATCTCGACCAAGCCGTCGATCAGGTGCTTGAGGATCACGTCGTTGGCGTAGGAGCGGGCGCCGCGCGATGCTTGGATGATCACCGGCGCATTCACTTCCTCGGCCGCCTCAAGCATGGCGAGGCCTTGCTCCATATTGTTGATATTGAAGGCGGGGATGCCGTAATCGTGCTCCGCCGCGTGATCCAAAAGCTGCCGAAGCGTGATGCGCGCCATCGAAAGTCCCCAAAGGTTTTCCGAGCTATATCCGAAGCAACACCCAGAGGTGAAGAGCCATCACGCTGGACGCGATTCTGGACGCCGCCAAAAGAACAACAAAAAGCAGATCGCCAGCGGTAGGGTCCACAGGCCCAGATTGAGGAAAACCGAGGTTGTCGTGAAAAGCCAGCTTTGGCGCAACGCCAAGAAATCCCGAACCATCGCGGACTGCGCGGGAAGGGCGGCAAGCGCATTATAGGCCAGCACTTTCACGTTCGATTCCTCCAGCATGAGGCCAACGAACATGAGCATGCCGATGAGGTAGATGAGGAAGCTCATGAACTTCATCGTCCACCGCGAGCGGTTCAAAAAGTAATAGACCGCGACGACCATGGCGAAGTTGATCGAGATCACTTGCCCGTAGAGCGAAGCAATCTGGGTGTTGGTCCCGCGAATGATCTCGAACAGGTCGGCTTCGGTCATGGCTTCAAACTAAGAGCAAAACTCTGTTTCCATATTAGCGCGGATGGAAGGTCCAGAACCCCACGAAGCCGATCAGGGCCAGAGACACGGCCAGCGAGAGCGCTTTTACAACCATGAAGATCCAGAACCATTCTCCGGACATCATGTCCTCAAGGCTTCTACCCCCGGCAGCGCCTTACCCTCCATCCATTCGAGGAAGGCGCCGCCCGCGGTTGAGATGAAGCTGAAGTCGCTCGCGACGCCCGCGTGATTCAGCGCCGCTACCGTATCGCCGCCGCCCGCCACCGCGATCAGCTTGCCGGACTTCGCCAGTTCGGCCGCTTCCTGCGCGGCCAGCACCGTGCCTTGATCGAACGGCGGCATCTCGAAGACGCCAAGCGGGCCGTTCCAGATCACCGTGTGTGAATGCTTCATCGCCTCGCGCAAGTAGCGGATTGTACGCTCGCCGACATCGAGAATTTTCTCGTCCGGTTGGATCTCATCAAGCCCGCACATGCGTGCTTCCGCGTGGGGCTTCACTTCCTTCGCCACCACCACATCGAGGGGCAGCAGCAATTCGCACTTGCCCTTGGCGGCTTCCATGATCTGCCGCGCCGTGTCGGCCATATCCTTCTCTGCCAGCGAGCCGCCGATCTCGACGCCTTGCGCATAAAGGAAGGTGTTGGCCATGCCACCGCCAATGGCGAGCTTGTCGAGCTTGCCGATCAGATTTTGCAATAGATCGAGCTTCGTCGAAACCTTGGCGCCACCGACTATGCCGAGCACCGGGCGCTTGGGATTGCCGAGCGCGGCGTCGAGGTGATCGAGTTCGCGCTCCATCTGCTTGCCCGCGTAAGCGGGGAGGATGTGTGCGATGCCTTCGGTCGACGCGTGCGCGCGGTGAGCGGCCGAAAACGCGTCATTGACGTAAATCTGGCCGAGGGCCGCCATTTGCTTAGCGAGTTCTGGATCGTTCTTTTCTTCACCGGCGTGGAAGCGCGTGTTTTCGAGCAGAATGACGCCGCCAGCTGGCAGTGCGTCGATCGCGCCCTTCGCGGCATCGCTAACGCAATCGCCCGCGAACGCGACGGGTGAACCCAGCAATTTCGACAGCGGATCTGCCACCGGCATTAGCGACATCTCCGGCACGACCTTGCCCTTCGGCCGATCGAAGTGGGCGAGCAGGACGATCTTGCAGCGCTTCGATTGCAGCGCTTTGATGGTGGGCAGCGCCGCACGCAAGCGCGTGTCGTCCGTGATTTTGCCGTCCTGCATCGGCACGTTGAAGTCGACGCGCACCAATGCGGTGACGTTGTCGGGCGCTTGTTCGATGCGGCGGAAGGTGTTCATGAGTGCTTCTTAGAACGAGAAAAGTAATCCGTCATTCCGGGGCGATCTCGCGCGGCGAGAGCGAGCCCGGAACCCAAGGGATGACAGAGCGCAGTTGCTTGATGCCCCTGGGTTCCGGGCTCAATGCTTCGCATTGCTCCGGAATGACGAGGTGTAAGTTGACGGTTTCTTACTTCGGCAGCTCGACCGCGCCAGCCAGGAAATCCTGCTTACCGAGCTGCAGGCCGTTGTGGCGTAGGATGTCGTAGGCGGTCGTCACGTGGAAGTAGAAGTTCGGCAACGCCACGCGCGTGAAGTACTCGACGCCCGGCTGGCTCATTTTGATCTCGGGGCCGAGATTGTAATTGATGACGCGTTCGGCCGAGCCTTCGAGGTCGGCGGCGCTGATCGATTTCACGATGTCGATGGTGCGGGCGATGCGGCCGCGAATGCCTTCGAGCGTGGCGAGGTCGGCGTCGGCGAAGTCCGGGGGCGTTTGGCCGGCGAGGCGACACTGGCAATTCTTCGCCCAGGCGGTGGCGATGTGGATCTGACCGCGGAGCGGCAGCATGTCGGGCGCCAGGCGCGCGGAGAGCAGCACTTCCATGTCGAACTTCTTCGCCTTCGCGTACTCCTCGGCCTTGTCGAGCCAGGCGTTCAGATTGTTGAGGAGCGCCACATAGATCGGCGCCGAGATCGCGTGCATGGAAAGCTTGCTCATGTGACTAGGTCCTTGGCGTTCAGGCCGAGCCAATACGAGCCGGCCAGAATGGCGATGATGACGAGAACGGCGAGCGTGGTGAGGCTGGCCCAGGCCGCGCCGCGCAGGCGGTTGAGCACCCGGCGGCGAGACCAGCTCCAATAAGCCAGCATCGCGAACGCCACCAGTCCCGTTAGCCACAAAGGCGCATCAAAAAGGCCGCAGCCGAATGCTGCAATGGCGAAGCCGCCGTCGCAGGCGGCGACGGTGAAATCATCGAGGCGGCGCGTGGACATGGAGACGAGCATGCGTCCTCGTAGCCGTTTGCGCTGTGGCGTTCACCGGTCCGGCGATGTGTTCGCGCACTAGGGGCGCCGCCATCTCAGTGACAGACAAGCTGCCGGTAGAGGGTAAGGCGCTCTAAAAAAATCTCTCTTCGCTTTGTGGCGGCGAAGTGAATGTCTCTTCGCCGTTCCGCTCCGTCGGCGAGTGCCAAATGCATCCCAGTATCGTCCGCCAGAAAGCCGTGGGGGTCATACCTATGGTCGAGGGCCTGAAGTCCACTGCGCAGCTCGGTGTTGGCCTCGCTCCAACGACGACGGGCGATAGCGGAGTCGGCTCTGGCGAGCGACTGCATTCCAGATTGGTAGGCACGGTCGCTGTCGCAACTTAGCTGAGCTCGTTCCCTGGCGGCTTGCGCTCGTTCACTAATCCATCGGGCAGTCGCCGCCCTAGCTGCTTGGTCCGGATCAGGTGTTGGAGGCGAGCAAGCCACCAGTAACACGATGAGCGCAAACGTTGAATGAGCGCGATTGGTCACGGCCTAAGATATTCGAGAAGGGCCGCGAGAGCGACACCAACCCACGGAAATGTGAAGCCAGTCGCAATGCCATAGGCCATGGCGCGTGCATCTGTGCGCGTCGAAGGCGCGCTGCGGGCGAACAGGAACTCCCAACCAATCCAACTTGCGGCAAGCCCGAGGATCATAGCCCAGAACCCGAGTTGCAGCTTGTCGACCGTGAGCCAAGCGAGCGCGAAGCCCACCGCGAGTCCCCACGCTTGCGCCTTGGCAAAGGCGGGTAATCGTCGAAGATCGGGAAACTTCATATTTCGTCATTCGGGGGCGGCCGCAGGCCGAACCCGGAACCCAGGAGCAAACACGCAGCTCTACGACCCCCTGGGTTCCGGATCGCGCTTCGCGCGTCCGGAATGACGAAAATATTTTTTCAACTCAAGCCCAAATCAGCTTCGCGAATTTCACCGCGACATCCGCCATGCGGTTCGAGAAGCCCCATTCGTTGTCGTACCAGGAGAGGATCGACACGAAGGTGCCATCGACCACTTTGGTTTGATCCATGTGGAAGATCGAAGAGTGGGGGTCGCCGTTGAAGTCCGACGAAACGTTGGCGACCGTTGTGTAACCAAGCACATGCTTCATCGGGCCGTCAGCGGCAGCTTTGATCGCTGCGTTGATCTCATCCTTCGTCGTCGCGCGCTTGGCGACGAATTTCAGATCGACCACGGAAACGTTCGGCGTCGGCACCCGCATGGAGATGCCGTCGAGCTTACCCTTCAGTTCCGGAATCACCAGGCCAAGCGCTTTCGCTGCGCCGGTCGAGGTCGGGATCATGTTCAGGCCGGCGGCGCGGGCGCGATAGATGTCCTTGTGGAACACGTCGAGCGTCGGCTGGTCGTTGGTGTATGAGTGGATGGTCGTCATCAGGCCGTGCTGAATCCCGATGGCGTCGTGCAGCACCTTGGCGACCGGCGCGAGGCAGTTGGTCGTGCAGGAGCCGTTCGAGATGACTTTGTGATCCTTGTTCAGGCCTTCATCGTTCACGCCCAGCACCACGGTGTAATCCGCGCCATCGGCCGGCGCCGAGACGATCACGCGCTTGGCGCCAGCGTCGAGGTGGGCGGCGGCCTTGTCGCGCGCGGTGAAGATGCCCGTGCATTCCAGCGCGATGTCGACGCCCAGATCCTTGTGCGGCAGCTCGGCCGGGTTCTTAATCGCCGTGACCTTGATCTTGCCGCGGCCGATATCGATCCAATCTTCGCCGGATTTCACTTCGCCATGGAAACGGCCGTGGACGCTGTCGAAACGGAGTAGGTGAGCGTTGGTCTCGACCGGGGCGAGATCGTTGATCCCGACCACTTCGATATCGGTGCGCCCGGACTCGACGATGGCGCGCAGAATGTTGCGTCCGATGCGTCCGAACCCGTTGATGGCCACCTTCACGCCCATGTCTCGCTCCATTTGTCTGAATTTATGGGGGACTTAGCGCTCGCTAGCGCGCGCGTCTATGCGCGGAAAGGCAAAGCTGGTTTCAACGAATCAGACAAAGGCGTAACAATTCGTCGCAATGGCGAGCGATTCCCATCCGGATGATCGCGACACGGCCGAGCAGGCAAGGCAGCTGAGCCTTGCCCTCGACGCTATTGAGGCACGCCTGGACGCGCTGAACCTGGGCGCGGGACCCGATGCAATCGTTGATGCGTTAGCAGGCCCTGTGCGGGCGTTTGACGCCGCCGCCAAAGGAGCGATCCGCTGATGGGCGCCACTGTGCACGTGATGGGTGAGGACTTTCAGGTCGAATGCAGCGCGGGCGA
Source organism: Pseudomonadota bacterium (assembly GCA_016195245.1). Classification (GTDB taxonomy): domain Bacteria; phylum Pseudomonadota; class Alphaproteobacteria; order Caulobacterales; family Aquidulcibacteraceae; genus Vitreimonas. The sequence goes on from JACQAC010000025.1 coordinate 11,625, forward strand.
TCAACGGCGGCTTGAAGACTTGGCGAAGGCGCTGGAGGCGCGGATCGCCGACATGGACTGTGAGACCACCGATGTGCGCAAGCTCATCCTGACGGCTTTGGCGCTGATCGACGAAGCCCAAAGCACAGGCGCCGCCTTAGTGCGGGCGCGCGGTGAAATCGAGCGATTGAACGACATGATCGCCGAGGCGAACATGGATGCGGCGGAGGGTGTCTCGCTCCCCCAGGACCTCGGTCAAGTTAAGGCGCTTCGCGTCAGTGTGTCTTGAGGCGCTCTCTATTTGAGGTTGCTCCACCATCAGGGCTGTGGAAACTTGCCCGAGGGAGGACGGGGCAATGCGGGGTGAAGTGCTCAGATACGATGATGGGGCGGGGGCTGGACTTATCAGCGGCGATGACGGTGTCCGATACAATTTTAGACGCGCTGACCTTCAACAGCTCAAGCCAATCCGAGCCGGCGCGCGTGTCGACTTTGTGGCGCAAGACGGAGCCGCGCTCGAAATCTTCCTGTTGGATAGTCAAAGTGCGCAAGGCGAACTTGAGAGCAGCGGCGAGGATCTGAGCCTGTGGGGCTATTTTTGGAAATGCATTCGCAAGTCGTTCAGCGGTGACGGAAGAGCGCGGCGCAAGGAGTATTGGGGTTTCACGCTCTTCGTTTGGATTTTTCTCATTCTTGGTTTTGTGGTGGTTGCCATCATCAATAGCGCTACCGGGGGCGGGTACTACACGTCGTCATATGGAAGTTCTGATTTTACGCTGGCAGCTAATCTTGCTGCGGGCGCTCTCGGGCTGCTCTTCCTGGCAATCATTCCAGCTTCAATAACCGTCGCGATACGCCGGTTGCACGACATCGGTATGACGGGGTGGTGGATACTGGCGCTGCTCGTTCCTTACATCGGAGGGCTCTTTCTGTTTGTGTGCTCCCTGATCGATTCAGAGCGGCGGGTGAACAAGCATGGTCTATTCCCAAAGCCGTTGTGACTTGAGCCGACGATGCGCAGCGCCTAGATTCATCGCCGGGCGGTCACTGTGGCGTGCGAGAGGCGCTTGCATCCCTGGGACCGTATCATCTCTCTCGGGAGCTGGCTCTGTACCGGACCCTGGTCCGGAATACCTGGCGCCCACCTACTTGTTAGGGTCTGAGAGGATGAGCATTCCTTCCGGCGCATATGGTACCGCCCAACCTTCCTCTGCTTCGCAGCGTGGTTTGCACCTCTCCCCTTGTGGGAGAGGTCGGCGTTTGCGAAGCGAATGCCGCGTGAGGGGCATTGGCTCATGATAGACCGATTGCGTTCGCACCCCTCATCCGTCATCGCGCTGCGCGCGCCGACACCTTCTCGCACAAGGGGAGAAGGGCATGTCTGACGCCGAACTCGATGCACAAAAGGCCGACGCGCGCATGCTGATGCGGGCCGAGCGCGCGGCGATCAAGCCGGGCGATGCGGCGCTGAGGCTGATCGAGAACTTTCCGTTGGAGCTGGCGCAGCTTTCGCCAGTCGCCGGCTATTGGCCGGTCGGCGGCGAGATCGATGGGCGGCCGCTGTTGGCAGCGTTGGCGAAGGCCGGTCGCGTCGTCGCGTTGCCGCGGATGGAGACGCGCGCGGGGCCCGCGCGATTCTTGTCATGGAAAGGCGGCGATGCGTTGAGCGCCGATGCGTTCGGCGTTCCAGCGCCGCCATCGACAGGGGCTGACCTCGCACCGCGCCTGATCCTTGTGCCGCTCTTGGCCTTCGATCGCTCGGGGCATCGCCTTGGGCAGGGCGGGGGGCATTACGACCGCATCATCTCGCTCTATCGCGCGCATGGCTGCATCGCGGCGGGGCTGGCGTATGCCGAACAAGAAATGGGCGCCGTTCCGCACGGCGACCACGACGCGCATCTGGATTGGGTGATCACGCCGAAAGAGGCGATCCGCTGCGCGCGCACGGATGGCCTGCGCGGGCGTGCCTAGCGATGACCCTTGAGCAAGTTGTGTCGCTGAGCTTGATAGGAAAAGCAGCAATAGCACTATTCCTGTTTGCGTGGGTCGGTGCTGCGATTTTCGGCTTTCACTTGCTTCGGGAGCGCTCAAGATTTGGGAAAGCGGGCTTCTCTGGAGTGACTCAAACCTCCGCCCGAAGTTCATCTGGTTCGTCAGCTCTTGCGCGATGGGCGTCGCATCTGGCCTCATCGGGTTTGTTCTAGGTGGTTGGCCAACTCGTTGAGGTGACGAAAGGCCCCGGTGAGGTTCTTCGCTTGAGAATGCCGAGCGCCCCCGCTAGAAGCTCGCCCCCTAGGATCGATCCATGGCCGGCCACTCAAAATTCGCGAATATTCAGCACCGCAAAGGCGGGCAGGATAAGAAGCGCGCGCAAATCTTCACCAAGATCGCGCGCGAAATCCAAGCTGCGGTGAAACTGGGCGGCTCTGACCCCAACGCCAATCCACGTCTTTTCCGCGCCATGGCGGCGGGCCGCGCGGTCAACATGCCGAAGGACAACATTCAGCGCGCTGTCGATCGCGGTGGCGGCGCCAATGCCGAACAGCTGGATGAAATTCGCTACGAAGGCTTCGGCCCCGGCGGCATCGGTATCATCGTCGAGTGCCTGAGCGACAACCGCAACCGCACCGCCGGCGATGTGCGCGCGGCTTTCGCCAAGAACGGCGGCAATCTCGGCGAAACCAACTCGGTATCGTTTGCCTGGAAGCGTCTCGGCGAGGTCCGTTATCCGTTGGGCGCTGCCGGCGAAGACGCCATGCTGGAAGCTGCGATTGAAGCGGGCGCCGACGATTGCACGGTCGAGGACGAGCAGCACGTCATCACTTGCGAGATGAGCGCGCTGCTGGGCGTCTCGCAAGCGCTGGCGAAGAGTTTCGGTGATCCGGCCTCGGCGAAATTCGTGTGGCGCACCGACATCGCTATCCCGATTGAAGGCGATGGCGCCGAGCAATTGATGAAGTTGATCGACCAATTGGACGATTTGGATGACGTCCAGGATGTTTATTCCAACGAAGATATTAGCGACGAAGAGATGGCGCGTTTGAGCGCCTAACGTCCGAACGATGGCGCGGCCAGCACAGAACATGAGCCAACCTGCCGCGCCATTTCGGTTCCGCCGCTGTTGCCAAGCTTTGTCCGCGAACGTACGCAAGCAATTGGCGCTGCCGGCGAATCTGTGGCGATGAGGCACTTCATGGCGAACGATCTGGTCGTAGTTTTCGGCGGCTCTGGGTTTGTCGGGAAGCAGGTCGTGCGGGCGCTTGCTAAGCGCGGAAAGCGCATCCGCATTGCGATGCGCCGGCCGCACTTGGGTCAAGATCTGCGAATGCTCGGTGACGTTGGGCAGATCCAATTGGTTCAGGCCAACGTACGGTTTCCTGAGTCGGTCGATGCGGCGCTTGAGGATGCTGACGCCGTCGTCAATCTGGTCGCCGTGTTGCATGAGAAAGGGCCGCAGACGTTTCAAGCGCTGCATGTGGATGCCGCGCGCACGCTCGCGGAAGCGGCGAAGAAGCGCGGAATCCTGCGTTTCGCACAGATGTCAGCGTTGGGAGCGGCGCCGAAAGGATCGCACTACGCCAAAACCAAGTTCGCAGGCGAACAAGCTGTGCGCGAGTTGATTCCCACCGCGACGGTGTTGCGGCCCTCGATTATCTTTGGGCCAGAGGATCACTTCTTCAATCGCTTCGCACAAATGGCGCAGACGGCGTCGACAATCCCGCTCGGTGGCGTGCCGCTGATTGGCGGCGGCAAGACCAAGTTTCAGCCGGTATTTGTCGGTGACGCAGCGGACGCAATGTGCGCCGCTTTGGATCGCCAGGATGCGCGCGGACGCACCTATGAACTCGGCGGGCCGGGCGTGTACAGCTTCAAACAACTGATGCAGTTCATTCTAGCAGAGATCGACCGCCGGCCAATCTTGGCGCCGTTGCCGTTTGTGTTTGCGCATCCTCTGGGCTTACTGATCGAATGGACGTGCAAGCTCGTCCCGTTCATCAATCCGCCGCTGACGAGTGATCAAGTGGCGATGCTTCACCGCGACAGCGTCGTCGGCGCGGATCCCAATGCCGGCAGGATCGCCGATCTGGGTGTCACTTCGCTTGAAACCATTGAAGCGATCGTTCCAACCTACCTCTGGCGCTTCCGTCCATATGGGCAGTTCCAAACACGTCAGACCGCGTGACGCGCGTCTGGCCTATCGCGACGGCGGCTCTTGGCGTTGCGACGCTGGCGATCCTGGTTGCGTTTTCAACGCTGCCGGACGTGCGGGCGGCCTATCCCAACGGCGATTTCTCAACGGAGCTGAACGCTTTTCAGCATGCGACGAGCATGTCGCAGCTGGATGCGCTGTTTGGCTCGCCCGCCGATCCGGCGAAATTGCGCGCGATGACAAGCGGCAACACGCTCGATCTCTTCGGGTTCATTCCCGCGTATGGATTGTTCATGATCGCCGGCGCAGCGATGCTGGCGGACGGCTTGCGCAAACCAGTTGTGTGGCTCGCGTTGGCGCCAGCGCTCGTCGGTATCGCTGGCGATATCGTTGAAACCACCAGCCAGCTCCGTATGACGCACGATTGGGCGCACGCGTCAGCGGCCCTGCCTCTTGTCGCACCCGCGTGCTGGACCAAGTTTTTCGGCATCGCGCTCCATGCACTGGGCTGCAGCGCGATTTGCTTCATCGGTGAACGCAAGCGCTGGATTTTGGTCGCGCTTGGATCGCTGCCTGTCCTGGGCGTTTCCGCGGATGCGCTGCACATTTTGCCTGCGCCGTCGCTGATGAGCGCGATTCTTGGGGCGTTCTGGATCGCGCTCTTGGTGGTGGGTGTTTTGGAGAGCGTTCGGCCGAAACCCGCCTGACTTGCCTACTGCAAGTAGCCGGTCGCCAATGCTGCCAGCACCGCAGCGCCGGCAAGAATGCGATAGCCGGCGAACGGCATGAAGCCCGCGCGCGTGACGAAGGCGAGGAAGGGCTTCACCACCAGCAGGGAGGAGAGAAACGCGAAGACAAAGCCGACAGCGATCTCCGCCGCTCGATCGGTGGTGAGGCTGTCCCTCACATCAATGAAATCAAGGACGAAAGCGGCGGCCATCGTCGGCATCGCGAGGAAGAACGAGAATTCTGCCGCCGCGCGACGGTCGAGGCCTGTGAGCAGGCCGCCATAGATGGTTGCGCCCGAGCGCGAAACGCCAGGGATAAGCGCAAAGCACTGGAAGATGCCGACGACGAATGCACGCCACACTGGCGTCTGGGAAGCATCTTCGACCTTTGGCGTTGGACGGAAGCGTTCGATCAGCAGCATGAGTATGCCGCCGATGATGAAGGCCCATGCCATCACATTGAAGCTCTCGTGCAGCACGGTCGTGACGTAGTGCTTGCCAAAGTAACCGATCGGAATGGCGGGCAGAAACGCCACGATCAGCATCAGGGCGAAGCGCCGCGCTTCCGGCTTGGTCGGCAAGCCGGTGATCACATCGATGATCTTCTGCCGGTAGAGCCACATCACCGCGAGGATGGAGCCCAGCTGGATCATAACCGTGAAAACACTGTCTGGGTCGCTGAAACCGATCAGATGCTCGGTGATTAGCAGGTGCGCCGTCGAAGAAATGGGCAGGAATTCTGTCAACCCCTGGATAACGCCGAGAAACGCGGCTGCGACGAGATGCATGATGTCCATGAGAGCGTTCCCCAGGGTTCGAAGGGCGCGACCATGACGTGCGTTGAACCTCCATGAAAGACCCAAAAGGCTACACCGACGCAATGACGCGCTGCTGCGGCCTTGAAGAGGCCCCGGAGGGCGCTGCATATGGGAGCGTGGACGATACGGCTCAAACGGCGGCAATTAGCAGCGCCCAGCACACGCGCCTCACGACGCGCGCGGCGGCGTTGTCGACAGCAGTCGCGTTGCTGCTCATCGCCCTGAAGGCATGGGCATGGCTAGCATCCTCGTCGGTCGCGATGCTGGCGTCACTAGCGGATTCGACGCTCGATTTCGTGGCGTCGCTCATTACCTATTATGCCGTGCGCTATGCCGCGGCGCCACCGGACAACGAACACCGGTTCGGACACGGCAAGGCCGAAGCGTTCGCAGGATTGATGCAAAGCGGATTGGTGGCGCTTTCAGGCGTGCTCATCGCCGCGGAAGCGGTTCCGCGCTTTTTCGTGCATACGCAAATCAGCCAGGGTATGGCGAGCCTGGCCGTGATGGTGATTTCCGTGGTGCTTACGGCGGGACTCATTTCGGCACAAACTCAAGCCATCCGGCGGACAGGTTCGGTCGCCACTCGCGCCGACCGCCTGCACTATGTGGGTGATCTTATCTCCAATCTCGCCGTGATGGTTGGCATCGGCGCGGCCGCTTGGTTTGGTTGGGTTTGGGCTGACGCCGCAGCGGCGCTGATCGTTGCGGCATGGCTCGCTTGGGGCGCCTATCATGTCGCTCGCGAAGCGGGCGATCATCTGCTAGATCGCGAGCTACCGGACGAAGCGCGCGCCCGTATCCGCGCTTTGGCGGAGAGCGATCCTCAACTGGGGCGCGTGCATGACCTGCGTACACGCACGAGCGGACCTTATGTCCATATCCAATTTCATGTCGAACTGGCGCCAAGCATGACGTTGGAAGACGCGCACCAGATTGTCGTTGCAGCGGAGGAGCGCATTCGCGCGGAATTTCCAACGGCGGATATCATTATTCACCCCGACCCGCGAGGTCGCGCCGAACCGCACGGGCATGAAGACTTCGAGCGCCGGCGTGGACACTGACGCGCTCAAACGCAGAGTGCGCGCTATTGGATTTGACGCGATCGGCATCGCTTCGGCAAGCGCCGAGTGGCCCGCTCGCGAGCGGCTTCTGGAATTCCTGAGCGACGGCCGTCACGGCGACATGGATTGGATGGCGCGCGACGCGCGCTCGCATCCTCGTAACCTTTGGCCGGGCGCACGTAGCGCCGTGATGGTTGGTTTGAATTACGCGCCGCGCGATGATTCAATGGAATTGTCGAAGCAAGTCGAGCAGGGGCTGGTCTCCGCTTACGCGGCGCGGCGCGACTATCATGATGTTGTCAAAGGCAAGCTGAAGGATCTGGCGCAGTGGCTTGCGCGCGAGACTGGCGCGGAGGTTAAGGTTTTCGTCGACACCGCGCCGCTGATGGAAAAGCCGCTGGCGCAGCGAGCGGGACTCGGCTGGCAGGGCAAGCACACCAATCTGGTCTCACGCGAGCACGGTTCGTGGCTGTTCCTCGGCGCGATCCTGACTGCGGCGGAATTGGCGCCGGACGAAGCGCATGATGATCATTGCGGTTCTTGCCGTGCGTGTCTTGATGTGTGCCCGACCGACGCATTTCCCGCGCCATATCAGCTCGATGCGCGCCGATGCCTTGCGTATCTGACGATCGAGCACAAAGGTCAGATTCCGCTGGAATTCCGCGAGGCCGTCGGCAACCGCGTCTTTGGCTGTGACGATTGTCTGGCGGTTTGTCCCTGGAACAAGTTTGCGCAGGCGGCGCGCGAAACCCGCATGCACTTGCGTGACGATCTGCGCCTCGCGCCCCTTTCGGAGCTGGCGGCGTTGGACGACGCGCGGTTTCGCGCGCGTTTCGCGGGCACGCCCGTTAAGCGAACGGGACGCGACCGGTTCGTCCGCAACGTTGTGTGCGCCATCGGAAATTCTGGTGATAGGGCGCTAGCGCCCGCCGCGGAAGCACTGCTGTGGGATAATTCCTCATTGGTGCGCGGTATGGCGGTGTGGACTTTGCGACGCCTGCTTGACGTGGGCGCGTTTCAACGCCTCAAATCGGCACGCGCCGCGGATGAGCAGGATGCCGACGTGGCGCGGGAGTGGGCGGCATGAACCCGGATGAGGAAGAGCCGAAGCCGGCGCCCGAAGATCCAGCGCCTGAAAGCAGCGCTGCGCCTACGCCAAATGAGGCAGAGGCGGCGTCGGTGGAATTGTCGCCTTCCGATGCAGAGGCGCACGAAGCGGCGCCGCTGCAAGCAGTGGTGGAGCCGGAATCCGCGCCCGAACTCGAACCTAAAGAGCCCGAACCTGAACTTGTCGCGTCTGCGCCACCGCCGTTTCTTCGCGAGCCTTTGGCGCCGGCCTTCGATCAGCATGGCGCAGACGCGCTCGACGAACCGATGAGCGACGACGCGTTTCTCCGGCGGCGCGGGCACGGCGAGCCGGAAGAGAGTCTGTTCGGCACACCGGAGACGCAGCCGGATATCCGCTTCCCTGGAGAGGGGCGCGCGCGCGGGCCGCGCGTGCGCGA
>JACQAC010000177.1 GCA_016195245.1 Pseudomonadota bacterium
CAGAATTTCGGCGCGGGACTGGCCGATCGCGTGCGCTACACTTTCCGGGACGCGGCGCTGATTTGCGCGGCATTGATGCTGGTGATGACGCTGTTCACGCAGTGGCGCCCGGAACTGCTGCTTTCGCCGTTCACGAGCGACCCGCAAGCGCTTGCCGTTGCTGCCGACTACTTGCGCATCGCGTCTTGGAATTTCATGGCGAGCGGCGTCATTTTCACCTGCTCGAGCATGTTCCAGGGGTTGGGTGACACGCGCCCCTCCCTGATCGCCAGCGCCTCGCGGTTACTGACCTTCGCTGCCCCAGCGATCTGGTTGGCCAACCGACCGGGCGTGACGCTGCACACGTTCTGGATCCTGTCTGTTGCCTCAGTGTATTTGCAAATGCTGCTGAACTTGGTGCTGCTGCGCCATCAGCTGAGGACCAAGCTCAAGGACCTGAAACCCCGGGTGGCGCCCGCAACGGCGGCGCTCGCCGCTGAGTGATCAGCGGAAGGGCTGCACGTCGCTGTGTACGAGGCCGGCGTTGAGCAGATCGTGCGGTTCGCTCGGCGATTGGCGTTTGAGCGCAATCCAGGTGAATGCGATCCCGGAAACCAGTGCGACGGGCAAGCCGATCACGATCGCCAATGGCAACATGGTCATCGCCATTGGCAGCGTGAAGTTGGCGGCCGCGGCGCCGAGCAATGGTGTTACAACGAGCGGCGCGATGCATGAGGCGATCGCACCGGCGATGACCACATGCATCACCACGGTGCGGCGTGTTTTTGGCGGCCGCCGCAACATCCAAGCCGCGCCCAAGGTGGCGAGCGCCAGAGCGAAGACCACGGCGCCAGCAACAACCACCAGCTGCCGCAGACCAGAGTCATTGTAGAAGAGCGCGGCAAGGCGGGCTGACGCCATGTGAGCGGCGGTATGCGCTGTGGGATCGGTGGGGGCGCCATCCGGCACACTCTAACGATGAAGATCGCGGCGTCATCGGGGCGCACCTATCGAGCAACACTTTCCCGCAGGCGAAGAGCGTGTTTGGTTAGCGCTGATGCCAGAGCGCCTCAGATCGCCCGCCACGGCGCGCAATCGCGAGCCAATTCTTACCGTCCTGCAACGCGTGTTGCCGCACAGAGCACGCGTGCTGGAACTGGCGTCAGGCGCGGGTGAGCATGCCGTGTTCCTTGCTGCTGCTATGCCGGAGATTACGTGGCAGCCCAGCGATCCAGACGCTGACGCGCGCGAAAGCATTGCTGCGTGGATCGAAGACGAAGGCGCAGGCAACGTGCGCGTAGCAGTCGAGATTGATGTGCGTGCGGAGGCATGGGGCGTGGAAGATCAAGCCCCGTTCGACGCGCTTGTCGCGATCAACATGATCCACATCTCACCCTGGGAGGCGACGCTCGGTTTGATGCGCGGCGCGGGACGTCTGTTGCGCGATGGCGGCGTGCTCTTCACCTATGGCCCCTATATGCGCGATGGCCTCCACACGGCGCCATCCAACGAGACCTTCGATGCGTCGCTCAAAGCACGCGACTCGCGCTGGGGCGTTCGCGACGTGGGCGATGTCACACGCGTGGCGCGTCAGAACGCTTTGCAGCTGCGCGAAATTGTGGAGATGCCGGCGAATAATTTGTCGCTGGTGTTCGAAAAGCGACAGTTGATCGAATAAGGCGCGGTCTCACAAAGCTTTAACGCACGCGCCACATTGGCGTTGTGCAGCGCGCCTATATGCGCCCCGCGAACGCAACTTTGTTCGCGTTGAGTGGGGATGCGCACATGCGCACGACAATCCAGTTTCTTGAGATCGCGATCGGCGGCATGCTGCTGCTGGGCCTGGGCGCTTACATCGTCCAAGGTATCGCCATGATGGCTGACGCAGTCTTGTAGGTGGATGTGGTGTGGGAGGCGTGCAGAACGCTGCGCCTCCCGTCTCACCCAATGAAAACCCACGGCCTTAGCGCGTGGGTGTGGGTGGTTCGGTCCGGTAATCGTAGAAGCCGCGCTTCGTCTTGCGGCCAAGCCAGCCGGCTTCAACATATTTTACCAGCAACGGACACGGGCGGTACTTGGAATCAGCGAGGCCTTCGTAAAGCACCTGCATGATCGAGAGGCAGGTATCGAGGCCGATGAAATCCGCCAATTCGAGCGGGCCCATCGGATGGTTGGCGCCGAGGCGCATGGCCTTGTCGATGGCTTCGACAGAGCCGACGCCCTCATACAAAGTGTAGATCGCCTCGTTGATCATCGGCACCAGCACGCGGTTGACGATGAAGGCCGGAAAATCTTCAGCGTTGGCGAGCGACTTGCCGAGACTCTCAACGAACTTGATTGAAGTGTCGTACGTCTCTTGGCTTGTGGCCAAACCACGGATCAATTCCACCAGCTTCATCACCGGCGCCGGGTTCATAAAATGAACCCCGATAAACTTATCGGGGCGGTCAGTCGTAGCGGCGAGGCGGGTGATGGAGATGGACGAGGTATTGGAGGCGAGGATCGCTTCGGGCTTCAGCACCGGGCGAAGATCGGCGAACACCTTCTTCTTGGCGTCGGCTTGCTCGACCACGGACTCGATCACCATATCGCACGCGTCAAAACTGTCGAGCTTCGCCGACGTTTTGATCCGCTTCAGCGCGGCGTCCATATCGGCTTGTTTGATGGTGGCCTTATGAACTTGGCGCGCGAGATTGGTGCGGATGGTCTCGAGCGCTGCGTCGATACGGTCGGCCTCGGCATCGTTGAGGAGCACGTCATAACCGGCCAACGCGCACACATGCGCGATGCCGTTGCCCATTTGGCCAGCGCCCACGACACCAACCGTGCGAATGTCATTCATCATGTTTCCGGCCATCGCCCGTCGGTCCCAAACGCCCGGGCCGACTTAGCACAGAGTCATGTTGCAGTGCAGCAACATTTTCCAGGCGTCAGCCGGGTTTCGCGCGAGCCTAGCCGTGGGCCGATACCCTTACCAGACGCCTCAGCCCGGACGCGCGTCAGACGCCCGCTTTGGTCAGCGCGTCCATCAATTCTGGCACCGCGGTCTTGTAGTCGGCGACAAGACCGTAATCGGCGATCTGGAAAATCGGCGCTTCTTCGTCCTTGTTGATGGCGACGATGACCTTCGAGTCCTTCATTCCGGCCAAGTGCTGGATGGCGCCCGAAATACCGATGGCGACGTAGAGTTCCGGCGCCACCATTTTGCCGGTCTGGCCGACTTGGTAGTCGTTCGGCGCGTAGCCGGCATCAACCGCCGCGCGCGAAGCGCCCACCGCTGCGCCAAGCTTATCCGCCAGCGGATCGAGCACGCGATGAAACTCTTCCGACGAACCCAGCGCCCGACCGCCCGAAACAACGCGTTTCGCGGCGGTCAATTCCGGGCGATCCGATTTCGCCATCTCTTCCGAGACGAACGCCGACTTGAATGGCCCAGCCGGCGCCGCGACTTGCTCGATTGAAGCGCTGCCGTTGTTGCCGCCGGCTTTGAACGCGGTCGGCTGCACGGTGAGCACGTGCTTGGCTTGGCCGTCCTTCACGGTGACAACCGCGTTGCCTGCATAGATCGTCCGCACAAACGTATCAGCGCCTTCAACGCCGATCACGCCAGAGACTTGGCTCACATCAAGTTTTGCCGCGACGCGCGGCGCCGCATTCTTGCCCGTCGTAGAAGCCGGGAAGAGCACGGCGTCGTAGTTCGCCGCCAGCGGCACGATCAGCGCTTCCAGTGGCTCGGCCATTTGTTTGGCCAGCGTCGCGCCGTCGGCCTGCAGCACCTTGCGTACGCCGTCGATCTTCGCAGCGGTGGCCGCCGCCGCGCTGGCGTTCGAACCTGCAACCAGCACATCGACATCGCTCCCCATCGCTCTCGCGGCGGTGACGACCTTGTTCGTGGCGTCCTTCAGCGACGCATTGTCATGTTCGGCAACAACCAGGACGGCCATTAGATCACACCCGCTTCTTTGAGCTTGCCGACCAGTTCGTCAGCCGTCTTCACCTTGATGCCGCCCGAACGCTTCGGCGGCTCCGTCGTCTTCGTCGCCTTCAGGCGGGGCGTGGTGTCGACGCCGAAATCTGTCGCCGTCTTCACGTCGATCGGCTTCTTCTTCGCCTTCATGATGTTCGGTAGCGACGCGTAGCGCGGTTCGTTCAAGCGCAAATCCGTCGTCACGATCGCTGGCAGATCGACATTGAGTGTCTGCAAGCCGCCGTCGACTTCGCGTGTCACCGTCGCCTTGTTGTCGTGCAGCACGATCTTCGAAGCGAATGTCGCTTGCGGCCAGTCGAGCAGGGCGGCGAGCATTTGGCCCGTTGCGTTCGAGTCATCGTCGATGGCTTGCTTTCCGAGGATCACGAGATCCGGCTTCTCCGCATCGATCACCGCTTTCAGAATTTTCGCGACCGCCAGTGGCTCCACTTCGCCGTCCGCCTTCACCAGGATGCCGCGGTCGGCGCCAATGGCGAGCGCGTTGCGGATGGTTTCCTGCGCCTGATCCGGCCCGATCGAAACGGCCACAACTTCCGTCGCTGCGCCAGCTTTATGCCCACCGCCGCCTTCTTTCATGCGCACGGCTTCCTCGATGGCGATTTCATCGAACGGATTGATCGACATCTTCAAATTGGAGAGGTCGACACCCGAGCCGTCCGGTCTCACGCGCACCTTCAAATTATAATCGAGCACCCGCTTGACCGGGACGAGGACTTTCATCGTTGAAATCCTTGAATCAATTGACGGTACGGCAAGCCGTTCGAACGCGGGCGGACACTAGCGGCGTGGTGTTTGTTGCGTCAATGCGGCGAGGGGTGCCTACCAGCGTAGTAGTTTCGAACCAACAATCGCGCCGATAGCAGCGCAGATGGCGATGCCGACGACGTACCAGGTCGTCACGAACGCCACCGAATCCACCGGGCAATACATGGCGTAGGCCATCGCGCCCAGACCGCCGGAGAGCGCGCCGATGGCTGCGCCCGAGAGAGTGAGGCGCGTCGGCGCAAGCGAGCGTGCTAGCCACACCATCAATGCAGCGGCGGGCGCCGCAAAGATTGGGATCAGCACGATGCACCACGGGAAGCCGCCGCCCATCCAGGAGCGCAGCCGCAGTCCGCTGGGCATTCCCATCAGCGCAATCGCGGTGGCCAGAATGCTGACTCCGACGAAAAGCAGCACGGCAGCCACACGCCAGCCGAGCGGCGAGCCCGGCCGCATCAAGCGCATCGCCAGCGGCAGAACGCTGGCTGCCGCCGTGGCTGAGAAGGCAGCCTTCAGAAGCACCGCCCACGTCGCGGTTCCGATATCGGGCCTCATCCCCATGAAGGTGAGCACGAGCGCCACCGCGATCGCCAAGCCAGCGAGCAGCGTCAGCATCGTGCGCATGCGCCAGCGTGGACGCTCCGCGGGCTCGATATTCTTGGCGAGCATGTCGATGAGGTCGTCGGTCTTCATGCCGCGCTCTCCTCTGCCATCAGTTTCATGAGCGTCTTCATGCCGCGATGGATGGAAACCTTGATGTCGGAAACACCATAGCCGGTGAGCCTGGAGGCTTCCTCGACGCTGTGCTCCTGCAGCTTCACCAGTTCGATGGCGCGCCGTTGCTTCTCGGGAAGCTTCGCCAGCAGGCGCGCGACATCGCGTTTGGCATCGCCAGCTTCGAACGCGGGATCGGCATCGCCGATTTCGAGGTCGTCTATGGCGGAGTGATCGCCGCGCCGTTTCTTCCGGCGGAGCAGGTCAATCAGGCGGTAGCGCGCGATGGCATACATCCAAGCTGTCAGAGGTAGGTTTGGGTCGTACGTGTCGCGGCGAGTGTGCAACGCCACCAATGTCTCCTGGACCAAATCCTCCGCATCCTCCCGTGCGCCCCGCAAACGATTGCGAAAATAGGGGCGCAGAAGGGCGGCCGCTTCCGTCAGGAACTTGCGGTGCGCAGCCTCTTCGCCGGCAAGGCCTTTGAGCAGCAAAGCGCGAAGTGCGGCTTCGTCGGCCATGATCTCGTTGAAGTTCCTACGGCGGCGAAGCCGGGCGGGTTACATCCGTCGCGCAGCGCGTCGGAACGCATCTGCGGGATAGACCCCGAGGATGGTGAGCGAGCTTGAGAAGAAGCGCAACTCATCCAGCGCGAGCTGTACGCGTTGTTCTTCGGTGTGCCCCTCGATCTCGGCGAAGAACATGGCCGCCTCGAAGGAGCCACCCTCGATATAGGATTCCAGCTTCGTGATATTGACGCCATTGGTCGCGAAGCCGCCGAGCGACTTGTAAAGCGCCGCCGGTACGTTGCGGACACGGAAGACGAAGCTGATGACGCACGGTCCGTTATCCGGCGCAGCGTTCTCTGGTTCGCGCGCGAACACCAGAAAACGTGTGGTGTTGTGATCGGCGTCGGCGATGTCGGCTCTAAGTGTTGTCAGGCCGTAGATTTCGCCCGCCAACGAAGAGGCCAACGCGCCGACGGCGGGATCGCCTAGCTCCGCTATCTCGCGCGCCGCGCCTGCGGTATCGCCCGATTGCACCGCGGCGACTCCGAGTTCGCGTAGCAGTCTGCGGCATTGGCCCAGCGCATGCGGATGCGAGCGCACCTCGCGTAGACCCTCAAGCGTCGCGCCTTTCACGCCAAGCAATTGATGACGGATTGGCTCGAAGCGCTCGCCGACGATGAAGAGACCAGACTCAGGAATGAGGTGATGCACGTCAGCTACACGGCCGGCGAGCGAATTCTCGACCGGAATCATCGCATAGCGAGCCTGGCCTTCGCGCACGGCGGCGAAAGCGTCCTCGAAGCTCGCACACGGCCGTGGCTGAAGCGCTGGGAAGGCCGCGCGCGCGGCGATGTCCGAATTGGCGCCGGGCTCACCCTGGAAGGCGATGCAATCGTTCATGGGCGCTGGTTAGCGGAACGGGCGCAGATGCGGTAGAGGCGAAGGACCATGAGCGTCTCGCAGACCGTTGAAAGCGCGATTTTGCGGCAGACGCGCCGCGCACTGCGAACACTAATGGCGGTGGCCAGCGCGCGTGCGCCGGGGTTGGCGAAGGTGGAGGATCTGCAGATCCCAGGAGCTGCGACGCCGCTGCCAGCGCGGTATTATGAAGCGACAGAAGCAAGGTCGGCGCCGCTTATTGTTTATTTCCATGGTGGCGGCTTTGTGTGTTGTGACATTGATACGCACGATTCCGTTTGCTCGTGGCTTGCGCAGGCGTCGCGCGGGCGGGTGTTGTCGGTGGGGTATCGATTGGCGCCGGAAACGCGATTTCCAGGGCAGATCGAGGATGGCCGCGCCGCGTGCGCCTGGGCATTTCAGAACGCGCGGCGGTTCGGGGCCGTGCCAACTGCCCTCGCGGTCGCAGGCGACTCCGCCGGCGCCTATATCGCAGCGACGATGGCGCTGGAAATCAATGCACGTTCGCCTGGCGCGATCGCGCTGCAGATTTTGCTCTATCCGCTGATCCATGTGCAGGATTCGCTTTGGGCGGATGAAGAGCTGCGTAACTTCCGTTTCTTGGGACGATTGGCGGCGTATTACATCGCGCGCAGCTTGGGCGGTGAAAACCTTCCGTCGCTGCTCGATCTCGATCTATCGCAGGCGCCGCCGACCATTGTCGCTGGCGGCGGCGCAATGGATCCGGTGCGCGCCGATGTGAAGAATTTCATCGACAAATTGCGCAAGGCAGGCGTGCAGGTGATCGAGCGAAAATACCCCATGCTGGCGCATGGCGGGCTCAATTTCACCGCCTACTCGAAAATGGCCACGTCAGCGCTCCAGGAGGTTGGCGAACTGGCGCGGGCCGAGCTGGCGCGCTAGCTTAGTGCGGGGGTGATCGGGAGTTGGGCGATGCGATTCGGTTTGATTGTGTGTGCGGTGGTGTTGGCTTTGGGCGCCTGCACGCGCATTGGCTCGACGCGGCCCAGTTCTGTCGCCGAGGTCGCCGGCTGCGAAGCGACAGCGACCGGCGAATGGCGCGCCAGCCCGCAGGCGATCTATCAGGTGCAAGCCTCCAGCGCCGGTCCCGATTGCACGCACGCCGTGGCGACCATCGCGGTGCGCGACTCCAGCGGCAAGGTGTTGTGGGCCGATGCGGCCGCCAGCGAACATCTGATGACATTGGCGCCGGCGCGCGATCTGCCGGCAATGCAACGCGCGCTTGCGGAATGGATTGATTCCAACAACCACACGATCGCAACCAGTTCGGCGCTTCCGGATTGGCCGCAAGGCGCGGATGGGCCGCAAAACGGCGAGTTTCCGTTCTATCCTGAACAGGAGCTCGACCACGACGCTTACATGGCGCTACGCACCGCGAACGTGCCGGTGTTCTGCTACGTGCAAGGCATGGAGAGCGAAGCGTGCGTTGCGCTGCACGACGGCCAAATGACGAAAATTGGCGTGCAGACTTTCCCGGGCTAGCTGGTGTGAAAAGGCCGTGGGCATCCTCGCCCGGAGCAGTGCGGATAGAGCATCCGCGCTCGTCACCCGCTACCGGGTGACGCCATAACCTTGATAAGTGGCGGCAACATTTGCATCGCGCGCGATGGCCGCAGCCAGGTCCGCTTGACCGTCCACGGTGCGGCCAAGTCTGAGCGCTGCGACGCCGCGACCATAAAGATAGGTCGCGTTGGTTTCCGCCCGCCGGACGGCTGAATCGTAATCGTTCCACGCATCGAGATCACGGTGCTGCTTGAGGCTCAGCAGCCCGCGGCTCATGAAATAGGCGGCATTATCGCTGGCGTTGATGGCCGCATCGCAATGGACACGCGCGCTATCGAGTTGATGCCCCGAGACCACGCGCGCCCAGCAGGCGTTGTTGTTGAATTCCGCATTGGTTGGCGCAAGATCCGCAGCCTGATCAAAATCGGCGATGGCATGGTCGGGGTCGTTGCGACCGTTCTGAAGAGCGAGGCCGCGACCGTTGAAGGCGATGGCGTCTGGTCCGATAGCGATGGCCGCGCTGAAATCGGAAACCGCGGACTCATAGCGATGCAAGTCATAATTGGCTTTGCCGCGCGAGATCAGCGCCTCGGCGTATTGCGGATTGACGCGCAACGCTTCGTCCCACTGACTGATGGCGTCCTGCTTGTGGCCCTGCGCTTCGTAGGCCTTACCCAGATTGTAGAAGGCCAGTGCGTAGTCGGGGTGCGCTGACAGCGCCGCCTGATAATCGGTGACAGCGGCGTCGAAATTGCTTTCGGAAAAATACACGTTGCCGCGCTCAAGGTGGGCGTCGGCGAGCGCAGGGTTGAGTTCGATGGCGCGGTTGTAGTCGACCAACGCGCTTGCCGGATCGTGAGCGCCGTATTGATAGGCATGGCCGCGATTGTAGCGGAAGAGGGCGTCATCGCGGAGCGCGATGGCGGCGCTGTAGTCGGCGATGGCGTGTGCGTAATCGTGTAGGCCGAATTCATAGACGCTGCCGCGATTGTTGATCGCATCCGCATGATTGGGGTTGGCGGCGATGGCGGTGTTGTAGTCTGTGAGCGCGTCGTTGAATTGGCCAAGCGCGTTTCGCGCCGTGCCGCGCCCATAATAGACATCTGCCTGCTGGAAGTTGTGTGCGATCGCTTGCGTGTAATCGTCGGCTGCCTGCTGGCCGTTGTGAAGGCTCATGTTGGCGTTGCCGCGATTGAAATAGGCGATGCCAATATTGACATCGGATTCGCGGTTGCCCTGGATAATTTGTGAACAGGTGTCGAGGGCCTGTTGCGCTGCGCTAACATTGATGCACGCCGCCCAAAGCTGGGCGCGCGTGAGTGATACCGGCGCGGCCGCGGTTGCTGGCGCAGCAGGGGCTGTCGCGGATGCCGTTTGGGCTGGCGTGGTGGCCGCGGCTGACGCTGTCGACGCCGGATTTTGCGCCCACGCTGCGGGCGCGGTGAGAGCTAACGCCGATGCCGCCAACGCGAACGCACTGCGCATGATCCGTCTCCAAGACGCGAAATTCCGGCGCCGAACGCAAATCGGCAAGCGCAATTCGCTTTAATTACCGCTTCGCCAGAATTGTTCGCGCCGACTCTAGGTCAGCGGGACTGTCGACGCCCTTCGGAAAATCAGCGATCGCGTCGGCATAGATGCTCATGCCCATTTCGAGCGCGCGCAATTGTTCCAATTTCTCGCGCAGCTCGAGCGGCGAAGGCGGCGCGGCGACAAAGCGAGCCAGTGCTTCGCGACGATAAACGTAAATTCCGACGTGACGCTCGATTGGCCCCTCGCCCCATGGAGCGGGCGCACGCGTGAAGGCCAGGCAGCGGCCATCGGCGGCGCGAACTGCTTTCACGACGTTTGGATTGTTCCTGTCGGCATCGTCCGAAGACGGCGAAACCAAAGTGGCGATGTCGGCGGCTGGTTTCAGCGCCACAAGCGCGCGCGCCACGTCGTCGGCGCGCATAGTCGGCATATCCCCCTGCAAATTCACCGCGACATCGAAAACATGGTTCGGATCAAATGCGGCCAGCGCCGCGTGGACGCGATCGGAACCGGAGGGGAGAGCTGGATCGGTGATCACCGCTTCCGCGCCGGCTTTGCGCGCCGCTTCGGCGACCTCCGACTCCGCCGCCGCCACCAGCACCGGACCGGCTTGCGCGGCGCGCGCGAGGTCCACCATCCAGGCAATCATGGGCTTGCCGGCGATCTCAGCCAGAGGCTTGCCGGGTAGCCGCGTCGAGGCCATCCGAGCGGGGATCACGACCACTGGGTTCATTGGCTGCGAGCCATGCCGTGCGGCGGTTCGCCGCGCAAGGCCGTACATGCCGCGACGTTTTCGCGGCCCCGGCTTGGCGCGGCGCGCAACGCAGGCCATAAGCGGCGCGTCTTTGACTTCGGGCCGGTGGCAGGACAGCGAATGAGCGATCTCAGGACCAATTCCATTCTTGGCGCGACCTTGGGTGCGGTGCTGGGTGTGATGGCGATCGGCGTTTTCGCAAATAGCCTTGTGCATCCGAACTATCCGGAGAAAGCGGGCTATTTGCCTGAAGTCGCGGGCGCCGATGCTGGTGGGGGCGGCCCCGCCGCGCCTGCGGGTCCCCCCGACTTCGGCCGCATCTTCGCGGATCAAACACAGCTTGCTTCACTCGTGACGCACGGACAGCAGGTCACCGCGGTCTGCGCCGCGTGCCACGATTTCACGGCGGGCGGGCCGAACCGCACTGGTCCAAATCTGCACGACTTGTTTGGGCGCCGTTCTGCTTCACATCCCGGCTTCGATTATTCCGACGCCATGAAGAGCCACAATGTAACTTGGGACTATCTCGCGTTGAACGCGTTTTTGACGGCGCCAAGTTCGGCGGTGCCAGGCACTCGAATGGCGTTTGCCGGCATCCACAACGAGAATGATCGTGTCGCGGCAATTGCCTATTTGCGCTCGATCTCGCCGACCAATGTGCCGCTGCCGGTGCCGTTGCCGGAGGCGGCGTCTGCGGACGGTGCAACGACTGCAGCCACAACCGTTGCGCCGGCCAGTAGTCCAGCGGCGCCGCACTAAGACAGATTTCCAATGCAATGACCGCGCCCTTGCGAGCGCGGCCACCTGACTTTTTGATCGCGTCTTGTCTTAGGAGGCGAGACCGAATGCCGGACGTTGCACCGGCTGCACCGTCTCTCCCGAAACGATCGTTTGTCCGAGCAGTTCGAGGAAGGCGTCGCCCTTATCGGTGCGCTCCACGAACACGTTGCGGCCGTCCTTCGGATCGCGGCGGCGTTGCACGAAGCCGAGCCTCGACAGCGTGTCGAGCGCCCGGGTGATCGCCGGCTTGCCGACGTTGAGTGCGCTGGCGAGGCCGCGCACCGTGTGCGGCGCTGGCTGCAGGCGGACGGTCATCAACACGGCCATTTGCCGGGCGGTGAGGTCCGGAGCGTCGGAACGCACGGTCGAAACCGTGACCCGCCGCCACAAATCCAAGGCTTCTGTCGAATTGCGCGCGAGCTCCATGTCGCTCCCCTTCATTGCCAATAGGCAAAAAGTGCCGAGCTCTTTGAGTCGGTTCAAGCCCGAAACACAAGATATTGTGCTTCCGGAGCAGATTTCCACACAAAGTATAGATTTCGAACCTGAAACTAGCCTTGACCGAAACGGCCTTTGAGCACGCGCCAGCAGGCGCGCAGCGCCTGCGCTTCGCCGCCAGCGGGGCGGGAGGCGCGCTCCTTGGGGGCCCAAGCGAAAATGTCGAAGTGCGCCCAAGCCGGCGCATCGACGAAGCGGCGCAAGAACAGCGCTGCGTAGATCGATCCAGCGAACGCGCCGTCGCCGGTGTTTTTGAGATCGGCGACCGGTGAATCCATATCGCCATCGTACGCATCCCAGAGCGGCATACGCCAGATCGGATCCGATGTTTCGACCGATGCAGAAGCAAGCTCCGCGGCGAGCGTCTCATCGTTTGCGTAGAACGGCGGGAGGTCGGGACCGAGCGCGGTGCGCGCAGCACCAGTGAGCGTCGCGAAATCAAGCAGCAGCGCGGGATGATCTTCACTCGCGCGCGCGAGTGCATCGGCAAGGATCAAGCGGCCTTCAGCATCGGTGTTGTCGATTTCGACAGTCAGACCCTTGCGACTCTTGATGATGTCGCCTGGACGGAAAGCGTCGCCGGAAATGGCATTTTCAACGACTGGCAAGTAAAGATCGAGATGCACCGATAGTTTCGCATCCATGACAATTTGCGCCAGCGCGAGCGCATGCGCAGCGCCACCCATGTCCTTTTTCATCAAGCGCATGCCGCTGGATGGTTTGATGTCGAGGCCGCCAGTGTCGAATGTGACGCCCTTGCCGACGATTGCGAGGCGCGGCGCATTTCCATCGCCCCAAGAGAGATGCAACAAGCGCGGCGCTTGCTGAGCAGCACGGCCGACAGCGTGGATGAGCGGATAGCCTGCATCGAGCAGCGCATCGCCAACTGTGGCATTGAATGAGGCGTCGTATTTGTGCGCCACGGCTTCGGCGGCCTCGTGCAGTGCTTCGGGTCCCATGTCGTTGGTAGGCGTGTTGACGAGATCGCGCGCCAGCCAAGAAGCGAGCACCAAGCGCGAGGCGTCCGCCATGTCGGCGCCATCGGGGGCGGCGAGGCGCGGAGCGGGCCGTTTGCGCTTCTTGTAGCGATCGAAGGCGTACGCGCCTAAGCCCCATGCCGTGGCCACGGCCGTCGCCGCGAATTCGCGTGGCGCGGCGGCGATGCGATAGTCGCCGGCCGGCAGGTGTTGCGCCAAGGCGCCCATCGCCATCGCGTTGGCGGCGTCGCCGAGGCCGAAGAGGACCCGCTCGATCGATCCATCCGTTGCCGGAACGAGCAGGATGCGGCCGTTCTGCGCAGTGAAGTCGTGCGCGGCGGCCAGGCGCTTCACCGCGTCGGGACGGCTCTCGATCCATTGGCTCCATTCGCCGGTGCGAATGGCGTGAATTGGAGTTGTGCTGGCGTCACCGCCGCTCAGGAAGGGGAGCATTTCAGTCATCTGTGTCGCCTATAGGCCCGTTAGCGCTTTGTTGAGCATGTCAGGAGCAGCGTCCACGCGAATGTGAGGATTCTGTCCACATGTCTCGTCTTGCCTTGAGTTTGCTGGCCGCCACGTCGCTTGCCGCCTGCGCAACAACCGGACAGCACGCCAACGCCGCTGGCGGCAACACGCTGGCGCAGAACGGTCCGGACGGCGCAGCGCAGTCGCAACAACGCGCTACACGCGCAGCGCCGCCACGCACGCCGGATCGGCACGCGCGCGAGCAGATCACGCGTCAGGACATGCTGACACAAATGGCCTTCTGGGCTGGCGAGTACGACACGTTTCCGAACGACCTCGAAGCCGCTCAGCGCTTTGCTGAGACACTGCGCAAAGGCGGGCGCGCCGATCGCGCCGCTGCTGTCGCGCAGGAGGCGCTCCAGCGCTTTCCGCAGGATCGTGCTCTGACGTTGACGTACGGCTTGGCGCAAATCGCCGCGCGCAACCCGCAGGAGGCTTTGCGGCCGCTGGCGATGGTCGCGAGTCTCGATGCACATGACTGGCGTGTGCGCTCGGCGTTGGGCGCCGCGCTGGATCAGCTCGGACGCTTTGCGGAAGCGCGGCAGGCCTACACCGAAGCGCTTGCGATTCAGCCCAATGACCCCGGCGTGCTGACCAATATGGGCGTATCGCACTTGATGGAGGGGGACCCTGCCGCGGCGGAGCCGATCCTGCGCCAAGCGGTGGCGCAGCCGAATGCGCCGGCGGAAGCGCGTCAGAACTTGGCGGTGGCGATCGCGCTGCAAGGGCGCTTTGACGAGGCGCAACAGCTTGAGCGTATCGATCTGCCACCCGCCGTCGTGGCGGCAAACATGCAATATCTGCGAGCGCTGTTGAGCGATCCGCATCGCTGGGGCGATGTCGGCCAACACACCGGGCGCTGACACGACCCGTCAACGCCGGCTCGTAAGGGCGTATGTTTCACGCGAGATGAGGCGTGCCGGGCGACCCCAGATGACAATGGGAACTGAAACGTCAAGCGGATCGCCAGAGCCGCCAGCGGCTTAGGCCTGACGTTGCTCAACCGGCAGGTCGGAGGCGTCGGCAAGCACCGCATCCACATCGGCAAGCTTCTTCCGCAAGTGGCTAGATCGTTCCCTCTAGCTGGTAGTGCTGCGGACGCTGAACGCCCAGCCACTCACCGCGCCGTGCTGGTCGGTGCATTCGACGCAGCGTGATCCTGCGGCTGATAGATCGCCGGGCGTCCAGCGGCCATGGCGTCGAGTTCTGCTGGTTCTTGGCCGTAGCGTTTGCGGCAGAGCGCCATGTGCGAGAGCACGCGCTCGGCATAGTCGCGGCTTTGTTCGCGCGGCATGGTCTCGAGCATCAGCAGCGGATCGATGTCGGCAGGTTGGGTTGCGAGCCAGCGTGAGAGCCAGCCAGGGCCGCCATTGTAAGACGCGAACACGCGCGCGAGATCACGGTCGCTGTGAAATTCGTCCATCAGCCATTGGACGTAATCCTGACCGATGCTGAGATTGCGGTTGGGATCGGAGAGCGCGGTGGGCACGCGGCGATAGTTCACCGAATTGTCCATGTCGCGCGCGGTGGAGGGCAGGAGTTGCATCAACCCGCGCGCGTTCGAATAGGAGCGGGCGGTGGGATTGAAATAGCTCTCTTGCCGCACGATCGCGTAGACGAGCGCGCGGTCGAGCGCGAAGCCGCCGGTGGGTTCGAAGGTTGTGTCGGGGCAGAAGCCGGCGGCTTCGGCGGGGCCGCCATATTCGGCGGCGCGCAATTGCGCGGCCGGCGCTTGCAGGGCGACGGCGAGCGCGAGGAAGGAATGATCGTCGTGTTGTTGCAGTGAGCCGTGCAGGCGCCGGAGTTCGCCTTCAACCTCCGAGAGCCGCCCGAGTTGCGCGAGCATGGCGGCGCGGCGCGCTTCGGGGTGTGCGTCGATGAAGAGGCGCAGCGCGGTGGCGTCCATTTGCGGCGGCGTGAAATCGAGCGCGCTGCCGCGACCGAGCTGCGCTTCCGCGAGTTGGCCGTAGAATGTCCACGGCCGCCGCGCCGCGGCTTCGAGATGGTCGGCAACGCCGTGGCTGTCGCCTGTCGCCAGCCGCGCGCGTGCGGCCCAATAGTGCGCGCCGGCTGAAGCCCAGCCGCCGAAATACGGCCACTGCGCCGCAGCTTCGAATTGGCGCACGGCTTCGGCGTAATCGTGCGACCGGTAAGCCAAGAGGCCGAGCCACCAGGCCGCTTGTCCGGCGCGCGGTCCACTCAGTTGCTCCGCGCCAATAGCGCGCGCGCCAGTGTCATCGCCATTACCGACGCGTTCTGCGAGATCGCTGATTTGCGAGCGCGCATAGGATGTGTCGCCGACGATGTCCGGCGGCGTACCGGGGAGTGTGCGGCGCATGAAGGGATCTGGTTCCGGCGGTGGCGCGCCGATGGCATGACGGCGGCGGCCGCGTCCGCGATGCGGCCGTGTGTCTTGCGCGCGCTCGTACACAGCTTGCGCGACGGCGAGTTCGCCGTGCTGCGCGAGCCATTGCGCCAGCGTGCCGTAACTGGCGCGATAGGCGGGTGAAGCGAGCATGCGCCCGCGCACGGTTTCCGCGAGCGAATTGTCATCGACATGAGCGAGCGCACTGGTGACGCCATGCCAGTTGTGGGCATCGATCGCATCGAAGGCTTGACGGTAGAGTGCGTCGTCGTGCGCGGAAAGCGCCAGGATGCGCGGTTGCGCCGTCGCGTTTGCGGGCGCCACCAAAGCGGCGACGGAGAGGGCGGCGAAGGCGGTTCGAAACGTCATCGGCCTATTCTCACAACTTTGGCCTTTTTCTTCAGGAATGAGCGGAAAGGTCGACCCCAAGCTCCTTGAGCCAGGTCTCGGCGGCGAGCAGGTCCATCCAGGCTAGCCGTTTTTGCTGCGGCTGGCGCAGGAGGTATGCCGGGTGAAGCATAACCATAGCGTTGACGGGCGCCGGTAACCCCTCCGGGTTGTAAAGCAGCCGCCGGCCCCGCAGCTTCATCACCCCGTCCTCGCGTTTCAGCACGGTGTGCGCCGCGGCCTTGCCGGTGAGCAGCAGGAGTTTGGGTTGGGAGAGCTCGATCAGCCGCTCCACGAAGGGGAAGCAGGCGACGATCTCGCCCTGGGTGGGATCGCGGTTGCCTGGGGGACGCCAGTAAATCGTGTTCGAAATCAAAAGATTGGACTGGCGGCTGAGGCCGATCTGGGCCAGCATCCGGTCCAGCAATTGTCCCGATCGGCCTACAAAGGGCTTGCCTTGTTCGTCCTCGTCCTTGCCCGGGGCCTCGCCCAGCAGCAGCACTGGCGCGCCGACAATTCCATCGGAGAAGGCGGTGTTGCGGGCGGTCGCCTTGAGGGCGCAGCCGTCGAACTTTTCCACAGCGGCCTGGAGTTCGGGGATGGTCTTGGCCGCCGCCGCCAGGGCGCGGGCGGTCTCGACCGGTGCGTCGGGGCTAGGCGTGGGCCGCTTGAGCCGGGGCGCAGCCGGAGGTCGCAGCGCTTCCCTGACAGGCGCGCTTGGCGCGCGGGCCGGGGCGCTTCCGGTAAAGATCGCCTCGGCTTCGTCCATGTCGACGCCGGCTGCACGCCAGAAGGCGAGCAACGCACGGGCGGCGTCCGTGGGGGCAATGCCTGCGTCCATCGCTCGCATCTTGGCGGGACTCGTTCGATTTAACAAAGCCATCGCACAGCCTTGCGCCGCATAAGCGCAGCTTCGATAAGGCGAAAAAGGGCTGATGAGTTTGAAATGACCGACGAACCCGCGCGCGAAGCTATGGAATACGATGTGGTGATCATCGGCGCGGGGCCGGCGGGCCTCTCAGCTGCGATCCGGCTCAAACAATTGGCCGCCGAACAGGGCGGCGAGATTTCGGTCGCGGTGTTGGAAAAGGGCGCCGAGGTCGGTGCGCACATTCTTTCAGGCGCCGTGATTGATCCGATCAGCCTCAACGAACTCATTCCGGACTGGAAGGAAAAAGGCGCGCCGCTCGACACGCCGGTGACCGTCGATCAGTTCAAGATTTTGGGACCAGCGGGCGCGGCGGCTTTGCCGATGTTCCTAATGCCGCCGCTGTTCAGCAATCACGGCAATTACATCGTCTCGTTGTCGAACGTCACCAAGTGGTTGGCGACCCAAGCCGAAGAATTGGGTGTTGAGATTTATCCTGGCATGGCCGCTTCGGCGCCGGTGTACGGCGAGGCGGGAGCGCTGAAAGGTGTCGTCGCCGGCGTGTTTGGGATTGCGCGCGACGGACATCATAAGCCGGACTTCCAGCCGGGCATGGAATTGCACGGCAAGTACGTGCTGATCGCCGAGGGCGCGCGTGGTTCGCTCACGAAAATCCTGCAAAACCGCTATGATCTAAGCGCCAATCGCGATCCGCAGAAGTACGGCATCGGCATCAAGGAATTGTGGGAAGTCCCGGCCGATCAGCATAAGCCGGGCTTGGTGCTGCACACCGTCGGGTGGCCGCTCGACGACAAAACCGGCGGCGGCTCGTTCATGTATCATTGGGGCGATCGGTTGGTGAGCGTCGGCTATGTCGTTCACCTCAATTACAGAAATCCGTACATCTCGCCGTTCGATGAATTCCAGCGTCACAAGCTGCATCACGAAATCGCGCAACACATTCGCGGCGGCAAGCGCATCGCCTACGGCGCACGCGCGATCACCGAAGGCGGGCTGCAGTCGGTGCCGAAGCTCGCGTTTCCTGGCGGCGCGCTGATCGGCTGCGCGGCGGGCTTCGTGAACGTGCCGCGCATCAAGGGCAGCCACAACGCCATGAAGACAGGCATGATGGCCGCCGAGGCCGCCTTCGCCGCCATTCGCGCAGGCCGCATGCACGATGTGCTGGATGAGTACGAAGAGGCGTATCGCGAAAGCCGCGTCTATAAGGATCTGCATCGCGTCCGCAACGCCAAGCCGTTCCTCTCCAAGTTCGGGACGTTCTGGGGCGGTGTCGCCGGCATGTTCGACATGTGGACGGCCACATTGTTCGGCGGTCTGTCGGTGTTCGGCACGCTGAAGCACGGCAAGTCCGATGCGGCCTCGACGGAGCGCGCCTCAAGGCACAAGCCGATCGCCTATCCTAAGCCGGACGGGGTTCTGACTTTCGACAAGCCCTCTTCGGTCTATCTCTCCAACACCAATCACGAAGAAGATCAGCCGGTTCACCTGGTGTTGAAGGACCCTTCGATCCCGATCCGTGTAAACTTGCCGGAATATGCCGAGCCAGCGACACGATATTGCCCAGCTGGCGTGTATGAGGTGCTGACCGATGAGGGAGGGTCCAATCCCCGGTTCCAGATCAACGCTCAAAACTGCGTTCATTGCAAAACTTGCGACATCAAGGACCCGAGCCAGAATATAGATTGGACAACGCCCGAAGGCGGTGGCGGGCCGAACTACGCCAATATGTGAGCCGCTTCCCGCGAAGCGGGAGAAAGGACGAAACGAATGCGTTGGGCGATTTTGTCAGCAAGTGTGGCGGTGCTTGGATTGGCTGCCGGCAGCGCAGCGCTTCCAGCGTTGGCCGCAAGCGCACCGGCCTCGGCGAGCCCTGCGTCGCCTACGACGGCTGAACGCGATCCTGCTGCGTTGCTGCGCACGACGTCGCCGCCAAACGCCGCCGCCAACCGCACTTACGCTGATCCGTCCGCCGCGCTCATGGCGGCGGATGTCGACTATCTTGTCCGCGAGGCGCGCCGCGAACTGGCGCAGGGTGATCGCGCGCCTCTCTGGACGACGCTCGCGTTCGCGGACGACTTCGCATCGGATCGCCTCGCCGAAGCGCGCACCGATCTCGGCAATGGGCCAGGCGGTCTGCAGGGCGGCATCGGCGATATGTTCGAGCCGTTCTTGCTCGCAGCCGAAGGTCACGTCGATCAAGCCGCGCAACGCGTGGATTCTGGCGGAGACAATCTGCCCTCGCCATTGCCGGCGGTGCAGAAGGGCTTGGTGCTGGAAGGCGCGGGCCGGCTCCAGGATGCGGCCGCGACGTACGCGACGATGATCTCACATCTCGATCTGACGCCGCCGCCGAATTCCGAACCAGCGAACATGGAAGAGTTGCAGCGGGCATTGAACGCCACGCGCATCACCCACGCTGTTTATCGCGCCGCGCTGGTGAACCACCGCTTGGGTCGCGTTGCGGAAGCTCGCCGCCTCTACGGCATCGTCTCGCAATTCGCGCCACGCTCCGCCGATGTTGAGGAAAACCTGCGTCGTCTGGGTGCGGGCCAACAGCCGCTTGAGCCGGCGCTCGACCTGAAGGGCGCCGCCGGCCGCTGGATGATCTTTCTTTCGGAGTACCTCATACAAGCCGAGAACCTGCAGCAAACGCTGTCGCAACAAGATCCGACTACGGGTCTCACCTCGTCGTCCGGCGCGGCGCTGCTCCAGCTTGGCGTGCTTCTCTCGCCGGACGCCAACGATTGGCGTTTGTTTGCGGCCCAGCAGCTGCAGGACGCCGGTGGTCTCGACGGCGCCGAGCGCATCATCAATCTCATGCCGGCCTCGAGCGTGTTCGCGCCGGACGCCGACATCATGCGCGCCTCGATCCAAGTGCGCCGCCACAACAACACCGCGGCCAATGCGTCGGCGGATCGCGCCGCCGCCGCTGCCGGGAGCCGCTGGTCGATCATTGCCGCCGCCGCCGACATCTACCGCCGCACCGGCCATTCTGAACAATCGATCGCGGCCTATACGCGCGCACTATCGATGGCGCAGGACGCCGATGATCGCGCCGATGTGCTCGGCTTCCGTGCTTATGCCTATCGTTTCGCTGGAAACTACGCTGCCGCGACGGCGGACATGCGCGCCGCCTTCGCCCTCGATCAAAGTGTCGACACCCGCTTGCTCTACGTCTCGATCCTAATGGACGACCCAGCGGCGTGGTCCGACGGCGTGCAGGTCGCGCGTCGCCTGTTCGCCGAACAGCCCGACTCGGTCATTCGCCTCAACACGCTGGGGTACGCGCTCATCCAAAGGCCAGAGGGGCTGGAAGAGGGTTATCGCTTGTTGTGGCGCGGCTTCAACAACGGTCAAACCGATTACGCCGTGGTCGATAGTTTGGCGTGGGCCTATTACCTCTATGGCCACTTCGATGACGCGAAATTCCTGGCTGAGCGCGCCAACGCATTGGCTGTGCGGGATCCGAACGCTGAATTGCTCGATCACCTAGGCGACATTTACTGGCGCCTGCGCCGGCAGAACGATGCGCGCGATGCCTGGCGCCGAGCGCTGGACGCGCAACCGGATATGCCGCGCACGCAATCGCTGCAGCAAAAGATTGCGCACGGGCTTACAACGCCCGTGCCGCAAACACGGCCGCTACCGCAAGTGACATTGCCGACCGGACCGACGCAGCGGCAGGATTTGTGATCCTGCTGCGGGGGGCGACGATGTTGGCGGCGGGCGCAAGCCTCGCCGCCTGTGCGTCGATGCAGCCGCCTACACCACCGACCACTCATGCGTACGCGGATTTCCTGGTGGGCCGCGTAGCCAATCTGACGGATGATTACGGTGCGGCGTCTGATCGTTACACTGCCGCGCTCGCGCGCACGCCTGGTAACCAAGACCTCGTTGATGGCGCAGTCACCGCAGCGCTTGCTGAGGGCGACGTTGATCGCGCGCGCGCCGCAGTGCGTCTCGCCCATGGTCCCGATACGCCAGCGCTCGCCCACATCGTGCGCGCCGCAGATGCGCTCGTGGCGCAACGTTGGTCACAAGCAGATACCGAACTCGGTGTCGCCAATGGCGGCGCGGCGCAAGCGCTGATGGCGCGCGTCATGCGAGTTTGGGCGCGCGCCGGCGCTCGGCAGATGCCGGAGATCGACTCGGATTTACGACCGCTCCTGAACATACGGCCTTACGGCGGACTGCTAGAATATCAGCAGGCGATGGCGCTGGATTATCTCGGTCGCAACGATGAAGCGCTTGCGGCGTACACGAGAGCTGCCGGCGCGGGCATGTGGTTGCCTCACGCTATCGAGCGCAACGCCGACTTGCTCGCGCGGCAAGGCGCCCGTGAACAAGCCATGGAACTCCTCGAACTTCCGGCCAACCTGACCAATCCCGCCCTGTCCGCCGCCGTCCAACGTTTGCAGGCTGGGCAGAGCGCTTCGCGTTTGCCGCTGACGCCGGCGCGTGGTGCGGCGGCAGGGCTCTACGGGTTGGCGGCAACCTATCTGCAGCAATCCGACAACGCCAACGGCCTCGCCGCTCTTACTCTCTCGCTCATTCTCGATCCCAACGCCGACGCCGCACGCCTGGCGTTCGCGCAAGCGCAATCGGACTTGCATCACGGCGAGGCGGCGCGCTCCATGCTGCATCAGGTGAACGCGCAATCGCCGTACGCCCTGAGCGCCCGCGCCATGGAAGCGTGGACCTTGATTGCTGATGGCCGCAACGACGAAGCGATCGCGATGGCGCGCTTGACTGCGGCAGGCGGCGACGCACGCGCGAAGCGCGTCCTGGCCGACATTTATCGCGCAACGCATAACGACCCTGAAGCCGAAGCGACTTATACCGAACTGATTGGCGACGTGCCGGGTGATTGGCGCCTGTGGTTTGCGCGCGGCGCCGCACGCATACGATTGCACCGCCTGGCGGAGGGCGAGGCGGACTTGCAGCACGCGCTCCAACTGGCGCCGGACCAGCCCGACATCATGAATTATCTCGGTTATTCGTGGGTCGATCGCGGCGAACACGTGCAGGAGGGGCTGTCGATGATCCAGCGCGCCGCTGAGTTGCAACCGCAATCCGCGGCGATCACCGATAGTCTCGGTTGGGCGTATTTCCGTGTCCACGATTACGCCCGCGCGTTGGACAATCTCGAACACGCGGTTGAACTTGAAGCTGACGACCCAACGTTGAACGATCATCTTGGTGACGCGTATTGGCGCGCTGGGCGCCACACCGAGGCGCGCTATCAGTGGCAGCGTGCTCTCTCGTTCAATCCAGACGATCCCGCGCCGATCCAACAGAAGCTCGAGCATGGCTTGCCCGCCGAGCCAGCCGATCGGAATGCCGACCAATGAGCGTTCAGGTCTTCGCGCCGGCGAAGATCAATCTCACGCTCGAGGTTGGCCGCCCGCGCGCCGACGGCATGCACCCGCTGCAAAGCGTGGTGGTATTCGCCGACATTGGCGACATCGTCACTGCGGAGGCAGGCGATGGGTTGTCTCTGCGCATCACTGGCGGCTTCGCGGATCAGCTTTCCGATGGTGACGCGGACAATTTGGTATTATGCGCGGCACACGCGTTGGCGCGCTCGGTGGGCGTTCAGGCCAATGCCAAAATCACGCTCGAGAAAAATCTTCCCGTCGCCTCCGGCATCGGCGGCGGATCGTCGGACGCCGCCGCTGCGTTGCGCGCGCTTAACGACCTCTGGGGGCTCGGTTGCGGCGCGGCGCAATTGCAGGCCATTGCGCGCGAGCTTGGATCGGATGTTCCAGTTTGTCTTGCGGGTATGCCTGCCTGGATGACCGGGCTGGGCGAGGTCTGGACGCCCATGCGCGCGCCTGCTTTCGCGGCGGTGTTGGTCAACCCGATGCGGGAGCTCTCCACGCCGTTGGTTTACCGCGAATTCGACCGTCAGGGGCTGGGCGGCGATCTTTCGCGCTTTGAGACGCCACAGTGGCGCGACCGCACCCACGCGCTGAGCGACATCGTCGCCACCGATAATGCGCTTACCGCGGCAGCATCAGCGCTCGTGCCGGACATCGCAGTCATTATCGAAATCCTCCGCAACGATGCACGCGTCGAACATGCGGCGATGTCCGGCAGCGGCGCCACCTGTTTCGCTCTTGTGGATGATCTCCCCGCCGCCGAAGCTCTCGCAACCGATCTCCGCGCCGCGCACCCCGATTGGTGGATTATTGAAACGGAACTTGGCGGCGCTTGACCTTCTCCAAGTGCGCCGATAGCCCGGCGCGACGAGGGAGCGCGTGTGTGGATTGAGCTTGGCATCGCGATGTCGATTGCGGCGCTGGTCAGCGTGCTCGCTTGCATGGTCCTGGTGCGGCGTGGACCGCTCGATCATCCTGACGTTGCGCGGAAGGCGCACAAGCTGCCGACACCGACAAGCGGAGGCTTAGGGATAGCAGCCGGTTTTCTTGCCGGCTTCCTCGCTTTGCTCGCGATCTTTCCAGCCTGGGGAGACACCCTGTTTGAGGAAAACGTCACGCTCAAGGCGGCGATTGTTCTGTTTGCCTTTATATTCTTGTTTCTAGGCTTCATCGACGACGCGACGCCAATCAGTCCGCGTCTCAAGTTTCTGATTTTCACTGCAGCGGCCTTCGCCGCGGCATGGCGGGTGGGCGTGGTCAATCAGCTGCCGCTAGGTGACGGGAATGCGCTCTATCTGCCGCTCTTCGTCGGCGCTGTGGGAACCGCTCTTTGGGTTTTCACCCTGATCAACAGCGTAAACTTCATGGACGGCTCCAACGGCCTAGCGATGGGGTCGACCGCTATTGGTTTGTCGGCGCTTGGGGCAATTGCGCTGCAGCTCGGGTCGCCCAGCAGCGGCGCGATATGTTTCTCCGCCGTCGGAGCAATCATCGGATTTCTGTTTTGGAATTTTCCCAAGGGGCGATTGTTTGCCGGGGACGCCGGCGCCCTGTTTGTCGGCGCCATAGCCGCGCTAACGTCGCTCTACATCATTCGCCGCACGCAGCTCTCGCCGCTTATTCCGCCCATCCTCTTCTTTCCACTGTTAGCGGACGCCCTGCTGACATTGCTGTGGCGGGCGCGCCGCCGCCGTAGCCTGCTCGACGCCCATGCCGAACACCTTTACCAGATCGCCCACCGCGCCGGCTGGAGTCATCTCCGGGTAGCGTTCTCTTACTGGATCGCTATGGCACTCTGCGGGGCAGTGGGTTTCGCGGCCGCTTTGTCGCCTCAAAGCGCCTTCGCGCCGATTGGTTTGGCAGTCTTGGCGGCAGCCGCCATCGTGGTCGCGCAGATTGTACGCCGCTACGCCGTCAAACGAGGTATCGCGGAAATTTAGGCGGTCCTAATAGCCGCGCTCGACGACGAAGTCGGCGATCTCGGTCAGCGCCTCGTTGTAGGCGTTCGTCGGGAGCGTTCTGAGCGCCGTCTTGGCCGCACTCGCATGTTCGCGCGCCGCCTCCAATGTCCGCTCGATGGCGTTGTGGCGCTTCAACAGCGCCAGCGCGCGGTGGAAATCGTCGTCAGTCCGCTCCTCTCCGACGACCCGCCGCCAAAAGGCGCGTTCACTCTCATCGCCGTCGTCACGCGCGAACACGACCGGCAACGTGACTTTCCCCTCTTTGAAATCGTCACCGGTGTTCTTGCCCATAGTGGCGCTCGCGCCCCCATAATCGAGAGCGTCGTCGACGAGTTGAAACGCCAGTCCCAGTTCGCGGCCGTAGCTCTCCAAAGCGGTGGCTTCCGCGCCCGGCCGCCCCGCCGCCACCGCGCCGGCTTTCGCCGCCGCCGCGAACAACGCCGCGGTCTTGGCGCCGACGATTGCCATGTAGCGCTCGCGCGTGGTCTCGGCGTCGTTCGCCGCCGCGAGTTGCATGACCTCGCCCTCGGCGATCACGCTTGCGGCCCGCGCCAGGATGTCGAGCACCATGATGTCGCCGGTCTCGACCATCAAATTGAAGGAGCGGGCAAACAGAAAGTCGCCCACCAGCACGCTCGAGGAATTGCCCCAGATCGTGTTGGCGCTCTTCTTGCCGCGGCGCATCGAGGATACATCCACGACATCGTCATGAAGCAGGGTCGCCGAGTGGATGAATTCAACCGCTGCCGCCAGCTTGCGCGCCCCATCGCCACCGCCCCCCAACAGCCGCGCTGACGCCAATGTGATCATCGGGCGGATGCGCTTGCCGCCGGCGTCGATCAGATGTGCGGCCAAGTTCGGGATAACCCCGACCGGACTGGTCATGTGCTGATGAATAATGGCGTCGACCGCCGCCATATCCTCGGCGAGCAGGCCATTCAGCCGCTCGACCGCGTTGGGCGCGGATCGCTTCGCCTTTTCGACCGCAGGTCCCAAAGGGCCTCCGCTTGCCTTCACGTGACGGTAAAACGATGCTGATGCCAAGCGCGAGGGTCAAGCTTAGTTCCTTGGATCGCGCGAATGGGTCGCATCGGCGCTTATGACGGATCTCGAGCTGACGGAAGACGCTTTGCTCGGTGGGCGTGTGCGCATCCGCCAGCCTGCCCGCGGCTATCGGGTCAATGTCGATACGCTGCTTCTCGCGGCTGCGGTCGAGGCGCGCGACGGTATGCGCTTAATGGAGGCTGGCTGCGGCGTTGGCGCTGCGCTGCTTGCGGTGGCGATACGCAATGAGAACATTTCGCTGCTCGGAGTCGAACGCGAGACGAACATCGCCGAGGTCGCGAGGGAAAATGTCGCGTTGAACGCGATGACGCATCGCATCGAAATCGTCTCAGGCGACGCGCTCGATAAAGAAGCGAACTACGGTGTTTTCGATGGAGTCTTCTTGAATCCGCCCTTCGACGCAGAGGGCAAAGGGCGCGCGCCGGCGCAAGAGCGCCTTCACGCACACGTAACCGACGTTTCCCTCGAGCGGTGGATCGTCGGTCTTGCGGATCGCCTCACCGGCGGTGGCGCGCTGACCCTTATTCATCGCGCGGCGAAACTTCCCGAAATGCTGACTGCCCTCGATGGCCGTCTTGGGGGAGTTGAAGTTATCCCCATCCGGCCACGCGCCGCGGAAGCGGCAAAGCGCGTGATAGTCCGTGCGCGCAAGGGGTCCAGGGCGCCGCTACGGCTGCTACGCGGCCTCGACCTGCACGACGCTTCCGGCGCCAAATACACACCCGAAGCGGACGCCATTCTAATGGGTGATGCGCTCATCACGGGGACTGATTGACTCTCCGCCTCGTCCACACCAGTTTCCGCGCCAACGGGCCGGGCCGACGTTTCGAGTCGCCCCGGACTGGCCAAACAAAAGAACCCCGCGGGAGAGTGACGGCAAATAAGGCCGCCCCCGAAGGAGCAACCGCCCCGGAAACTCTCAGGGAACCGGACCGCGAGGGGGATGAACACGCTGGATAGAGCCGCACCGCCAAAGCACTTTGGGGATGCGGCCGCCGAAGGAGTAAATCTCTCAGGCGCCAGGACAGCGGGGGCTGCGCATAGACACTCGTGCGCGCCGCGCAAACCTGGGACTTGATCAATGGCCGACGCCGAACCTCAAAAGCTGCCGCTCGACGCGGTTTGGCGCGCGCGCACCTCGAAGTTCGCCGACTTCGCCGGCTACGACATGCCGATCCAGTTCGAAGGCTTGATTGCCGAGCACAATTGGACGCGCGAACACGCTGGGCTCTTCGACGTTAGCCACATGGGCCCATGCTTCTTTGCGCTGCCGAAGGGGCATGGCCTCGAAGGCGACGTCGCCCACAAAAAGGTCGCCTCTCTGATTGAGCGCCTGGTGCCCGCCGACATCCAGGGCCTGAAGCCGGGCCAAGTCCGCTACACCATGTTGCTCAACGCCGACGGCGGCATTCTCGATGACCTGATGATCGCGCGTCCGGCTGAACCCGCCGCGGCCGGCGATCTCTACATCGTCGTCAATGCCGGCTGTAAAATCGAAGACTGGAAGCTGATCGAAGCAACGACAAAGGGCGAAGCCAATCTGGTCCGCGCCGATGATCGCTGCCTGTTGGCGTTGCAAGGGCCAACTGCCGCGCAAGCCGCGAGCGCCGTGATCGCGCCCGAGCTCAACGACATGAACTTCATGACCGTGCGCCGCATCGAAACGCAGCGCTTCGGCCGCCTCACTATCACGCGATCCGGCTACACCGGCGAAGACGGCTACGAGATCCTAGTGCGCGCCGAGCACGCGAAGGATCTAGCGGAAGCTTTGCTGGCGCATGCCGAAGTGAAGCCCGTTGGTCTCGGCGCGCGTGACTCACTGCGGCTTGAGGCTGGGCTTTGCCTTTACGGCCACGACCTCGATCCTTCCACGTCGCCCATCGAAGCTGATCTGGCCTGGACCATTCAAAAGCGCCGCCGCGAAGCCGGCGATTTTCCGGGCGCTAAGCGCATTCTGCGCGAATATGAACTGGGCGTGTCACGCAAACGCGTCGGCATCCGCCCCAACGACCGCGCGCCGGCGCGGGAGGGGGTCGAGATTCAAAAAGACGGCAAGAATATTGGCGTCGTCACCTCCGGCGGTTTTTCGCCGATCCTGAATGGGCCGATCTCAATGGGCTATGTCGACGCCGCGCATTCTGAACCGGGTCACGTCGTCGAGTTGATGGTCCGCGGCCAGGCGCGTTCCGCGACCATCGTGCCGCTGCCTTTCGTGCCACACCGTTATGTCCGCCCAAAGAAAGCCAATTGAGGAAAAGCCATGAGCAAGCGCTACACCAAGGATCACGAGTGGGTTGAGCTCAACGGCGATGTCGCCATCATCGGCATTTCCGCTTACGCGACCGAGCAGCTCGGTGACGTTGTCTATGTTGAGCTGCCCGCGAAGGACAAAGAGTTCGCAGCGCACGCGGACATGGCCGTCGTCGAAAGCGCCAAGGCGGCGTCCGACGTGTACGCGCCGATCTCGGGCAAAGTTGTCGAAGTCAACGACACGCTTTCCGGCCAACCCGATCTCGTCAACGGCTCGCCCGAAGGCGACGGCTGGTTCGTGAAGATCAAAGTCGTGAACAAAGCCGAAGTCGACGCGCTCATGGATGAAGCCGCCTATGCCGATTACGTGAAGGGGCTTTGATGGCGGCGCGGCATCAGCTCCCCCTCCCCTTGAGGGGAGGGGGCAGGGGGCGGGGTGAACCTCCGCACTCTCAGATTCATACTGCAACATGGCGCGCCGCAAACCGGCAGGCGTCGCGCTTCACCACCCCCCCAACCCCCTCTCCTCGAGGAGAGGGGGCGATGGAGCGCTTCCTTTGAGATATCTTCCGCTTACCGACGTTGACCGCAAAGACATGCTCAGCGTCATCGGCGCCAAGTCCGTCGATGCACTTTACGCCGATGTGCCGAAAGTCGCGCTGCTGAAAGATCTTGTCGATCTGCCCAAGGCGCAGGGCGAGATCGAGGTGCATCGCCACATGCAGGCGCTCGCGGAAAAGAATACGCCCGCCGGCCGCACCGCGTTCTTCCTCGGCGCCGGCGCCTATCGCCATCATGTGCCGTCGACCGTCGATCACATCATTCAGCGCAGCGAATTCCTGACCGCCTACACGCCGTATCAGCCGGAGATCGCGCAGGGCACGTTGCAGGCGCTCTACGAATTCCAAAGCCAAGTAGCACTTCTGCTCGACATGGAAGTCGCCAACGCCTCCATGTACGACGGCTCGACCGCGACCAGCGAAGCGGCGCTGATGGCCGCGCGCGTCACCAAGCGGCGTAAGATCATCTTCTCCGGCGGAGTGCATCCGCACTATGTCGACACTGCGCGCACCGCTTGCGAAGCGCAAGGCCTCGAAGTTGTGGCGCTGCCTGCCGCGATCGATGACGAGGCGGCGGTGACGAAGCACCTCGGCGCCGATGTCGCGGCTGTCATCGTGCAATCGCCGAACGCGTTCGGCACGATCACTGATCTCAAAGCTATCGGCGACGCCGCGCATGCCGCCGGCGCGCTGATGGTCGCCACCTTCACCGAAGCGGTGGCGTTCGGCGCCATCGAGCCGGGCGGCTCCTACGGCGCCGACATCGTCTGCGGCGAAGGCCAGTCGATCGGCAATGCGCTGAACTATGGCGGCCCATACGTCGGGCTCTTCGCGGTGAAGGAAAAATATGTTCGCCAGATGCCTGGCCGCGTCGCGGGCGAAACCGTGGATGTCGATGGCCAGCGCGGTTTCGTGCTGACGCTCTCCACGCGCGAGCAGCACATCCGCCGCGAAAAGGCGACCTCGAATATCTGCACCAATTCCGGCCTCTGCCAGCTGGCCTGGACCATCCACATGACGCTGTTGGGCGGGAAGGGCCTTCGCCAACTCGCGCAGCTCAATCATGAGAAGGCTGTCGCGCTCGCCGATGCGCTCGGCAAAATCCCTGGCGTCGAAGTGCTGACCAAGCGCTTCTTCAACGAGATCGCCATTCGCGTGAAGGGCGACGCCAACACCATCGTCGACAAGCTCGCCAGCCAAGGAATCATCGCTGGCGTCGCCATGAGCCGCCTCAATCCGAAGGCCGCAATGGACGACGTGATCATCACCGCCGCCACGGAAATGAACACCGACGAAGACATCGGCGCCTATGCCAAAGCGCTAAAGGGGGCGTGGTG
Source organism: Pseudomonadota bacterium (assembly GCA_016195245.1). Taxonomy (GTDB): domain Bacteria; phylum Pseudomonadota; class Alphaproteobacteria; order Caulobacterales; family Aquidulcibacteraceae; genus Vitreimonas. The sequence continues at coordinate 29,657 of JACQAC010000177.1, forward strand.
ATGGACGCGGTCGTCGCCGAGCGGACGTTAGAGTTCTACGGAGACGACGGCGTCGGCGTCGGCGCTATCCGTGTTTACGCTCCTGTGAAGGATGAGCGGGTTGTGGCTTGGCTTTGCCAATTTGAGTTCGTGTGGCCGGGTTTCCAACTGCGGCGAAGTTTGTTCGCTCCCGACAGCTGGGCGGTTCTATTCGCGGTGAACGCTAGAGTGCCGCGCGCGATCGCAGAGACCGAAGACTTTAAAGCCGGTCGCATTGGAATGTTCGGGAAGAAGCTAACTACCGCGAGACAAGTAGAAAAGATGTTGGGCCTCAGGAAGCGATGGCTATGAAAACCGAAACCACTTCCGGCAATCGCGGCCTGCTGCAAGCGGAGGGCCTCATCTTCGAAACCGGTCACGCCACCGGCACCGGCGTCGATCTGCCTGAACCCAAAGGTGGCGCAGATGAACTCGGTGGCCTCGGCCGCAAAGCGGCGCTCGATCTCCCCGGACTCTCCGAACCCGAAACCATGCGCCACTACGTGCGCTTGAGCCAAAAGAACTACGCTATCGATCTCGGCCTCTTCCCGCTCGGCTCGTGCACGATGAAGCACAATCCGCGCTTGAACGAGCGCGTCGCGCGCTTTGAAGGGTTCGCCGAGCTGCATCCGCTGCAGCCGCTCTCGACCACGCAGGGCGCGATGGAAGTGATGGATCAGCTCGCGCATTGGCTCTGCACCATGACCGGCATGCCGGCGGTGGCGCTCTCGCCGAAAGCCGGCGCGCACGGCGAGATGTGCGGCATGCTGGCAATCAAGGCGGCGCTCGCCGCGCGCGGCGAAGGTGAGACGCGCAAGCGCGTGCTGGTGCCGACCTCCGCACATGGCACCAATCCCGCCACTGCGCACGAGGCGGGTTTCATCGTCGACGAAATTCCCGCGCGCGACGACGGCCGCGTTCACCTCGACGATGTGAAGGTCAAGCTCGGCCCCGATGTCGCTGCCATCATGATCACCAACCCGAACACCTGCGGTCTGTTCGAGCGTGAGGTGAAAGCGATCGCCGACGCCATCCACGAAGCGGGCGCGTACTTTTATTGCGACGGCGCCAATTACAACGCCATCGTCGGGCGCGTGCGCCCCGGCGATCTCGGCGTCGACGCCATGCACATCAACCTGCACAAAACCTTCTCAACGCCGCACGGCGGCGGCGGTCCGGGTGCTGGCCCCACTGTGCTCTCCGCCGCGCTGGCGCCGTTCGTGCCGGTGCCGCACATCATCAAACGCGACAAGGGCTACAGCCTCCGCGAACACACTGAAGGCACCCAAGCCTTCGGCCGCATGTGCGCCTTCCACGGCCAGATGGGCATGTTCACACGCGCGCTCACCTACATGCTGAGCCACGGCAGCGACGGCCTCCGTCAAGTGGCCGAAGACGCGGTGCTGAACGCAAATTACATGCTCACGCGCCTAAAGCCGCACTACAACGCGCCCTTTGGCAACGGGCCATGTATGCACGAAGCTTTGCTGGATCATACGCGCACCAAGGAACAGGGCATCGAGACGAAGGATTTCGCCAAGGCCCTCCTGGACGAAGGCTATCACCCGTTCACGACATACTTTCCGCTGGTGGTCGATGGCGCCATGCTGATTGAGCCGACCGAAACCGAGCCGAAGCGCGAACTCGACCGCTTCTGCGACGTGATGATCGCGCTCTCCAAGCGCGCGGCGGCTGGCGACAAGGATTTCTTCAAGAACGCGCCCGTGCTCGCACCCACGCGTCGCCTCGACGAAACCCGCGCCGCCCGCTCGCCAAAGCTCCGCTGGAAGCGCGGCGACAACAGCGCCGCCATCGCGGCGGAGTGAAGATCGCTGACTTCACCGCGCGGCTTAGCGCTACGCCGCTTGCGGCGTACGCGGGGGCCGCGCCTTGGGCGGTGACGTCGAAGCTGGAAGAGATCATCGCCGAAGCGATCGCGCGGTTGCCGTCTGCCTATCGCGCCAGCGGCGATCAAGCCGTCCATGAGCGCGCGACTATTGAAGAGGGCGCAACGCTCAAGGGCCCACTCATCATTGGTCCCAACGCTTACGTTGCCAAAACCGCCTACCTCCGCGGCGGCGTCTTCGTGGACGAAAATTGCATCGTCGGTCCTGGTGCCGAACTCAAGACCACGATCATGCTGCGCGGTTCAAAGCTCGCGCATCTGAATTTCGTCGGCGACAGCGTTCTGGGCGAGGGCGTCAACATCGAAGCGGGCGCCATCATCGCCAATTATCGCAACGAACGTGCGGACAAGCGCGTTCACTTTACCTACGACGGCGCCGCTATTGACACGGGCGTCGAAAAATTTGGTGCCATCGTTGGTGATTGGGCCCGCATCGGCGCCAATGCCGTCATCGCGCCGGGCGCTGCGCTCGCGTCAGGCACGATCGTGCCCCGCTTGGCATTGGTTGACCTTGGATGATCCGCCGCATTGATCTCATCGGCATGCCGACGGACGTACATTCCTCCTTCCTGCGTGGGCCCGCGAAAGCGCCGCCGCTCATCCGTGCCGCGCTCTTCAGCCCGCACGGCAACGCCGCCAGTGAGCGCGGCCTCGAACTCGGCGCGGAGATCAATCTCCACGATTGCGGCGATCTCCCACTCACGGAAACATCGGAGGATGACGCACGCATCCGCGACGCGGTCGATGCTTCGCTGCTCGTCGGCGCCATCCCCATCTGCCTCGGTGGCGATCACTCCATCACTTACCCAATCATCCAAGCCGTCGCCGGCCATCACGGGCCCGTCGATATTCTGCATTTCGACGCGCACCCCGATCTCTACGACGAACTCGACGGCGATCGCCGCAGCCACGCCTCGCCATTCGCGCGGATCATGGAAGACGGGTTGTGCTCGCGCATCGTGCAGATCGGCATCCGCACTCTCAACAAGCATCAGCGCGAGCAGGCCGAACGCTTCGGCGTCGAGCAACTCGAGATGCGAGACGTCGGTCGCGTCAGCTTCGGCTTCGAGCGACCGCTCTACATCAGCATCGACCTCGACGGCTTCGATCCTGCCTTCGCGCCGGGCGTTTCGCATCACGAACCCGGCGGGCTTAGCGTCCGCGACGTGATGGACCAGTTGCTCGATCTGAATGTTCCGCTGTTGGGCGCAGACGTCGTCGAACTCAACCCGGACCGCGACATCAACGGCGTCACCGCCGTCTTAGCCGCCAAGCTCGTCAAAGAGCTTGCCGCGCTCGCCAGCGCATGATGGCGCGCTGCCTGGGCTTGACCCACGCAGTCCACTTCGGGACAAGGGCGGTCCGGGAGGGGAAGGCTAGCGCTTGGACGCCATAGCAACTGACGTTGGCGCGCTTGTGGCCGTCATCCTGATCGATCTAGCGCTGTCGGCCGACAATGCGGTGGCGGTCGGCGTGGCGGCTGGCGTGCTGCCGCCGGAGAAACGTGGGCGCGCCATCTTCTGGGGCGTGATCGTCGCGCTGCTGCTGCGCATCGCCCTTGGGCTGATCACCATTGATCTGTTGCGCATCCGCGGCGTGATGATCGCGGGAGGCGTGGTGTTGCTGTGGATTTCGTTCCACATGCTGCAGGATTTACGCGCGCATCATGCCGCGATCGACGCGGAGGCGCAGCCGGGTGCGCCGCCGCGCAGGGCTAGCTTCGTGCGTGCGCTGTTCGCCATCGTTATCGCCAACATTGCATTGTCGCTCGACAATGTGCTCGCGGTCGCCGGCGTTGCACGAAACTCGCCAGCGATCATGGTGTTTGGATTGATCCTGTCCGTTCTCCTGATGGGCGTCGCCGCGCATGGGATCGCCACAATCGTGCATAAGAACCGCTGGATTGGCTATCTGGGCGTGCTCGTTATTGTATTTTCAGCGGTGGTGATGATCTGGGACGATGTTAGCGCGATTGCGCCTGGCGTTCCGCAGCCGCCGCCATGGCTTGGGGGACGAACTGACAGATGATTTCTGAATTCTTGGCGCTCTTCCAGGTCATCTTGATCGACCTCGCGCTGGCGGGCGACAACGCCATCGCGGTGGGGCTGGCCGCGTCCGCGCTTCCCCGTGACCAGCAGCGCAGCGCCATCTTCTGGGGCGTTGCGCTCGCGCTTGTCTTACGGATCGCGTTTTCCTTGCTTGCAGTCTTCGGGTTTCAGCACATTCCAGGATTGATGCTGGCGGGCGGCTTGCTGCTGTTTTGGGTGGCGTGGCGGATGTGGGCCGATCTGCGGGCGCACCGGCCCGTGGCGGTGCTTGATCCGGTTGAAGGCGAGCATGTCGCGGAAGCTGTCGTTTCCGGCGGCAAGAAGCCGAGGACGTTCACTGCGGCGCTTCTCACGATCGTGGTTGCCGACGTCTCAATGTCGCTTGACAACGTTCTCGCGGTCGCAGGGGTGGCGATCCAGCATCCGATCATTATGGCGTTCGGACTCGTTCTCTCGGTGCTGCTCATGGGCGTGGCGGCCTCGGTGATCGCGCGCGTGATCGAGCGCTACCAATGGATCGCCATCGTTGGCATTGCCATCATCATCTTCGCCGGTTTGCGCATGGTTTGGCACGATGCCTATTGCCTGACAGGTGGCGCAATAATGGAGCTTCCGGGCTTATTCGGCGGAGGTGAGTGCCTAGCTTCACCGCTCTCTACAGCACATCTCTGAGCAGCTTGCGTGGCACTTCCTCGACTTCGCCAGGCTCAAGCGTGCCGAGCTGGAACGGGCCGTAGGACACGCGGATCAGCCGGTTTACCTTGAGTCCCAGTGCTTCAAGCACGCGCCGCACTTCGCGGTTCTTGCCCTCGCTTAGCGTCAGAGTGATCCAAGTGTTGGCGCCTTGGCCGCGTTCAAGCGTCGCCTCGATGCCGCGGTAATTCACACCATCGACGCTGATGCCGTCCTTCAAACCATCCAGTTCGGTTTGTGTGATGCGGCCGAAGGCACGGGCGCGATAGCGCCGCAGCCAGCTGTGCGACGGAAGCTCCAGCCGTCGCGCCAGTTCGCCATCATTGGTCAGCAGCAGCAAGCCTTCAGATGTGAGATCGAGACGGCCGACCGATATGACGCGCGGAAGGTTCGGCGGCAGATGCTCGAACACCGTGGGCCGGCCGGCCGGATCGCGATGGGTCGTCACGAGGCCCGTCGGCTTATGGTAGCGCCAAACCCGCGTCTGCGGCGCAGCGCCCACCGGGCGTCCATCCACTGTTAGTTTGTCGCCTTCCCCGACCTTCACCGCAGGCGTATCGAGCATCTTGCCGTTAAGTTTGACGCGGCCTTCGGCGATCAGTTTCTCGGCATCGCGCCGCGAGCAAACGCCCGCGCGCGCGAGCACCTTGGCAACGCGTTCGCCATCTGGGTTAGAAGGCGGGCTAGAAGGGGGCGGAGAGGACTTGTCCATGTTCGCGGTGATCTATCGCTGGCGCGTCATACCAGGGCTGGAAGCGCAATTCGAGGAGGGTTGGCGCGCCGGCACCGAGCGCATCGCCGCGGAGTTCGGCGGTTGGGGCTCGCGTCTGCACCGGGCCGAAGACGGCACCTTCATCGCTTACGCCCAGTGGCCGGACAAGGCGACCTGGGAAAAGGCCATGGAAACGCGCATGCATCATTCTGACGATGAGGCGCGCGAAAAGTATCGCGACGCCATCGAATCTGGTTCGTTCGAAACTCTGTTCGCCATGCCTGTCGTCTCCGACCTTCTGCAGCATCGTACCGCATGAGCGACGACGCTCACATGGCCCGCGCCTTGGCGCTTGCATCCGCGGCGGCGGAGGCAGGCGAAGCGCCAATTGGTTGTGTGATCGTCGACGAGATGGGCGCGGTCATCGCCGAGGGCGCCAACGCGCCCGTCGCGTCGCATGATCCAACGGCTCACGCCGAAATCGTCGCGCTGCGCACGGCCGCGTCCAAGCTCAGCAATTATCGCCTCAAACCCAATCTCACGCTCTATGTCACGCTCGAACCCTGCGCCATGTGTGCCGGGGCCATCAGCCATGCCCGCATCGCGCGCCTCGTCTACGGCGCCAGCGATCCAAAGGGCGGCGCCATCGAGCACGGCCCGCGCGTGTTTGACCAGCCAACGACCCATTGGAAGCCTGCTATAAGCAACGGCATCCGGTCAGCGGAAAGCGCCACCCTGCTGCGTGAATTCTTCAAGGCGCGGCGCTAACCACATTCTCGGCTGACGGCTCGCGGGCAAACAGGTAAAGTTGGCGCCGATGCAGCGTAAACTCACCGTCATCCTCTCGGCCGACATCGTCGGCTATAGCGCGTTAATGGAGCGAGACGAGAGCGGCACGCTGGCGCGGTTGAAGGAAAATCGAAAATCGCTGTTCGATCCACGCGTCGCCTCTCAAGGGGGACGTACGTTCAAGGTGATGGGCGACGGCGTGCTGGTGGAGCTCCCTAGCGCGAGCTCCGCCGTGACGTGCGCGCTTGATATCCAGGATGCGATGGAAGTGGCGGAAGCGCATCGCCCTGAGACCGACAGGCTTCGTTATCGGATCGGCATCAATCTCGGCGACGTAATCGTTGAGGGCGACGACATGTACGGCGAGGGCGTCAATGTTGCGGCCCGCCTGCAGGCGTTGGCGGAGGCCGGCGGCATTGCTGTATCTCGCAATGTTCGGGATCAGGTGGCGGGCAAGGTGGCGGCGGAGTTCGACGATCTGGGTCCGCAGACAGTGAAGAACATCGAGACTCCGGTGCATGTCTTCGCGGTGCGGCCAAAGACTCTTGGCGTAACAACGGCGGCGGCGGACAAGCAGCAAAAAATGTCAATCTGTGTTCTGCCTTTCGTCAACATGAGCGGCGACAGCGAACAGGAATACTTCTCCGACGGCATCAGCGAGGACATCATCACCGACCTTTCGAAGGTGTCGGCGCTTTGGGTGGCGGCTCGCAATACGAGTTTCACGTTCAAGGGCAAACCGGTCGACGTGCAGCAAGTGACGCGCAATCTGAAGGTCAGCCATGTCCTGGAAGGCAGCGTGCGCAAAGCGCGTGGGCGCGTGCGCATCACGGCGCAATTGATCGACTCCACGGGCGGCCATGTCTGGGCTGAACGGTGGGACCGTGATCTGAACGATATTTTCGCGCTGCAGGATGAAATTTCCGAAGCGATCGTGAAGGCTCTGAAGCTAAAGCTCCTGCCTGAAGAAAAGCGGGCGATCGAGCGGCGCGGCACAAGCAACGCCGAAGCTTATGAGCTCTTCCTGCTGGCTCGCCAGTTCGAGCGCACCGGCAGCGAACGAATGAAGCCATTGATTGTGCGCATCTGCGAGCGGGCGCTGGAATTGGATCCGTCCTTCGCACGCAGCTGGGCGCTGATGTCGATGGCGAAAGCAGAGTTGTCGCAGCGCGGCATAAGCGGCTTCACCATGAATGATGCGCAAGAGGCGGCGGAGCGCGCGGTGAGCCTGGCGCCCGATCTGGCGGAAGGGTACGCGGCCTTGGCGGAAGCGCTTGGGCGCGGTCCGGAGATGAATCTTGCGGAGGGCGAAGCGGCGATCGAGACGGCCTTGAAGCTCGACCCACAATGTTACGATGCGCACGTTTTCGCTGGTTACATCGCGCTGGGCCAGCGACGCTATCACGACAGTCTGCGCCACCTTGAAACCGCTATTGCACTTGATGCGGACGCCTATCGGCCTGCCGGCATGGTGGTGCAAGTGTACGAGGCGTTGGGCGATAGGGCGGGCGCGCTTGCGGCGGCGCGCCGCTTGCGCGAGCGCTGCGAGCGACTGTTGCGCCTTGAACCCGATCACAGCGGCGCCTTGGGCTTTTTCGTCAATGCTCTGGCTGACCTTGGCGAAGTGGATCGCGCCCGGGAATGGACCAAACGCGCAGTGCTGTTCGACCCCGACAACATGCGCCTGCATTACAATCTCGCTTGTGGGATGGTGAAGGTGGATGCTGACTTCGCGTGCGAACTTCTGGAAAGAATCCTGCCGCGGATGACGCTCGGTTGGCTCAGATGGATGGATATAGATAACAGCCTCGATCCGATCCGGACCTATCCTCGCTTCAAAGCGATCTACGCGGACGTCCAGACGCGTTTGGCTGCTGAAACGGAGCGCTAGGCGAGGATAGAGTTTTGTTGTCGATGAGCGCTGAGAAGGCCCATGACCCTGACTGAAATTCAAACGCTCTATTTCGATGATCTCCATGTCGGCATGCGTGAAACCTACTCGCGCCATGTTACCGCAGAGGACGTGGCCGCTTTCGCCGAGGTCAGCGGCGATCGCAATCCGATCCACCTCTCCGATGAGTTCGCCGCCCAGACTCCGTTTAAGACCCGCATCGCACACGGCATTTACACCGCGAGCCTGATTTCCGCCGTCATCGGTACGCGCCTGCCTGGCCCTGGAGCGATCTACATGACACAATCGCTCAAGTTTCTCGCACCGGTTCGAATCGGCGACACGGTGGACGCGATAGTCGAGATTAGGGAACTCAGCGAGAAAGGCCGGCGCGCCATGCTGTCATGTGTCTGCAAAGTCGGTGACACCGTGGTGATGGAGGGCGAAGCGATGGTGAAAGTTCCCGCGCGGCCCCCTTCATAAGCCACGGAGCAGCGCGCGCGCGGCAGAAGCGTCTTCAGCGATCTGACGCGTCAGAATTTCCGCCGTTTCGAATTTCGCTTCGTCGCGCAAGAAGGCGATCAACTCGACCTCGATAATCTTGCCGTAGAGGTCTGCGTCAAAGTCGAAGACGTGCGCTTCGAGCATCGGTTCGGGCAGCGTTCCGACCGTCGGGTTGACGCCAACGTTGGCCACACCGTCGAAAAGGAGGCCGTCGATCGCCACTTGCACGGCATAGACACCGAGCCGTGGCCGCAAATAGTCGCCAAGCGCTACGTTGGCGGTTGCAAAACCAAAGCCGCGCCCACGCTGGAAACCTCGCTGCACCACGCCTTCGATTGCCCATGGTCGCCCCAATAGTGCGTTTGCGCGATCGAGCGCGCCTGTCGCAATCGCTTCTCGGATGGCCGACGAGGAAATCTTCGCGCCATCGCCCACCGGCGACACCACCTCCACACTGAACCCCAGTGATGTCCCGAGGCGCGCCAGGCTCTTCGCATCCCCCATGCGTCCGCGTCCGAAGCGAAAATCTGCGCCGACGCTGACATGCGCCACGCTCAGGCGCTTGACCAAGACCGTTCGCGCAAATTCTTCATCGCTGAGCTGCGACAGCGCGCGGTCGAACTTGATTTCATAAAGGTGTTGCGCACTCAACACGGCCAACGCCCGCGCCCGTTGTTCGTTTGTCTGCAAACGGAAAGGCGGCGCGTCAGGCTGAAACAGCCGTCGCGGATGCGGCTCGAATACGGCGATCCCGAGCGGCGCGTTCTTGGCTCCCGCGGCAGCACGCGCAGAGGCGATCACTGCTTGATGCCCCAGGTGAACCCCGTCGAAATTTCCGAGCGCGATCGCCGCCCCGCGGGCGTCAGCGTCTATTAACTCTCCGGCCGCGTGACGCTGCATTCGTTCACAACACCTTACTGCTTCATGGCGAAATGCGCGCCATGTGTTGCCAAAGCGTGAGCGCCGACAACTTCTCCGAGCGGGCGTTCACTCATGCTTAAAAGCTGTTTTACCGAAAATTCTCAGCTCTTTGCTATCCGTATCTGTCACAACACGGCGCAATAACCGCCGGTAACGTCTTGCTGCCGGGTCGTCGCATCCCGATCCGGCAGCAGGCCGTCACCCCGAAAGCGCTGGAAGGTTTGGGGAGAGAACGCCTATGGCTGTATCGAAGTCAGCGCCAATTCTGATCGTGGATGACTACAACACCATGATCCGCATCATGCGCAATCTGCTTCGCCAGCTCGGCTTCTCCAACATCGACGAAGCTTCCGATGGCCGCACCGCCCTCGCCAAGATGAAGTCCAAGGATTATGCGCTGGTCATTTCCGACTGGGGTATGGAGCCGATGACCGGTGTCGAGCTGCTCGAACAAGTGCGTGCCGACGATCGCATGCGCGCTACGCCGTTCTTGATGGTCGCCAACGATAATGATGACGCGCTCGACGCCGATTGCATCGTCAAGCCATTCAACGCCCAGGCCTTGAAGACTAAGCTGGTGTCGGTTCTCGGCGCGTTCTGATCAAACGACGGTCTGTCCACCATCGATCACGAATGTCTGTCCCGTCGTGAACGCGCCGGCGGGCGCGGCCAAGAACACCGCCATGCCCGCGATCTCGTCCGGATCGCCAATGCGGCGCAGCGGCGCTCGGTCGGTCGAGCGTTTCAGGATTTCAGGATTGTCCCATAGCGCCTTGGCAAAATCGGTTTTGATGAGGCCCGGCGCGATGGTGTTGACGCGTACGTTGTCGGGGCCAAACTCAGCGGCGAGGTTGCGGGTAAGCTGCATGTCGGCGGCCTTGGAAATGGCATAGGCGCCGAGCACTTCGGTGCCACGCAAGCCGCCGATCGATGAAATGATGATGATCGAGCCAGATCTGCGCGCACGCATTTCGGGCGCGACCATTTGAATGAGCCAATGATTGGAGACGATATTGTTCTGCAGAATCTTGTTGAACTGCTCGTCGCTCATATCGCCCATCGGCCCGAAATAGGGGTTCGAGGCCGCGTTACAGACGAGACAGTCGACCTGTCCGAAGCGCTCGCGCGTTCGATCCACCAGATTCTGAAGGGCCTCTTTCGCGGCGATATTGGCGGTGATCGTAACGGCGGCTTTGCGCCCGACCGCCGCGTTGATTTCCGCGACCGCCGCATCGCACGCGTCCGCCTTACGTGACGAAACCACAACATTTGCGCCATGCTCGGCCATTCGATGCGCGATGGCCTTACCGATGCCCCGCGATGACCCCGTTATGATTGCTGTCTTTCCGGTCAAGTCGAACAGATTGGCCATCGCGTGCGCTCCTGCTAGTCAGGCACACTAAGCGCGGCTGTACGTTTCGGTCCAGGCTGACGTTGGAGGAGGCAGAATGGTGCGATCGTGCTTGGCCGTGGCAGTGCTCGTCCTGGTCCTGACCGGGTGCCAACGCGCCGATCCGCTGCTGCGCGCACGCTCCGACTGCGCCAACGACGCGTTGCCCGCGAGCGCGCAGGCGAACGCCTGCGGCGCCTTAATTGAGGGTGGTAATCTTACCGGTCCCGATCGCGCCAACGCCCTCGCCAATAGCGGCGCGGCCCACGCGCGCGCTGGCGATACGCGCAGTGCCCTTCAAGATTTCGCATCGTCGCTCGCGCTTGACGATTCCAACCGCCGCGCACTCGAAGGCCGCGCCAACATCCTCATCCGCAGCGGTCAGTTCGATGCCGCGGAGCCACTGGTTGAGCGGCTTGTCTCCGGCGGCGCCGGCGCGCGCGCGCACCTGGTGCAAGGCCAGATCGCGGCAGGGCGTGGCGATTATCAAGCCGCGGTCGAGGCCTTCGACGCCGCGCTTTCGGAAGACGCACATAACGCGGTGGCGCTCGCCGGCCGCGCGCGGATGAAGGAGGCGCTGGGCGACAATGATGGCGCCATGGCCGATTTTGACTCAGCGATAGGCTTCGATTCTGATCTCGCCGACGCTCGTGCCGGGCGGTGCTGGCTCGCCATTCAACAGACCCGCGATCCCTCCAATGACGGCCGCGCCCGCCAAGATGCGGAAGCCGCGGTCGCGACTGCGCCGCGTGACTTCAACGCGCAAACGTGCCTCGGCATTCTGACGCTACGCGCGCATGAATGGGCGGCGGCAAAGCAGGCGTTCGACGTCGCGCTGGAGGTGCGGCCGGGCGATCCCTTGGCGCTTTTCGGGCGGGGCGTGGCGCGCCGGCGTGCAGGCGATGGCCCTGGGCTCACCGATATGAACCAAGCACGCGACTTCGATCACCATATCGGCGAACGCTTCGATCAATTGGGTGTGGTGACGTACTAGCGGAGCGCCGACATCACGAACTTGGCGCGGACCTTCTCCGCCGCGAGCGTCTGCTCCGCCTTTGCGGGATCGAGGCGCCCATCGCTCCACAAAGACTCGCCATGAATGCCGGCGGCGATGAACAGGCAATCCAAACCTTGCGCATTGGCGCCGGCGACATCGGTGCCTGGGCCGTCGCCGATGCAGAGGATGCGCGCTTTGTCGACGGCGCGTCCGGCGACCGACTCAAGTTCGCGATAGGCGAGCGCGTAAATCGGGGCATGCGGCTTCCCCGCCATCACCACGCGTCCGCCCAGTGCCTCGTAGTCACGCGCGATAGCGCCGGCGCACCAGACCAACTTGTCGCCGTGGCGGACGACAATGTCGGGATTGGCCGAAAGCAGCTCTAAGTCCCGAGCGTGAGCTTGCTGCAGCACTTCAGCATAGTCTTGGGGTGTTTCGTCGTCACTGTTGAGGCCAGAGATGGCGACGAATGTCGCATCGGTAAGCGGCGCTTGCGCAAGGCCCAAGCCTTCCCACAGCGTATGATCGTGCGCAGGCCCAATCTTGTACATCGGCCCCGGCGCACGGGCGGCGAGTTCGGCGCGGATGGCGTCGCCTGAGGTGACGATGACGTCCCAGGCCGAGCGCGGCACGCCGAGGCGGTCGAACTGACCGGGAATGGGTCCGCGCGGTTTTGGGATGTTGGTGAGCATCACCACGTGCTTGCCGGCCTCGCGGAAGCGCGTCAGGGCGGTGCAGGCGTCGGCAAAGGCGCTGCGGCCGTTATGGACCACGCCCCACACGTCGCAGAACACTGCGTCATAGCGATTGGTGAGTGCGTCCATCGAAACGATGACATCCATGCCTAGTGCGCCTCCAAGAGCGCGGCGACACGCGCAACGTTGGCGTCGGCTTCAGCCGGGCCGGCGCCGAACACGCATTCGAGCACGATGTCGGCGTGGGCTCGCTGCGGTTCCACGTACGTCTCGTGCATCGGTCGCACGTTGGTAAAGAATTGCATCACGATCTCGCGCGGCGCACGGTTGCGCTCGTCGATGTCGCGCAGCATGCGGCGCGAAAGGCGTAGTGATTCGTCGGCGTGTACAAAGACCTTCGTGTCGAAGAGCGCGCGCAGATCGGCTGCGACGAAGAGGTGAATGCCTTCCACAATCAGGGTTTCGGCGTGAGCGATGCGTTCCGTTTCGACACGGCGGCGATGTGTGGTCAGGTCATAGAGGGGCTTGTTGAACGCCCCACCGCTCCTGGCGGCTTGCAAGTGTTCAACGAGCAAGTTGTGCTCTTTGGCGGCAGGTGCGTCGAAATTGTAGGTCGCAGGATCGAAGTCAGGGATGGCAGAGGCGCAGCGATAATAGTCGTCCTCCGCGATCACCACCGCCCCGGGGCCTAGGCGCCGCGCCAACGCTTGCGCGATAGTGGTCTTTCCCGCGCCCGAGCCGCCCGTGATTGCAATGATGCGGGTCATACCGCGACGTTCTAGCGCGCGAGCGGTCTCTAAGCCACGCGCCCTTGCCGCATCATGAACTCGCGGGGCGGCGTGGTTTCTTCCATGAGGCTTTCCTTGATGGCGCGCGGCGCGCCAAAAAGGTGGCCTTGGCCATATGGTACGTCGAGGTCGAGAACTTCCAACACCGAGTCCTCACTCTCGATGCGCTCCGCAATGAGGTCGACGCCATAGCGCTGGAAAACCGCGGCGATGTCCACTGCCGCGATTTCGCGGGTAATCGCTGAGCGCGGACGCATTCCGCCTCGCACGATCTGGTCTACCAGAATACGCGCGGGGATTTTCACATAGCGCACGCCCGAGCGTTCCAAATCCGGCAGATCGATTTCGGTGGTCGTGACCTTGTCGATCGAAAAACGGAAGCCGAGGTCGACCAGCTTCGCCATGGCGCGCGCTTCGGTTGAATTGCGATTTTCGTAGGCCGCCTGCGGAATTTCGAAAATGACGCTGCCGGCGAGATCGCGGTTCTCGCGCATGAAATCCACGAATTGTGGGAAGAAGTGCTCATCCGCCAGCGCCGTTGGCGAGAGG
>JACQAC010000175.1 GCA_016195245.1 Pseudomonadota bacterium
CGGCAGCGTCCCCGGCGACTTGTTGGCGCTCACCTCAGCCATCTGCCGCGTCCACGCAAAATAGTCTTGGCCCATCACGGCCCACACCGCGACCCCAAACGCCACAATGAGCGCCACAAGCAGCACCGCCACGCTAATCGTCGCACCAAACAAAACGCCCCTTTCGCGCCTGCGAAACGTGAAGAATGTAGCTTTCAGCGGCTCGGCCATTTCATCCCCCGTGTGGCGCCCAGACCATGGCGCCGCAGTGTGACAAGATCAATTCCTACGCCGAGCGCACAGGCGCTTCGCGCAAGCGCGCGAGCAAGTCGGGCGCTGCGAGAAGCCGTTTCCATGCGTCGTCCAATTTCTTGGCGAGATGTTGCTTCAGGTGACGCCGCGCCTCGTCGGGCGCTTCCTCCCGCAGCGCCAGGAATACAGCGAGCGCGAACACCCAGCTGTCCTCGCTCAAATAGCCGGAGAAGCTGCTGCTCCAGCCCTGGCGGCCGAAATCCTGCGTCTGCTGAAACTCGAACGCACCGTTCGCCGACATGAGCGCAAAGCCATGAAAGGCGACCGCCATTTCTGTCGCCAGTTCTTCCAACTTGGGTTCAACGTCGGCGCCGGGCGGCTTCTCAAGCACATCATGCAGCCGGTAGTGGGCAAGCTCGTGCGCGAACGTGGCGATGATCTTGTACGGCTTGGTCACCAGCTGCGGGTCGTAGGTAATGGCAGCCTCGTTGCCGAAGAAACCAAACGTCGCGGCAACACCCTTGGTTGACCGCAGCACCGTAAACTCTCCCACCTGCGCGTTGGTAATCTGCCGCGTCAGCAACAAGCAGGGCCACTCGCTCATGCCCATAAATTCTTTGACTCGGGCGAGAACCGCCTCGGCGCGCGCGTGCCCATCCGCCTCGATCTTGGGAAAGAACGCCGGTGTCGGCAGCACCAAAGCCCGCTGCCTCAAGGCAGCTACGCCGCCAAGATGAAACAACAGCCATTCGCGCGTTGACGCCATAGCTCATCAGCATGAGCGCCAACAGCACCACGAAATCGGCCGCGTACCCGGCGCCCAGAAGCACAAGGCTTTGTGGAGAGAAGATCGCGTGCATATAGGACTGCACGTGCGCCTCGGACGGGCTGCGCCACATTTCGGCGAACACCGGCCATATCCGCATCAACAGCGGGCCGGTCGCCAATGCCATGACAAGCGCCACCGCGACTCCGGCGATCAACCACAGAACGGCAAACGATCCCAGGAGCTCCCAGAAACGTCCGCGTGTCACGGTCCAGGCCTCAAGGAAGGAGAACCTCTGACGCGCAACCGTGGTCGCCGCCGCTGGTCCGAAGCGCACACCCACGAAGATCAAGGGCAGATATTGGAGAAGCGTAAGCGGCAACTGCACGCTCAGCTGCCAACGCATCATCGCGAAGATGTCTGGCGGAGCTCCGCCCGCGTTCATCAAGAAACTAGGCATGGTCGCGAACATGATCGGCACGATGAGCACACCCATCGCCATCGCCACCGCATAGTGAACACCCACCCAGCACCAATAGACGCCGTAAACGCGCCACATGTCGTTGTCGAAACGCCACCCAAACAGGCCAGGCGCCTCGCCGCGGATCATCCAACGCAAGCAGGCCGCCTCGTATGCCGCGAGCGCCAGATAGAACACGATCAGGACCAGAAACATCGAGCCCATCAAGCCAAAGACGCCGCCCAGCAACGGCATGACGCGCGCCGGATCTTTGCTCTCGGCTGCGCTCATCGTGAATATGTCGCCCAGATGGCTGAGTGTGCCCCAGTTGATTCCCGCGAACACCGCTCCGAGCAGCAGTGTAATCGCTGCGAGCATCAAGGTTGCAGATGCGAGCACTGCGCGATCACGGTGATGAAGCGTGAAGAATGTCGCCTTCAGCGGCTCTGCCATGACCCCACCTCGGCTCAAGGATGACGCCTTATCGTCGCAAGATCAATTGCGACAAGCCTCGCGGCGGCCCTGGAAAATCAATCGCTCCGGTCCCTCGCCAATAACGGCGATGCGAAGGTTGTCACCGCCGGCGTCGATGAACGCGCGTCCCCCCGTCAACGACCCGCCTTCGCCTTGCGCCACACTCCAACAATTCGAGACGTCAACGTCCTCCACTCGGCAGAGTCTCCAGGCGCCGTCGGCGCCGGCGAGTACGTAGCGCTCCGTCGTGTTGCCGCCAGCGATGCCGAAGCTCGTCTTCGAGCCGTGGTACACGCCGTTGCCGTCCGGTGTTTGGCTCCAGCGCATGCGCGCAGCACCCGCGTCGCGGTTGATCCAACACCCGGCCAGACGCTGCGCTGGGCTCGCAACAGAGCCCGTGGCGCACGCCGCTAGCAGCACACATGCCATCAGTGCTCTCATGCCGTCGCCAGGTCTCCCGTACCCTCAAGTTCAACCGGCCCCGTCATCAAGACCCGATCGTCGCCGGCGCGCCATTCAATCTGAAGTGATCCGCCGTCAACCAGCACTTCCACCGCCCGGCCGGTCCGCCCCTGGCGGTGGGCCGCCACCACCGCCGCGCACGCGCCAGTGCCGCAGGCCTTCGTCAAACCAGCGCCACGTTCCCACACCCGCAACCGCATCTGGCCCGGCGAACGCACCTCGGCAAAGCCTACGTTGACGCGCTGTGGGAACAGCGGATCGTGTTCGATACGCGGCCCCAGCGTGTCGATCGGCGTTGCCCGAACATCGTTCACGAAAAACACGACATGAGGGTTGCCCATGCTCACCGCACCGGGCGCGGGCAAACCGCCAATCTCAAAGTCCAGGCGATCCGTAGGCATGGCGCGCGCCAAGGGAATCTCCTCCCAGCGAAGCAAAGGCGAACCCATGTCCACGGTGATGACATGATCGCCCGCGCGTTCCGCGTAGAGCATGCCCGCAGGCGTTTCGATGCGCCGCGAAGCCAAACCGCCTTCTTCCATCAGCAGCCAAGCGACGCAGCGCGCAGCGTTGCCACAAGCGTCGCTTTCGCCACCGTCTGCGTTCCATATGCGCATGTAAGCGTCGCCGCGCATCGAGCGTTCGACTGCGATAACCTGGTCGCACCCAACGCCGTCCTTGCGATCTGCAATGGCGCGGGCTTGCGCCTGTGAAAGCGGCAAGGCGCCACGAGCGCGCGCGTCGAGGATGACAAAATCGTTGCCGCAGCCGTTCATCTTGAAATAGCGCATCGTTGGTGAAGGTAGGCATTTTCCCGGGCGTGCGCCATGCCGGGGAGGCTGACTGCGCCCAATATGCGAATTGATTGCGATCAAGGTCCAATGCTCAGGATCGGGAACGCTCCTTCCTGGGGAGAACTGTCAATGTCACAGCTTTGGTTGAGCGTGACCTCAGCAAAGAGAACCTGACCGCGAAATGGCGTCGGTCAGGGTCATACAATTATCCGCGCCGTTGCGCTGGCTGGCGCTCGCGTGGCGCGATCTGATGGCCGCCCCGCTCCAATGTCTAAGCTACGGCGCGGCCGTGGCGCTCATGAGCTTCGGCCTGTGGCGCGCACTGATTGACTCCAACCTGGCCTTTTGGGCGCTTACGCTGAGCTGTGGCTTCGTCTTCGTTGCGCCCATGCTTGCGATGGGGTTGTACGAGGCGGGGCGAGCGATTGGCGCTGGTCAGCGTCCCAGACTCTCGCAAATGATCGTCGTGCGGGGCGCCCGTCGCGCCGACATCTTTTATCTCGGCCTCGCACTCCTGATGATCTACCTGTTTTGGGGGCGCGTCGCACAAATCGTCTATGGACTATCGACATACCGTCTGCACACGACGGTGCATGCGTTCGTCGACTTTGCGCTGCAAACCCAAGAAGGTCACTCGATGCTGATCGCCGGAACCATCACCGGCGGGGCCATGGCGTTCTTCACTTATGCCCTTGTTGTGATTTCCACGCCGATGCTGCTCGACCAAGGCACAAACGTTTTCGCCGCCGTCTTCACAAGCCTCCAGGCGGTATCGAAGAACTTCATGCCGCTCCTGTTCTGGGCGCTTCTCATTGCGGCCTCGCTTATCTTCTGCGCGGCGACCTCGTGGCTTGCACTGACTGTCGTCTTTCCTTGGTTGGGTCTCGCCACTTGGCGCGCCTATCGCGACTTGGTCCCGCACGGCAGGGCAGACGCTTCAACTTAGTCGCAACAACAAAAAGTATGCCGCAAATAGGCGGATTGGCGCGCCCCAATCCTACAGTTTTCTCCGGAAAATCCCTTTGCCATCAACGAAGGCGCCGTTTCCAATCCGACCGGGTCGAAAGCCGCTTACACTGCCCCGGTCTCTTGTCGGGAGGCTGAGG
>JACQAC010000026.1 GCA_016195245.1 Pseudomonadota bacterium
GCGTGCACGGCCGCACCGACCGGGACGCCGATCGATACGACGACCGGGCCCGCTGGAGACTGGTAGCGGATGATGCGTAGTGACGGCTTGCCCGACTGCAGCACCACGTGCGCGTCCAGTGGGGCCTCGGCGATCAGCTGCCCGTCGCGGGCCACGGTGATGTACTTGCGCGGTCCCCAATCCGTCTCGGCGGTGATCTGCCCGAGGCTGATGCGGCTCACGCCGCTGGCGGCGCATCCTCCACCACCAAATTCAGCCTGACAGACCGCCTCGTGTTGATCTTTGGCGGCTTGGCGTTTGGCGCAATCGCCGGGTTGTTGACGCTGATCGGGTTCGGCCGTCCGAGTGGTATTGAACGGCTGGTGATCGGGTCGATGCTGCTGATGCTGGCGCTGCATTTATGCGCACAAACCCTTCAATCCAGTTGGGCGCGCAATGCCACGCTGTGCGCCAATACAGCGATCATGCATGTGATCGCGCTGTTTCTCTGGCCAATTCTTTATCTGATCTCGCCAACGGAATCCTTGCTCTGGGTTTCGCCGGTGCTCGCGGCGATGACGTTGATAGTGCTTGCCTTCAGCTGGCGAGGACGAGGCCGCGTCGTTTATCGGCTGGCGCTGGAAGCGATTATTGTCGGTTCGCTCGGCGCCTATCAGGGCGGGTTGACGCTCATGGCCGGCTAGGGGTCCAGCGGAGCGCCGGCGCTCCGTTAGAGATCTACTTGTCTTAGCGCTTGCGCTTGTCGTTGACCCAGTTTCTCGGGCGTAAACCCCTCTAAGCTTTCTTCGAACATGCGCCCGTAGTTTAGCTCGGCGCGCAAATGCAGGAACGCGGCGCCGAGGCCAATCGCGGCGCGGTCCATGAATACAAATTCGCGCGGCACCAAGACGGGGCCAAGCGTCTTCAGGCGCTTACGCACTTCCAACGCTTCACGACGGCCGTATTCGGCCGGCGGCACATCGTCGGCGATGGTTCGCACGCGATCGTCGAGCAGGGGGCCATAGATGAAGCGCGCCCACAGTGTCAGCGCTTCGATCAGCTCGGCGTTCAAATTCTTGAAGCCCCAGACCTCGTAGGCGTGGGCGATCTGATCGCGGTTCTCGGCCTTGAGGCCGTGATAGAGGCCCACCACGCCCTCCAGGAAGCGCGGCGGGAAGATGCGTACGCAGCCGAAGTCGAGGAGATGCAGGCGTTCGGCGTTGTCCGTGAGTGCGTAATTGCCGAGATGTGGGTCGCCGTGAATGACGCCGTAGTGCGTCATCGGCCCCCACCAGGCTTTGAACAGCAACTCGGCGATCCGATTGCGCAGCTCTTGTGGCTCCTCGAGCCAGCTCAATAGGCCGCGGCCTTCGAGCCATGTCATTGTCAGGAGGCGCTTCGTCGAGAGTTCCTCGAAGGGCTCGGGCGTTCTGATCCGCTCTTCGCCCTGCAGCATCAGCGCGAACAGGCGCATGTGCTTCAGCTCACGCACATAGTCCAACTCTTCGCGCAGGCGCTCGCCCACTTCGACGATCGCCTCGGAAGAGTCGATGGTGCCATCCATGCTCTTGAACAAATTGAGCAGCATGCGCAGTTGGCCGAGATCCGCCTCCACGGCGCTCGCCATATCCGGATACTGGAGTTTGCAGGCGAGCATGCGTCCATCGCGCGCCACAGCGCGATGCACTTGACCAAGCGAGGCCGCCGCCGCCGCTTCACGCTCGAAGCGCGCGAACTTGGTTTCCCAATTGTCACCAAGCTCGGCGCGCATGCGCCGCTGCACGAACGGCCAGCCCATTGCAGGCGCGTGCGCTTGCAATTTGCGGAATTCCTCTGCGTACGCCTGCGGCAGCAGATCGGGAATGGTGGAGAGCAGCTGCGCCACCTTCATCAGCGGTCCTTTGGAGCGCCCGAGCGCCTGGCGCACGACGCGCGCCATTGCTGTGTTGTCCGCGCCCGTCAGGCGCGCGCCCACGGCGCCGCTCATGTTGGCGCCCACACTCGCCACCCGCCCAATACGTGCGCTTAAGCGATTTCGTTCAGGATCGGGCGCATCATTCATCGGCGCGAAATCGTCATCATGGTGAACACGGTGTTTAGATAAGGCCAACAAGCGCTTACGAATATCGCATTCTGCTGTGCCATTTTAACGCGACCTGAACTTCCCATCCGTATGGTTGGCGCTTCGAACAGCGTTTCCATCAGAGAAACGCGTCAACGATGTGGTGGGACATGGGCAAGACTATCCTGATCGTCGATGACGATCCGGCGCAACGCCGTCTGTTGCAGGCGGCCGTCGAGCGCAACGGTTTTTCGACGCGCACAGCTGATAACGGACAGACAGCCGTCGATGCCGTCGATGCGCATGCCGACATCGATATTGTGCTCCTTGATCTCGTCATGCCGGGCATGTCGGGTCAAGAAGCGCTGAAGGTCATTCGTCAACGCCGCGCCGATCTGCCCTGCATTGTACTGACTGCTTCGGGCGGTATCGATACGGTTGTGCAGGCCATGCAGGCGGGGGCCAGCGACTTCTTCGTGAAGCCGGCTAGTCCCGAACGCATCATGGTCTCGATCCGCAACGCGCTCGAGATGACCAATCTGAAGACCGAAGTTGGACGCATGAAAAAACGCGCCGCCGGTCAACTGTCCTTTGACGACATGGTCGCTAATGCGCCGGCTATGCAGCCTGTGGTGCGCATGGGCAAACGCGCGGCGGGTTCGAATATTCCGGTGTTGATCACGGGCGAGAGCGGTGTCGGCAAGGAATTGCTGGCGCGCGCCATTCAAGGCGCGAGCGATCGCGCGGGCCGTCCGTTCGTGACGGTGAACTGCGGCGCTATTCCGGAAAATCTGGTGGAGTCGATCCTGTTCGGCCACACCAAGGGCTCCTTCACCGGCGCGACAGACAACCACTCTGGCAAGTTCGCGGAAGCGAATGGCGGTACGCTGTTCCTGGACGAAGTCGGCGAATTGCCGCTCGACATGCAGGTGAAGCTGTTGCGCGTTCTGCAAGAGGGCGAAGTCGACCCCGTCGGCGCCAAGCGCCCGGTGAAGGTCGATGTGCGCATCATCAGCGCCACCAACAAGGACCTGGCCAAGCTGGTCGCTGACGGCGCTTTCCGCGAGGACTTGTACTATCGCTTGAACGTTTTCCCGATCGAAGCGCCGCCGCTGCGCGAGCGCAAGGAAGATCTGGTTACGCTGGTCAAACGCTTCGTCGCACGCTTCAATGCTGAAGAGGGCCGCAATGTGCGTGGTGCTTCGGAAGCGACGATGCAGATGCTGTTGGCGTTCGATTGGCCGGGCAATGTGCGTCAGCTGGAGAATTCCGTGTTTCGTGCGGTGATCCTCTGCGAGGGCGACTTGCTTCAGCCGGAGGACTTTCCGCAGATCTCCGGCCTGAAGCCGCTGACGGCGGCCAACGATGCGCATGCGTTCAGTCTCCCTGTAGCGGCCAACGACCATCATGCGCTGGTAGCGCAGGTGCAGTATGCGGCCTCCATGGCGGTGTCGGATGCGCCGCAGCCCGTGCAAGTGTTCGACGGCGAGGGTCATCTGCGCCAATTGGAGCAGATCGAGCGCGACCTGATTGAACTGGCGATCGACCACTATGCCGGCCACATGTCCGAAGTGGCGCGCCGTTTAGGCATTGGCCGTTCCACGCTCTACCGCAAACTGCGCGAATATGGCCTGGAGGAGCGGGCGGTCGCTGAGGGCTAAACCCCGGTCAAACGGTTGGGCTTCTGGCGTGACCGTTCTTGCCTGAGCCGCGCATCTGAAGCACAACTCCCAGTCAAGGGAGTGACGCATGCGTGTTCAGACACTGGTCTTGGCTTCCATCATGATGGCCTCGTTGGCGGGTTCTGGGTGGGCTCAATCCGCGCACGACAGCGCCGGGGATTACTTTATTGCCGCTGTGATGAACACGCAGCGCGAGCCGGTGGTTATTACCGGTGATGACGCGCGCGGACGGGCGGGTCAGTCCTTCATGCTTGCGAATGACGGCAATGCGACAGCCCTTGTGGTCGGTTGCGAAGAATCCTGCACCGCCGTGAGCGTGCAACTGAGCGCCGCGGGTTTGGCGCCGATCTCTGCTTCGAACACACGCGACAATGTTCATGCGGCTGTACTTCAAATTCCGGCGAACTACACGCATTCGCTCTCAAACTTCGAGGCGCGGATCACTCTTGGGTGCCAACGGCCGCGGGGTTGCTATTACCGTTGGGCGCTGCTTGGAGGGGCCGCCGCCGTGCCGACCCTCAGTCAGCGCGGCATGCGGCCCGAACCGACCGACGCGCAGTGGAATGCCGGCGCGGCCCCAGCCGGGGCGTTGCGTTGGCTTTCGCGGCCGAGCGGCGATGATTTGCGTTTTTTCTATCCCGTGGCGGCGTGGAGCAATGGGCGCGTCGGATCGGCGCGATTGCAGTGCCTGGTGATGGCCGATGGTGGATTGCGCTGCCGCGCGCGGAATGAAGCGCCCGCGGGCGCGGGTTTCGGTCAGGCCGCGCGGCGGCTCGCCACAACATTGCGCGTCAATGCGACCGACGCGGCGGGTCACCCAACGCTCAACCGCCGCGTTGAGATTCCCGTCCAGTTCAGCCGTTCGCAATAATCCAGGCGATGCTAGGGTTTCGTACGCTTCTTCCAGCCGAGCGGCTTCTTGGTGGTGAGGCCCTTGCGCTTCTTGCCGCGGGCCTTGGCGGCGATCTCCTTGAGCTTCACGGTTTGCAGCGTGGAGAGGGCCTCATCTTTGCGGCCTTTGCTCAAATTGTGAAAGGCCGATCCGTACTTCTCGAGGCGCTTGTCAACTTCGGTGAGAAACTCGTTTTCCCACGGCGAATAGTCGACTTCGCCGCTGCCGGGCCTGATCTCGCCGGTCTCGGGATCGATGGTTTCTGGCGTGACGGCTTTCGCCGCGAGCTTGCGCACGATCCGCAACGCTTTGCGCGTTCGTTTGGGATCGACTGCGCGCGGCAAGCGGGCTCCTTAATGTCTAGGAGGCGGTATGTTGTCGCCTGGGTGATGTGGTCGGCTTCGCCGCAATCGCGCTGCCTCTTGATCGGCGAGTTGTTGCGCGTATCGCGGCGCGAGTGTCTGGACAATGTCGTTAGCATTTAGGCAGTGACCGCACTCGGCGCTGTCGTCGAGGACGCGCACGCTGACAATACTCACATAGCCGCCCTGGGTTTGCTGGCGCGAGTAAGGGTCGGTCCAGGATGTAGCCGTATCGCGGCGACGCTCGATCACGAAGCTGGCAGCGTGCAGCGCAATAGTCTTTTGTGCCGCGTCAAGCAGTGCTCGCTCTTCGGTCATCGCTGGCGTGTCGTTTTCGCTGGCCGCACAAACATCAAACGATCGCGCCCCGGCGCGAGGCGATTGTACCTGATAGCATTCCACGACTTGTGAAGTCGACGGCGCCTCCCACCCGTGGGAAACGCGATTTGGGGCCTCCGCCTCAAGCATCAGCATGAAAAACGCGTGGAGATCGCGGGGCGGCAGGCGGGCGCCAACAAGATAGCGATCATACATGGAAGCCCATCGTGGATCCAAACGTGCAAGCTGAACTAACAGAGGCAGCATTTGTTCACGGGGTGCGTCCGGTCCCAATATGATGAGCGCCGCGATCAGGACTGGTCGATTGTACGGACGTTGAGAAATAGCGCTTGCCGAGAGAGCCGCAGCCTGCGCATCGCGCCCTTGCAGCTGGAGCGCCAATGCGCGGATCAGTTGCCCATTGACGCCCAGGCTTCTCGAATAATCGGCGTCGACAGGCTGATGCACCAGCGCGTCGGCTGCATCCAAATCGGCAAGCGCGCCCGTGGTATCGTTTGCGATAATGCGGTGGAGTGCGCGCGATTGCAGTACGCTTACGCGCCGGAGCCAGTATTGAGGATAAGCGTCCAATACCAGCAGAGCGCGGTCGCAGTATTGAACGGAATGTTCAAACGAAGGTTCTACCCGTCCGAGCGTATCCATGCTGCGCTGCGGGCGGATGATGTCATCGCCACCGGCAGAAACGCCCCCAAACCCGTCGCAGGCTCTGAGCGCGGCGCCGGCACTCGGCGCCATGCCTTGCTCTACGGGCGGCAAAGACGGCTGATCTTCAGCGGAAGCGCTTTGAGCAACCGCGCTCAGCAGCACGCACAAGAGAGTTGCAACGATCACCCGCATGCGCTGTCCCCCATCGACATGTGAATCGCTAGCCGTCGCGTCGCAGCGATGCAAGCAGATCCAAAGTGGAGCGAGGCCGCCTAGCGCCGACCCAGCACGGATTGACGCCCCGCAAACATCAGCAAGCCTGCGGCGCGATGTGGGTTAGCGCTTTGGCACATCTCGACAGGGATCGGGACGGCGCCGCGGCGAGTCTGCAGCATGCCCGTGCTTTGATTGTCGCCAGTCTGCACGATCTCGCCGTTGACGTTGCGCCCCAGCTGAATGAGGCAGGCATCGTTCCCAGACCCGTTTTGGGTGATGGCGCCGCTGCTGTTGCGTCCAAACTGCCGAATGGCGGCGTTGTTATCGACGCCATTTTGCCGGACGGTGGCCGTAAGACTGCTCCCGTCTTGCTCGATCGTGGACGCATTGGCGGAGCCGTTTTGAGTCGTGGCGGCGCCATTGCCTTGGCCGTGTTGACGCACGGACGCCGCGTTGGCGATGCGGTGCATGAAGCCATCTAGAGTCTGCGCCGAGGCCGTGGATGCAACACTCATCGTGGCGGCCAGAAGGGCGGTGCTCAGTGCAAGCGATTTTCCGAACTTGGTCACGAACGCCGCTCCTGTCTGCAGACTTCGCCTGATCCATCGCTGAGCGTCAGCACCGCGCGGTAGCGGCCATCAGCGCCCAATTCCGTCGATCCCAGCGTCACGACTTCGCCGGCGGCTACCGAGACCGGCCCGCCTTGATTGATGTCGGCCGAGCCGCCGCCGCCACTCTTGGTGACGATCAGCGCGTATTCGCCATCGAACGGGCGGTCGGCGCGCGCTGTCGCTTGGATGAGCACACCGTTAGCGGTGGGACTCATGCGAATCTGACAAGCAGGCACGGCGCGCACTGCTACAGGCGCGGCGGCGCTTGCGCGCTGAGCCGCATGCGAGACGCGAGGCGGCGCGGGTGCTGGAGCCGGGGCTGGCGCGATGACCGGCGCTTCGACGGCCGCCGGCGCAGAGACCGACGCTGCCGCCATGTTTGGTGAGGCCGTCGCCGAGCATGCCGCGATCAGCATCAGCGCCGATAGACTCACAGATGTCTTGGTCATGATAGAATCTCCTGAAGGAGATGGGCGGTGCGGGAAGCGCAGGGCCTCCCGCACGCTTGCATCAGTTGTAGCCGCTTTGCACGACGACTGAGATGTTGCCTTCGCCACGCTGGCGGACTTGCACATCTTGGTTGTTGCCGATCTGGATGATGCCAGACGTGTTGTTGACACCGTCCTGATCCGCGACCGCGCGGCTGCCGTTGCCGATCTGCGCAATACCGGAGACGTTGCCACGGCCGGTTTGCACTGTATCAGCCGTCAGATGACGGCCTTCCTGGCCGGTGGCCGAGAAGTTGTCCTCGCCGACTTGCGCGGTGGAGACATGGTTGCGCGTGCCGTACTGGTCCATGCGCAGGAAGTTGTTGTAGCCTTCTTGCACGCCGCGAGCGTAGTGCCCCGATCCAGCTTGATTGATCACCGTACCGTTGCGGTCGCCGTGTTGGGCGGCGGCGGCGCCGTTGGCCCAGCCCCATTGATTGACGACGGTGCGATTGCGAGCCTCGGCTGTGCCGGCGCCCATGGTGACGAGAATGGCGGCCGCCGCGACGGCAGAAAGAATGCGCTTCATTGTTCAAGCTCCCGAGGTTCAAGTTGAGCGCTCCCTCGCCCGCGCTTGAACGAGGAGACAATGCCCGCCCCAACCTGAGCGGTGTTTGAACGGCGACTTCAGTGTGCAGACGCGCGTCATCGTCTGCTGATCCTCAACCGGAAAAGCCAATGTAAGGTTCTGCTCTCGAAAAGGTTGGGAGAGCGGGGCGCGCACGAAGCGTGCGCAAAGGAAGTCGTTGGGGGCTGGTGCTTGGTGCGCGCCCCGCGTGATTTGTTTTGTCGACCGGAGAAGACTCAGTGGCGTTCCTACGGAGCCGCGAGGGGCCATGCGTTGAGGCAGACGAGGTTTCACGGCTTCGATAACCGGGTCGCCCCCGGACCGATCCCCGCGACGCTGGGTATGCCGCGCGTTCTTAGCGCCTAATTTCCGTTCCCGATCGATGTGCAGCTGAGCCACAACACACCCAGCTGGACCTTTCGAGTTTCGTTTTCTCTCCTCGAAACTGCGGCGCCTGCTCTCACGAGCTTCTCCCGCATCACACTCAAATCACATCTCTTGAACTGATTGGCTGTTGGATCCGTCAGCCTCCCTACAAGAGACCGGCGCAGTGTAAGCGGGTTTCAACCCGGTCGGATTGCGAGCGGCGCTTTCGTTGATGGCAAAGGGATTTTCGGGCGAAAACTGTAGGATTGGCAGGGCGCCAATCCTCATAATTTTGGGAGTTGGAACGCGCGGCTCCGCCGCGCTCCCACCTTCAAACGCTGGCGAGTGGGTGGACGCCCGCGGTCCGGCTTATCGCACCGTCTCTTTCGGCGCGGAGATTTCCTGCTCTTTCGGTTCGGCCTTGAACTTGGGTTTGGGCAGGAGCCGGAAGCGCGACTGGCACCAGGCGAAGTCGACGCCGACATCGAGCAGCGCGTCGGAGCGTCCGCAGGGGCAGGCGAAATCGAGAACCGCGCCCACGGTGTAGGTTTCGCCAGCGACGAGCGGCACCGCCTCGCCCGTGACATGGTTGGGCGCGGCGTTGACACACAGAACCAAGTCGCCGGGGCCGACTGCGTAGCTCATAGGGCTATTCTTGAGCCTAAGGGGCATTATCGGCAAGCGGCGAGCGCTTTTTCCAACGAGTCGGCTCGTCAGGCTCAGCACGGCTCAGATCGACAGGCTGCAATGCCAGTTGCGGACCTCGACACGATTTCAACCAGCCGGCGCTACCGCACCCGCAAGTTCGGCGCGGCGGCCGGTATACGCAGAGCGCAGCATCACGATAGCGGCGTAGAGGACGACGACGATCACTAGCCAGCGCAGCATGTCGACGGGCATGTTCTTGACCACGAAGGCTGCGATCAAGACGGCGGGGATGCCACCGAGCGCGATGCCGGTGGTCATGCGCAAATCGATCTCGCCCATATTGATGTAGCGCACGCTGGCGCCGGCGCCAGCGAGGCCCGCGCCAGCCGCCATGATCGGGAAGCAGAGGTGCGGGTCCATGCCCATGAGGCTGAACATCACGAGCGTCGGCGCGTAATTGCCGATGCCGAAATTCAAGAGCGCGCCGAAAATGAAGTTAGCGATGATGGCGGTGATCATCAGCGGCAGAGGCAGCGAAGTCGCCGTGCCGCCGTGCGGCATTAAGTGCAAATTGGTCATTGCGTAGAGCACGCCGGCGAGAATGAGCGCGAAGGCGACGACTGTTTGCACCACCCACACGCGCGACTTCATCGCCACCGGCGCGCCGAGCAATGCGCCCATCAGCACGGCGATGACGCATCCGGCCAGCAGCACCGGGTCCACGAACACGCCGAGCAGGATGAGAAAGATAATGGCTTGCGCCATGGCGGGCGGCGTGTGGCCGACCAGCATGGTCGAGGGGATGAGCCGGTCCGAGGTGAGCTTGCGGAATTTGAGCCAGGCCATGGTCGGCGCGAAGGAGCCGATGCCGAGCGTGTCGAAGAAATTGGTGACCGCGCCGAGGGCAATGCCTTCCGGCAAAGGCGCGGCATGGCGCTTGGCGGCGGCGCGGATGAGCGTGCCGACGTAGAGAGCCGCGGCGAGCCCGAGCGGAACGAGAAGCGCTATGAGCACCGCAACCCCCTGCGTGTGAAAAGTGCGTAGTGACTCAGCTAACTAGCGCCTGTGTTGATTGCAAAGGGATTCGGAGCACCGGCGCCTCGCCGGCATGTTCGCTTTTTATCGCTCTGCGTTCCGCCTAGGCGAACACGACTCCGGTGAGGATCGCGGCGTATTGCACAGCGGCCGCAACCAGCACGAAGCAGTGCCAAATGGCGCGGCGGAAGGGGAGGCGTTCCCAGACGTAGAAGGGAACGCCGAGCGTGTAGAGCGCGCCGCCGATGGCGAGTAGGATTATGCCGGGCAGCGGCACGCCAGCGATCAATGGGCCGATGGCGGCGACGACAAGCCAGCCCATCGCGCAATAGAAGACGATCCAAACTTTCTTGCCGATTCCGGGCAGGAAGAGTTTGCCGGCAATGCCGATGGCGGCGAGCACCCAGACGATGCTGGTCATGGTCCACGCCCAGGCCGCCTCGAAGCGTTGCGTGGTGAAGGGCGTGTAGGAGCCGGCGATCATCAGGAAAATCGCCGCGTGGTCGAAGCGACGCAGCAGCGATTTGTACTTGGCGTTTTCCATTAGATTGTACGCCATCGACACCGCGATCATGGTGATGACGCACACCGCGTAAATGGCGATGGCCGCGCCCATGCCGAGCCCGCCTTTCCAAATGGCGAGGCCCAACGCGGTTAACACGGCGAGCGAGAATACGCCGAGGCCGACGCCGTGCACCCAGCCGTCGACGAGCTTTTCGAGGCGGGTTTGGTAATGGAGCTTCGGGAGAAGATCGGATAATGTCATTGCGCCGGAACTTAGGGAGCGCTGACGTCAGAGTCAGCGTTACGCGGCAATTTGTTTCGCACTTTGTTTCCCACTGTGGCCGAAATTCGTAACAAGCCGCAACAAAGCGAGAGCGTGCGCTTGCAAGGGGTGCGGCGCTTGGTCAGACTCTTGGCGTGACGGAATCCGAAACTGGCGCCGAAACAACGACCGCCGCCGCGAGCGTGCGCCGCCTTTCGTTTGAGATGGGCAAGGGCGTGGTTGCTGGCATCGCGCTCGGCATGGACTCCGTTAACCCAGACATCGTGTTTTCACACGCGACGGGCTTCAATGCCTACACCTATCGCTCGCTGCTGGCGCCGCTCGGCGAGCGCCGCCAAGTGTGGGCGCTGGATGCGCGCGGACACGGATTGACGACGCTGCCCTCCGGTACGTGGGGCTACACGTCTTGGCGCCGCCATCGTGACGATCTGATCGCGGTGCTAGAGAAGCACACGACGCAACCGGTGACGCTGGCCGGGCATTCGATGGGCGCGACCGTGAGCTTGCTGGTGGCGGCGAAGCGGCCTGACCTGGTGGCAAGCTTGGCGCTGATCGAACCGGTGATCCTGCCGGCGGCGGCGTATGCGCTCATGGAATTGCCGTTCGGACCGCGGCTGCAGCGCATGACCAATCCGCTGGCGCGGAGCGCGGCCAACCGGCGCGCTCATTTCGAGGATCGCACTTACGCGGCTCGCGCGTTCACCGGGCGCGGCGTGTTCAAGACATTTCCGCCGAAGGTAATCGCTGATTACCTGACCGACGGCTTGAAGGAGGATCGCCGCGGCGGACTGCAGCTTTCGTGCGCGCCAAAGTTCGAAGCAGCCACCTTTTGCGCGCAACGGCATGATCCGTGGACCGCGCTGCGTGCGGTGACGTGTCCGCTGGTGGTGCTCCGCGCCGAAAGCGGCTCGACTGTTTCGCCGGCGGCTCTGCACAAGATCGCAGCGCTGAAGCCGGGCGCTCGGGTGGCGACAGTGGAGGGTGCGGGGCACATGCTGCCGATGGAGCGGCCCGATCGCTTCCGCGCCGCTATTGAGAGCGCGGTACTGATGACGCGCGGCGCGCGCAAGTTCGGCGGGGATTTGGAATAGAGTCACTCCGGCCGACTCCGGCGAAAGCCGGAGGAGAGCCAGAGCCCAGTGCAACATCCGGAGCTCTATGATCCCCTGGGTTCCGGATCGCGCTCCGCGCGTCCGGAATGACGCTAAACCTGCATCGCGATGACGCGCGCTTGCATCTTGGCGCGCTGTTCAGGCGTGCCTTGGATGGCCTTGCGGGTCTTGGTGTCGAAGGTGAGCGCGACAGCCTCCATGCTCGCCCATACGCCGCCGCTTTCGGGATCGCAGAGCCAGTGGACGAGGCGGAAGGTCTTGTCGCCAACGGCGGCGACGCCGGTGTAGATTTCGATCAGATCGCCCGCTTGCGGGAAGCGGCGAAACACCAGGCGTGCTTCGACAACGGCGCCGGCGGCTTCGACATTGTTCGCTGCTCCAGCGTCGCGGCGCCAACCTGCCATCAGGTTCGGCACCGAGTCCGAGACGCGTCCGATGAAGTGCTCGCCACGCAGGCGTCCGAACACGTCGCACTGGTCACGATTGACGATGGTGGCGCCGATGCGGGCGGCGCCCAGCGCGATGGCGCGGTCGCGCGAGGCTTCGGTCGTGGGCGCTGTCGCCGGATCGAGCGAGCGTGGCGCGGCGTGCTGGGGAAGTTTGATGCTGAGACGCTTGGCGGCGGCGCGCGAGCGCTCGGACCATGGGAAGGCGCGGAACCCGCGCGTGTCGGCGTGCGCCACGCGGAGCGTGCAGGCGGTGCCGGGAGCGCCATTGGCGTGGCGCATGTCGAGGCAAAGTGTGGCTTGGTTTTCGCTGATGTCTGCGACGCCGCCGTGCATGACGAGTGGCGCGCCGGGGCGGGCTTCCTTCAAGAAGCGGAGGTGCGCTTCGAGCGGAACGAGCGTCGCGCCGGCGGTCTTGGTGAAAGCGTGCGGCATTTCGAGCGCGCGTGCGAAGTGCGCCAGGCCAATCATCATGCGTTCGAGGTGGAAGCGCACGTTCAAGTGGCCGCCGTCGTCACACTCCCAGGTGTTGACGCTGCCCTGATAGAGCGGCGCGGGCAGGGGCGGTGGATACGATGCTGGTTCGCTCATGCGGCTTGGCAGGCCGAGCAGACGCCGCTGGCTTCAATCATGGTGCGGTTGATGGCGAAGCCGTCGCGCTTGGCGGCGTCGGCGAGATCAACGAGCGCATGGCCGGCGTCGAACTCTTCAGCCGCGCCGCACTTTTCGCAGATGAGGAAAATGGTCGAACGGGCGCAAGCGCCGATATCACAAGCAACGAAGGCGTTGAGGCTCTCGATGCGGTGCGCGAGCCCAAGCCGCGTGAGAAAATCAAGCGCGCGATAAATGGTCGGCGGCTTGGCGACCCCTTTGTCACCGCCCAGCAATGGCAAGAGATCGTAGGCTTTCGCCGGTCCGTGATGGTCAAGCAGCAATTCGAGCACGCGCCGGCGCAGCGGCGTGAAGCTTTCGCCGGCCGCAACGCAGCGGCGTTCGGCTTCTTGCATTTGCGCGTCGTGCGATGCGGTGGAGTGGTCGTGCGGCATTGGCGGCATGATCGCAGGTGCGTGTTCGATCTCAAAGATGGGGAGCGTTGCGAGAGCGCGCGCGGGGAAAATTGAGATCGCGCGCGAAACAGAACTTTACAAGAACATCTGACTCGCGTATTTCTTAGAACATAGAGCGAACACAATTGAGGGGCAGATGATGGCAGAAGCAATTTTCCGAGGGATTTCAGGGCGCTTGCATCGTTTCACGGCGTGCCGCCCGCAAGATGCGTTTGCTGCGGGTCCTGCTGTGTATTGCTTCGCGCGCCCTGGCCCCGCCGGCCGTGGCTGGACGCCTTTGTTTCTCTCGCGCACCGGAAATCTAGCGAAGCGCCTGGCTGGTCACGAGCAGTGGGAAGAGGCGCAGCTCCTGGGTGCGACGCACGTACTCGTTCACCAGCAGGATGAGCGCGACGTCCGCGAATACGTCGAAGCCGATCTGGCGCAATCGCTGCGCCCGGTGATGAACGGTCCGTTCCTGGATGCGGAGCTGGAGGAAGCGGCGAGCGAAGCGGGCGTAAGGCTGGTTTGGGCAGCTTAGTGTAGCATGCGTTGAAAGCCGCCCACTCGCGGAGAAGTGGGCGGCAACCAGCGCGCTACTTCCCTTCCGCATTCTCGGCCACCGGCAGCGGACCGAGCGTCGCGGCGGTGCGGGCGAGTTGGAGGAATTCGCTGCGCCAGCCGTAGTCGTCTTCGCCGCGTGCGGATTGCGCGAGACGGACGACGTCGTTCCAGCTGTAGGAGCGGTCGAGATAGCTCTCGCCGCGCAGCAATTGGCCGTAGGCGGCGACGGCGGTGGCCCAGCGTGTGGTTTCTGGGGCGCGATCGATGGAAGCGTAGGCGTCCGCATCGGTGATCGGTCGCTCGATCAGGCGCGAAGAGCTTTGGCCTGGCAGCTTGTAACGGATGCGCAGGAAGGCGAGTTCGCGTGCGGTGCTGGGCGCGGGACGGGCGCCTTCGCTTTGGTAGCGCAGCGGATCGTCGAAGGTGCGTCCGCCAACCGGCACGATTTCGTAGATGGCGGTGACCGAAGCGCCCGAACCGATCTCGCCAGCGTCAACGCGATCATTGTTGAAATCCTCGCGGTTCAACATGCGGGTTTCGTAGCCGATCAAGCGATACTCGGCGACGCGCTGCGGATTGAACTCGACCTGGATCTTCACGTCGTTGGCGATGGTAAAGAGGTTAGAGGCGAGTTCGTCATGCAACACGCGGCGAGCTTCGTTCATGGTGTCGATGTAGCTGGCGACGCCGTTGCCGTTCTGCGCCAAGCGCTGCATCAGCGCGTCGTTGTAATTGCCGTGGCCGACGCCGAACACCGAGAGATAAATGCCGGTTTCGCGCTCGTGGGCAATGAAGTCCTGCAATTGCTGCGGGTCGTTGATGCCAACATTGAAATCGCCGTCGGTGGCGAGGATCACGCGATTGACGGCATTGGGACTGAAATTGCGCTGCGCCAGCGTATAAGCGAGACGCAACCCTTCGCCGCCTGCCGTCGAACCGCCAGCGTGAAGGTTGTCGAGCGCTGCATCGATGCGTGCATGCTCAGCGCCGGAGGTCGGATCGAGAACCGAACCGGCGGCCCCGGCATACACAACGATGGAGACTTTGTCGCGCGCCGTGAGTTGGCTCACCATGCCGTGAAAAGCCTGGATCAGCAGCGGCAAGCGGTCTCCAGGCGACATCGAGCCAGAGACATCGAGCAGCAGCACCAAGTTTAGCGGCGGGCGCTCGCGCGGGACAATGTTGTAGCCTTGCAAGCCGATATGCACGAGTTGGCGTCCTTGCGCCCACGGCGATGGCGTGACCGCAACCGTGGTGGAGAAGGGCTGCTGGCGGCTCTGTGGCAGTGGATAGTCGTAGTGAAAATAGTTGATCAGCTCTTCGACGCGCACGGCGTCGCGCGGCGGCAGGCGGTTTTCGTTCAAGAAGCGGCGTACGTTTGAGTACGAGGCGCTGTCGACATCGATCGAGAAAGTCGAGATTGGATCGGCCGAGACTTGGTGGATGGGATTGTCCGTTTGGTGATCGTATTGATCGCGATCGACCGTGCCCGGCATCGGCTGTGGTGCGTATTGCGCGTAGGGGACGCCACGCCCGATCGACCCGCTGAGGCGAGCGGCGCCCTGCTCGGTCATAGGCATCGGCGATGAGACCGGCGGTGGTGGTGGCGGCGGTGTGAGGCCATCAGTACGGGCCGCTTCGTCGCGGGCGGAGACTTCGGTGTTGGTAGTTTGCGCGGTTTGTGCGCAGGCGGCGAGTGTGAGCGCGCACAGGCCAAGGCCCGCGCGCATGAGCGTGCGTGTATGCATGGACGTTTCCCTCCCGAACCGTCCGGACTACGGTGTTGAGCGCGGTAAGGGAGCGCGCCGAACGCGGCTCATTTGCGGCGCGACGGCGGCGTTTTGCGCGCCAACGCGCGCGCTCACGCTGACGTGTTCGGGGGTGACGCTTTAAAGCGAGACGCCGGAGATGCGGCGGCTGATATCGGCTGTCGTTGCGTTCCATGCATTGGAAATGCGTTCGACGTGGGGGGCCAACACTTCTTCATATTGAATCGAGAACATGGCCGCAGCGACGAAAGCCGCGCCCATCCACGTCCGCGCCTGCGCGGCGATGACGCTATCAAAGTGCTCCCGCAGATCATGCAGATCGATTGCAAATCCGAACATGGGCCGCGCTCCTCAAGTACGAGCATGCTCACCCAAGCGTAAACAAGACCTGACCAAAAGGTTTACGCGCAAGGCGAAGTGCAGCTGGATGAACTAGGGGGTGTCGCCTTCTGGTTTGCTCTTCGCTTCAAAGCCTGCCCAGCGGCCGAACATTTCTTCGGCGCGGCGGAGGTTCTTGTCGAGCGACGCCATGGTCTTGGCGAAGTCGCCCGCGTCGTCGCCGCGCCAGGCGGCGCGGGCTTGCCCGATGATAACGCCGAGGCCTTGTGCGCGGGCGTTGCCGGTCATGCCGTCGGCCTCAAGTCCGGCGAGCGCCAGAACCCAGCGCGCGCAGCGGACGTGACGCTGATGTTGCGCGGTGAGGAGAATGGGGTCGCGGTCGAAGCCCGCTTCCATGGCGAGAACGGCGGCGCGGTGGGGCTCCATGGCCTCGAAGCGCTTCATGATGAGATCAAAAAGGCGGTCACGGACGCTCTGGCCGGCGTCGAAGTTCTCGAGATTGTCGGCGACAGCGCGGTCAAAGGCTTCTTCGACGCAATCGATCGCTTCGCCCAGGCTGGCGCCATAGAAATCTGAAACCGGTCGCCCGGCGGCGCGCGCCAAGTCGAGCAGGGTCAAATCTCGCCATCCGGAAGCGCCCGCCGTGGCGAGCGCGGCGCGGGCGAGGTCGCGGCGAACTGAGGCATCCAACGCAGTCATCTCGGTGTTGCTCAAACGAAAATCGGCAGCCAGCGGAAACAAGGCCCCTGTCAGAGTTCTTCGTCAAGTGCGCGAAGTGCGCGCCGCTGACGGGGCGCGCTCGCCAATGATCGGCTGCGGTGCGCGAGGGCGCGCTCCGCGGGCTTCAATGCCGACGCCGCTCGCGTTCGCTGACGCGGTGCTGTTCTGGAATCCAGTTCTGAACGACTTGGTCCAGCACGCTGAGCGGAAGTTCGCCGTGCAACAACACTGCGTCATGGAATGCGCGCAGATCGAAATCGGGACCAAGCACATTGCGCGCGTTCTCGCGTAACCGCACAATCTCGCGGCGCCCAAGTTCGTAGCCGCAGGCTTGGCCGGGATTGACCACGTAACGGTCGACCTCGGTGGCGATGACGCCGGGCGCATCGCCTGTGGTCTGGGTCAAGTAGTCGATCGCTTGCTGACGCGTCCAACGGCCGGCGTGAATGCCGGTGTCGACGACCAGACGGGCGGCGCGCCAGAGTTGCCAGCGCAGGTAGCCAATGCGGCCGACGGGATCGCTGTCATAGAAGCCCTCCTCGTCGGCGAGTTGCTCGGCATAGAGCCCCCAGCCTTCGGCATAGGCGTTGAAACTGATCAGCCGCCGCAGCAATGGAACGTCATGCAGCTCCTGTGCGAGCGAGATTTGGAAGTGGTGACCTGGCACGGCTTCGTGAAAGTCCTGTGTCGGCAAGTCGATGCGAGTCATCTCAGAAAGGTCGCGAAGATTGACAAAATAGATGCCGGGTGACGACCCGTCGATGGAAGGCGCACTGTAATAGGCGCCGGATGAGCCGGCTTCCGCAAACACCGGGACGCGGCGCACTTCGAAGCGCGCGCGGGGCAAGTGGCCGAACCATTGCGGCGCTAGTTGCAGCATGCGGCCAAGCCGAGCCTGCACGTCGTGCATAAGCTGGCCGCGGCCTTCGTCGGTGCTGGGATAAAGGTAACGCGGATCGCGGGTCATCTGCGAAAGGCGCTGACCGACCGGACCGGCCGTCAAGCCAACGCGGCGGAGCGCGATATCAAGCTGGGTGTTGAGTTCGCGCACCCGGTCGAGACCGATGGCGTGAATTTGCTGGGGCGAGAGGCCAGTGGTTGTCTGGAGCTTTAGGGCGGCCGCGTAAAATTCTTGACCGTGCGGCAGATGCCAGACCCCGGCTTCATCGGTTGCGTTGACGCGGTCGGTGCGCAGAAAGGCGGCGGCGCGCTCGTGAGCCGGGATGATCTCGTCGCGCACAATTGCCTGGGCTTGCGCTAACAGTGTTTGCGTTTGTTGCTGCGTCGCCGTTTGTTGCGCCGTTGGCTGTGAGGCAACAAAGGCCGCGAGTTTTTGCTGGAAGCTGGTGATGTAGGGTTGCGCTGCGAGAGGTGTGGTACGGACGCCGTCAAGCGCCGCGATGGCTTCATCCACGATGAACAGCGGCGCACGAATGCCATGTTGCGCGTCGGCCTGAGCGCGGCGCGTTTCTTGATCAATCGCTATCGACACCTGATGCAGGCGTTGCAAATAAGCCTGAGCTTCCGCGAGGCTTCGGATCTGCGCGCGCTGATCGAGAAAGCTTGGCAGGGTGATGAACGCACTCGACATCTGGTTGAGCACGTAAGGCTGAGCGCCGGCGCCATCTCCGACCGGGAAGAAGTTGCCATAGTCGAAGGCGGCGCTGTCGGAGGCGCCCTCGAACTGCTCCCGCAGAATTTGATAGGTTAGTTGATCATCGGCATTGAGCGAGCCGGTATCGAGGGCCCGCAACTCGGCATAGCGGCGGATAGCCGCGCTCCGACGTGCGTCCAGCGCTTCCTGCGAACGATCATCAAGACGATTATTGTAAGCGCCTCCCGCTTCCGCGATGGAGACGCCCGCTTGCGAGGCGAGTTCTGGGCTATCGGCCAGGATTTCACGCGTCCAGTCGCCAAGGCGCCCCTGAAAGGCCGTGACGGGCGGGGGTCTTGATGGGCCGCACGCCGCCGCTCCGATCAGGAGCGTTGCCAAGAGTGCCCAGCTGACCGCTCGCATTATTCCCCCACCAACGCTTTACGCGGCTGCGGGCATAGCACGCGGAGCGAGTGGGAAAAGGTGTTGCGCGGCAGTTGTTTTGTGCTGGACTGTTGCGGAGGGCGCACTTTCGTGGTTGGACAGCGCCTCGTGGTAGGGAATTTCCGGAGACACCAATGACCGCTAGCGGCGGCCAACAAACGCTTGGCAAGATTCTTTTTTATCGCCAGCTCGAACCGCTCTCTCACGAGAAGCATGGGAAGCTTGGCGTCAGCCAAGTCACGAACCCATTCTCATTCCTGGCAGACACGCACCTCGTGCCGCTGACGGTGGACGAGTTCGGCCTGGCGGCAGTCTGCTATCCGATCATTTTCGACACGCAATCCAAGACGCCGCTCGCGGTGATGGGCCTGCGCCCCGGCATGAACGTGTTCTTAGGCGCCGACGGCTCGCTCGACCCAGAAGTTTACCTTCCGGCTTTTGCGCGCCGCTATCCGTTCCTGCCGATCGTCGCTGGGCCGGATGGTCAGCAGCCGACGGGCAACACCAATGCGGACGGAGACCGTGTGTTCGTGTGCATTGATCGCGCCGCGAAGATGCTGTCGCAAACGCCCGAGCTGCCGTTCTTTGAAGGTGACAAGCCCTCGCGCTACACGCAGGAGGCCATTCAGTTCTGTCGCGAATTCGACATGCTTGGCAAACGCACGCAGGAATTCTGCAAGCTGATGGACGATCACAATCTGTTCGAGCTGACGCCGTTGTCGCTGCCGCGCGCGCGCTCCGACGGCACGCCAGATGAGCCGCAGAAGATTGGTGAGTATCTCCGCATCTCAGATCAGAAGGTCAACGCCCTGCCAAAGGACGTTTACCTCGATCTACGAGACAAGGGGGTCACGGCTGTGATGCATGCGCACCTGTTGTCGTTGGGCCTGTGGCCGAAGATTCTGAGCCGTGCGGCCCGGATCCAGGCATCCACGCCGCTGAGTTGATCGGTCACGGGTGAAAC
Source organism: Pseudomonadota bacterium (assembly GCA_016195245.1). Taxonomy (GTDB): domain Bacteria; phylum Pseudomonadota; class Alphaproteobacteria; order Caulobacterales; family Aquidulcibacteraceae; genus Vitreimonas. The sequence goes on from JACQAC010000026.1 coordinate 19,679, forward strand.
CCGAATGACGGATCAAGCGAACTTAATCAAACCGCGCCTCGTGGGGCGCGGTTTGTGTTTGAGGAGCGGCATACTGAAACTGCCGGCAATCGCTGCGGTCTTAGCCTTGCTGTGGTTCGCCGCGGGGCATGACGCCGCTCTGGCGCAGACTCCGCCGAGCGCTAACGTCCAAGCTGACCTCCTTTCGTCGCGCGCGACGGTTGCTCCGGGTGAACGCTTCACGATCGTGTTGCGCCAGCGCATCCGCGATGGCTGGCATACTTACTGGCGTAATCCCGGCGATTCCGGCCAGCCGACGCGCATTGGTTGGCATCTGCCGGCCGGCTGGCGGGCGGGGGACATCCAGTGGCTGGCGCCGGTCCGTATGCGCTTCGCCACGTTGATGAGCTATGTCTATTCGAACGAGGTTCTATTCCCGATCGAGCTGACGGCGCCCCGTGAGGCGCGCCCGGGCGAGAATGTGAGCTTGACCGCCGACGGCGATTGGCTGGTTTGCTCAGACATCTGCATCCCCGAACACGCGGCATTGTCGTTGACAGTAGCGATCGCGGCGCAAGGACGGGACGATCCGCAGTGGCGGCCGCGCATCGCGCGGGCTGTAGCCGCGTTGCCGCGCCGCTTGGATGCGCCAGCGCGAATCACGCGCGGCACGCCGGCCGTGTTGAGTATTGCGGTAGCTGGCGCGTCGAGCATGCGCGATCCATATTTCTTTCCCTACAGCCAGAATGCCATCGCACATGCCGCGAGCGAACAGCCGCGCGCGGGCGCGCAGGGGCTGAGCTTCCGTTTGGCGCAGGGTGTTGATCGCTCGCTTGGCGATGCGCCGCTCTTGGGTGTGGTCACCTACGAAGGCGTGGATGGTCAGAGCCACGCGTTCGAGATCGAAGCTTCGCCCGGCGCTGCGTTGCCAGGAACGGACGCGAGCCCCGCCACTGGCGTAGCCGCCGAAGGCGGCAGCGGGCCCGTTCAGAGTTCGTCAGCGGCGGACGTCGCCAGTGTTCTCACCGCCATGGTGTTGGCGTTGATCGGCGGTCTCATTCTCAATCTGATGCCCTGCGTTTTGCCAGTGCTGTCGGTCAAAGCGCTGTCGCTCGCAGGCGGCGCGCATGCTGGGCGCGCGCGGCGCGAGGGCGTTCTCTATGCCGTGGGCGTCCTGTCCACATTTCTCTTGCTTGCGGCGGTGTTAATCGCGGTGCGCAATGGCGGCGCGACGGTGGGGTGGGGCTTCCAGCTGCAGACGGCTTGGGTGACGGCCGCGCTGGCGCTGCTGTTCTTCGCTATTGGCCTCAACTTGCTGGGCGTCTTCACAATTGGCGGCGTTGAGAATGCAGGCGCTGGCCTTGCGTCGCGCCGTGGCGATGCCGGCGCATTCTTCACCGGCGCACTCGCGGTGGTGGCGGCGACGCCATGCACCGCACCCTTCATGGCAGGCGCGATTGGTGTCGCACTAACGCAGTCGGCGGCCGCGGCGCTGGCGATCTTCGCGGCGCTTGGCGCCGGTTTCGCGCTGCCGCTCACGGCGCTTTCGTTCTTGCCTTCCCTCCAACGTTGGTTGCCCAAGCCCGGCGCCTGGATGGAACGCGTCCGCAACGTGCTGGCGTTTCCGATGTTTGGCGCCGCAGCGTGGCTCGCGTGGGTATTGGCGCAGCAGAGCGGCGCGACGGGCGTATTGGCGTTGCTGGCTCTGGCGACGGCCTTGGCGTTCGCGGTGTTGGTGGCGCGCTGGGGTCGGATCTGGCTCATCGTCGGCGCTGCGACGCTTGCCGTGACGTTGTTGTTTGCCTGGCGGCCTCTGACGGAGGTGCGAGCGCCTGCGGAGGTCTCCGCGCAAACGTGGAGCGCTGCGCGTGTCGCGGAATTGCGCGCGCGGGGGCGGCCGATTTTTGTGAACTTCACCGCGGCCTGGTGCATCACCTGCAAAGTCAACGAGGCGACAACTTTCTCCTCGCCACGCGTGCGAGACGCGATGCGGGCGCGTGGCATCGTCTATCTCGAAGCCGACTGGACCAATCGCGATGACGCCATCGCCGCTGAGTTGGCGGCCCATGGCAGAGCCGGCGTGCCGTTGTATCTCTATTACCCGCCGGGCGGCGGCGAACCTGTGGTTCTGCCGCAAATTCTGAATGAGGCCGTCGTCTTGAACGCCATCGGCGCTTGATCGCTTGCCTCTTGGCGTCCGCCGCTGCACATGAAATGCACCTGACGTAACGGAGCAGCGCGTGACCGCGAGTCGAAGCATTGTTCTCAACAAGGGCAGTGAACTGCCGCTCGCAGACGTCGTCGCGTGTGCGGCGCGGGCCGACGTGCGCGTCTCGCTGGCAGATGGCGCCAAGAGCTACATGACGGGGTTGCGTAAGGCCGCCGAAGAGCAACTTGCAGCCGATCCGAACCGGCGCGTCTATGGACTCAATACGGGTTTCGGCAGCAATTTCCGCGACTACGTCAGCCCAGAGCGTTTGCGCCAATTGCAGCGCAACCTGATCATCTCGCACTGCGCCAACATGGGCGCGCCGGCGCCACGGCAAGTCGTACGCGTTCGCTGACGGAAGGGCAGAGCGTTATTCGTCCGATCGTGGTTGAGACGCTGATTGAGCTTCTGAACAAGGATATTGTGCCGGCAGTACCGGCGCACGGCAGCGTGTCCGCCAGCGGCGATTTAGCGCCGCTTTCGCACATCGCCGCGGTGCTGATCGGCGAGGGATTCGTTCTGCTCGATGCGAAGGGGCGCGCGGCGTTTGGCGTTGAAACCATCGATACCGCACGCTATTTGCGCGAAGCGGCCAAGCACGGCTTGCCCATATTCGAACCTGTCACTTTAGAGATGAAAGAGGGGCTCGCGCTCAACAATGGCTGCCAATATTCGGCTGCATGGGCGCTCTTGGCGACCGCGCGGATGCGAACGTTGATCGAAACCGCGGCGCTGACGACGGCGCTGGGCGTGCAGGCGATGGTGGGCATGGGGCGTCCGTTCCGGCGCGATTTGCATGCGTTGCGGCCGCATCCGGGCGCGCAAGAAATCGCTGGCTGGATTTGGGATCTGCTGGACGGCTACGCGTTTCGCAATGCGAGCGCCGACGATCGCGTTGCGTTCGATGGCGAAATTCAGGACCCGTACAATCTGCGTTGCGCGCCGCAGGTTCTGGGCGCTTGCCTGGAGTTGATCAAGCGCGCGGAGAAGACACTGCTCTGCGAAGCCAATAGCGTTACCGACAATCCGATCGATCTTAACACCAGCGCTTCTTCGTATCGGCTCGATGAGATCACCTCGGGAGGGCACTTCCACGGGATGCCCGTTGCGGTTGACGCGTTTGGCCTGCTGCAGGCGGCGGGCATCATGGCGCGGCTTTCGAATATGCGCTGCGTGCGTTACGTCGATGCGCGGCGCAATAAGGGGTTGGGTCCGCAAGTGCGCGGGGAAACGCCGGACGTGACAGAGTCTGGCTTGCTGATCGCGGAGTACACGACCGCGGGGCTCTGCAACGAGATTTGGGGGCTGGCGATGCCATCGCATCTGATGTCGATGTCGACCGATTCCGGCCAGGAAGATCATGTTAGCATGGCCGCCAACGTGGCGATGCGAGCGTATCAGGCTGCGGAGCGCTTGGCCGACATTTTGGCGATCGAGCTCGCGTACGCTTCGCAGGCTATGATCACGCGCTCGCAAAACGACGGCCTGGTCACGCGGGTACTGGATCAAAGCCTCGGTGGCGAGACGCCGGCGCCAAGCCAAGCGGCATGGGGTGGGCGTCAGCGGACCATTGCGTTCGAGAAGACGTGGCGAATGTCGATGAGTGCGGCTGAATTGGCGCCGAGCACGCTCACAGCGCCGGCGATTGCCGCGATCAGGGCGGCCTTTCCCCCAGTCGAGCGGGATCGCGAAATTTCGAAGGACATGGTGGTGTTGGCGGCGAAGGTGCTGGCCGGCGAGATCGCCGACGCCACGGGTTACGGCTTCGCGCGACATTGAAGCCTCGTCTTGAGCGCTTGCGCGCTGTCCGTTTGCCCTTCATCTCCATGCCGAGAACATTGCCATGACCGACAAATCCAATCTCACCACGCCTGAGAAGCCGCGCGGCTTCATCGATCGCACCGGCGAGCAAGCCGCCGCGGAGCGGCGCATCGTGGAGGCGGTGGGCGCGGTCTATGAGCGGTGGGGCTTCGATCGGCTGGAGACGCCGGCGATCGAGTTCACCGAGGCGCTGGGCAAGTTTCTGCCGGACCTGGATCGGCCGAATGACGGTGTGTTCTCGTTTCAGGACGACGAGCGCTGGTTGTCGCTGCGCTACGATTTGACGGCGCCGCTGGCGCGGTATGTGGCCGAGAATTTCGACGCGCTGCCGAAGCCGTATCGGCGCTGGGCGGCGGGGCCGGTGTGGCGCAACGAAAAGCCGGGACCGGGACGGTATCGGGAGTTCTGGCAATGCGATGCGGATACGGTGGGCAGCGCATCGCCCGCGGCGGATGCTGAGATGATTGCGATGGCGTGCGCGGCGTTGGAGGCGGTTGGCATTGCGCGCGATTCGTATCAGTTGAAGGCGTCGTCGCGGCGCTTGCTCGATGCCGTGCTGGACAAGATTGGCGCGAGCGAAAGCGCGACGCGTCTTTCGGTTTTGCGCTCGATCGATAAGTTCGACCGGCTTGGCGCCGAGGGCGTGCGTTTGCTGTTGGGCGCCGGCCGCAAAGACGAGTCGGGCGACTTTACCAAGGGCGCGTGTCTCAGCGAGGCAGGCGCCAGCGAGGTGTTGGCGTTCATTTCGGCGAAGAGTGAAACGCGCGTCCAAACGCTGACGCGGCTATCGCAACAACTCGGCGCGGACTCTGCGGGCGTCGCCGAACTGCAAGGCATCGACACCGCGCTCACCGCCCTTGGCATCGGGGATGACCGCGCGGTGTTCGACACCTCCATCGTGCGCGGGCTCGAATATTACACGGGCGCGGTGTTCGAGGCGCAGTTGCTGACCAAGAGCGGCGGTAGTTTGGGCTCGGTTGGCGGTGGCGGGCGCTATGATGGGCTGGTCGCGCGCTTCCGGGGTGAGCCTGTGCCGGCCACCGGATTTTCCATCGGGGTTTCGCGTTTGGCGGCGGCGCTGCAGGCGCAGTCGGACGCTGAGGAAGACGGGCCGGTGGTGGTGCTGGTCATGGATCAGGCGCGCATTGGCGATGCGATGGCGATGGTGGCGGAGCTGCGCGGCGGCGGCGTGCGCGCGGAAGTCTATCTCGGCGCTTCCGGGATGAAGGCGCAGCTGAAGTATGCCGACAAACGCACCGCGCCGATTGCGGTGATCCAAGGCGGCGACGAGCTAGCGAAGGGCGTGGTGACGCTGAAAGACCTGAAGCTCGGCACGCGTGTCGCCAAGGGATTGGGCGAGGACCGCGAGGCCTATGCCAAGGCGCGTGAGCAGGTGCAGCGCGAAGTGGCGCGTGGCGAATTGGTCGCGGAAGTCCGCAAGATGTTGGGCCGCTGAGGGCGCGACACTTGACCGCAAGGCCGGGCGGCGTCAGGTTCCGCCCCGGCCGAATCCGCAGCGTCGCGGAACGGTCGCGCCTCGGGGAGGAGACGCCCACTCGACGCATGACGGCCGCGCTGGCGACAGCGCGGCCGTTGGTGTTTTTAGTCGAAGGGTGGGCCTGCAAGAGCGACAGCCGCTGACCAGCCTTGAATTCTTTGGATCCCTGGGCGCGATCGGAGGGATCACATGCCACGCTATCAAGTGCTTCGCCGTGTTGATGCGTTCGTAGATTTCATTGCCGAGGTGGAAGCGGGGAACCCTGCTGAAGCAGCCGCCAAAGCGAACCACGACGAGACGAAGTTCAACTGGAAGGAGGCCGGGACCTCTTACTTCGATGCTCGACTCTTCGTGACGCTCGATGCTGAGGGGAACGAGATCGTGGGTACGCAACAAGGCGACTTCTGAGTGATCCGGCGGCTGGGATTTGCTGAAGAGACTGCGCCATATGAAGGGCAGACACAGAAGGCTCGCTTCTGGAGTGAAGGCTGGGTCAGCCGAGAACTCTACTGCCTGAATTGCGGCGCGCCCAAACTCACAAAGCTTCCGAACAACAGTCCCGTTGGTGACTTTGCCTGCAAGGCTTGTTCGGAAGAGTACGAAGTAAAGAGCCAGGGCAGCGCCATCGGCAAACGGGTCGTCGATGGCGCTTATAAGAGCATGATGGAGCGGCTCGCCGCCAACAACAACCCGAGCTTGGTGCTCTTGTCGTACGACAAAATTCGTAAGTCCGTGACGAACTTGTCGGTGGTGCCTAAGCACTTCTTCGTCCCGGACATCATCCAAGAGCGGGCCCCGCTCGCACCAAGCGCTAGCAGGGCGGGGTGGGTCGGCTGCAATATCTTGCTCAGCAAGGTGCCCGAGGCGGGGCGGATCGTTGTCGTTCGCGACGGCGAGTTGGTTCCTAAGGATCAAGTGCTTGAGCTATGGCAGCAGACGCGTTTCCTGCGCGGCGAACGCCCAGCAGCGCGCGGCTGGCTGATTGAAGTCATGAAGTGCGTCGAGTCGATTGGTCGCGCCGAGTTTGAGATCGCGGACGTTTATCGCTTCGAGGACGACCTGCGGCGCGTCTACCCTGGCAACATGCATGTCCGCGAAAAGATGCGACAGCAGCTGCAGTTGCTCAGGGACGCGGGATTCATCGAATTCCTCGGTCGTGGCAAATACCGTCGCAGATTGAATACCTAAGAAGAGCGGAGCTTGCCGCCTTCGTGTCGAGCACCGCGCCGCCGCTGGCGCGGCTAAAGGCGCGATTGTGGCGGCGTTCGTGGTCATGCCACAAAATGCGCTGTGCCGCCGATCACGC
>JACQAC010000176.1 GCA_016195245.1 Pseudomonadota bacterium
CCCCAAGCGCAATCTGCTTTCAACACTTCTGCGCGCCAGGCGTCCGGATGAAGCGCTATCCATCGTGCGCACGCTTCGCACCGACGAGCCGAACGAACAATATCTCATTGCTTGCGAGGCCATGGCGCTGCGCATGCTCGGCGATTCCGGCTATCGCAAAGTCTATGATTACGAGCGCTTCTTGCGCTCCTACGAGATTCCCGCGCCGCGCGGCTTCTTTACGCCAGAGAACTTCAACGCGTCGCTCGCCGATGTTCTGCGCCTGCAGCACCAGGTCAACGCGCATCCACTTGATCAAAACGTCATCAATGGCAGCCAAACTGGCCGCTCCCTCCTTCATTCGGAAGAGCCAAATTTGCGCGCGTTCCTTGGCGCGGTTGATGCCGCGGTGAGCGATTACATCGCGCGCCTCGAAGCGCATGATCCGCTTGGCCGCCGGCGCACCGACCACAGCCGCTTCACGAGTCTCTGGTCTACGCGCCTGCGCAATAACGGCGCTCAGTCCAGTCACGTGCATGACCGCGGATGGATCAGCTCTGCGTACTATGTCGCGCTGACGCCCAACGAAAGGCCGCGCGATCCGCAATCTGGCTGGCTAAAACTCGGTGAGCCTAACCGTCCGCCCCCGGGGTGCGGTCCCGAAGCGTTTGTGGAGCCGAAGGAGGGGCTGCTCGTCTTGTTCCCGTCCTACATGTGGCACGGCATCATTCCGTTTGAAGGCGACGAGCGCCTAAGCTTGTCCTTCGACGTCTTACCGGGCTGAAGCAGGCGGGTGGCATGATATGAGCGAACCAGCGCGCCGTTTCTACAAGACAGCTCAACCAGTCGCTCGCGAGGCAGGGTTCGCCGTGACGCTCGACGAGCGCCTGCTCAAAACCCCGAAAGGGGCGCCGTTCACAACGCCGACGCGGGCGCTGGCCGAAGCAATGGCGCAGGAATGGGATGCGCAAACCGAAAAGATCATTCCCGCGGCGATGCCAATCACGCAGCTGGCCTTCGCCGCCATCGATTGGACTAGCCGCAGCCGCGAGCAGCGCATCCAGTACGCCGCGTCGTTCGGTGAAACCGATCTGTGTTGCCATCGCGCCAGCGCGCCAGCCGAACTGGTTGCACGCCAAGCCCAATACTGGAATCCACTCGTCATCTGGGGGTGCGAGAGCTTGGACGTAAACCTGCCTGTGGTCAAAGGCGTTGTGGCCACCGTCATCGCGCCTGCGGAATTGAGCAAACTCAAGGCGCATGCCGAAGCGCTCGATGATTTTGCACTAACGGCTTTGTCGCAAGCCGCCGGGCTTGCCGGATCGGCGTTGATCGCCTTCGCGCTCATCCGCGGCAAGTTGACAGCGCAGGAGGCCTATATCGCCGCGACCCTCGATGACGAATTCGCGCTCAAGTGTTGGGGCGAGGACGCCGAGGCGCGGGCCCGTCTCGACGCTGTGCGCGCGGAATTCGACGCGCTCGGCAGCTTCGTCACGGCGTTGACCGCATGACCGCCAACTCGCCTCAGCACCAGCGCGACGCCATCCGTGCAGCGCTTGCGGCCGGGCGGGCAGCCGAAGCCGAGCAAATGGCGCGTGCGCTCACAATTGCGGCGCCGAGTCCTGAAGCTTTC
>JACQAC010000146.1 GCA_016195245.1 Pseudomonadota bacterium
TCAAGCGTGACGATTACGTCGCCGCGCGAATGGTCGAAGCCGGCCATGAGCGCAGCTGTCTGACCGAAGTTGCGGCGAAAATCGAGAACACACAGCTCGTGGCGTTGCTTGGCGATCTCGTGCAGAATCGCACTGGACCGATCGCGGCTGCCGTCGTTTACGCACCAGATTTCGTAAGAACGATCGAGACCATCGAGGATGCGGAAGAGGTTGTCGAGCAACTCGTGCAGGCTCTCCTCTTCGTCATAGATCGGCAGCACGACCGAAAGGTCAACCTTGGCAGGTCGCGCCGGTCGGACAGGTTTCAGCTCAAAGGACATACTCGTCAGAAGCCTTGGTGCGGATAGGATACATGGGATCGAGCGTCGGGCGCACCTGCCCTCGAACCCGATACACTGAATAGCGCTCTACCACGACGCCGCGACGCATGCGTGGCGCGGCGCCCAGCCGTTCTACGTCTGCGAAGCGATTTCCCAGCTGTGACGCGTACCGGCAGGGTTCTTTGCAGACATAGAGCATCTGTTGGGCAAAGAGTGCCTGCGGCGGCGGCGGCTCGTTAGCCCAGCGCACGCGGTCATTCATCTGTTCCGCAGGCGCATGCGAAGGCAGATAGTAAGTCAGCGCGCTGGCCAGCGTGTAGTCGGTGGTGAGCAATACTTGAGCCCCCACGCGCTCGCGCATCAAGTCAATTGACTGAGCCAGCTCGGGCCACCCTCCCCCCAGGAGGCGAGAAGTAGGATCCCGGCGGAGGGGGATGAGCCCGAAGATGGCCTGCGCGTACACCAATGTGACGAGCAGGAGCGCGACCGGAACCGCAAGCCGGTTGGACCAGCGCGCGGTCGCGGCGCCAGATCCCTGCTGGCTTTCCTGAAGATGCACTGCCATCGCTGCTGCGCAAACCAACGCCGGCGTGATGCATTCCGGCCAATTGCCTTGCACGCGTTCGTGCAGCGAGTGCCACAGAAAGTAACCGAGAACCGGCAAAACGAGTGAGGCAAACAACACCGAGGTCGAGCGAAACTGCGGCTCGCGATAGCTCCAGAGCACTCCAAGTACAGCGAGAATGAAGATTGACGGCGTCGCCAATCCAATCTGCGAAACGAGGAGTTCGAGCGGATAGGCGATCTTGAATTGATGAGTGATGAACCTGCTCGATTGGTAAGCGACGGATGCCCATTCGTGGTTGGCATTCCACATCAAGACCGGCGCGAACACGAGCAGCGCAGCAATCGCGCCGAGGTATGGCCACGGGCTGAAGAACCACTTGCGCTTGTCCGGAACCATCAGCAGCCAAAGGGCAATTCCGAAGGCGAAGAACGCCGTCGTATATTTCGCCCACATCCCGACGCCCAGCGTCAGCCCAACCGCCAGCCACCAGATACCGCGATCTGTCTGATTGAGTTTCGCGAGCGCCAACAGAACAAAGCAACTCGTCATCACCACCGAGGCGTCGGACGTGGCGAGCATTGAGCCTACGCCCATGGTGATGGTGAGATTGAAGAAGAGCGCCGCAGTTGCGCCGATGCGCTCCTGGCCGCTTATAACGGCGCCCGAGCGCCAGATTGCCCATGTCGCTGGCAGCGCTGTCAACACAGCAAATAGGCGCACGCCAAAAGCTGTGTCGCCGAACAGCATTGTGCCCAGCCGGATGAAGAACGGGTTCATCGCCGGGTGATCGAGGTAGCCCGGCGCGAGATAGCGTGAGTACCGCCAGTAGAGCGCCTCATCCCCCGCCAACGGCATGTTGGCGGCGACGATTAGGCGCACCAGCACGAGCGCCGCGATCGTCGCAAACACGGCACGCTCATACGTCCAGGTTTTCAGGTCGCCGGCCTCGGCCGGCGCGTCCTGTGTTGTCGTCATGGGTCCCGTAGCTTGGCTTTGGAGGGCGCTTATACGGCCAATTGGGGCAGGGCCAAGCCTGAGCGCCCTCCCCCTCTGCATGCCTCTCTTGCTGCGGGAGCAGGGGTCGGTGAAGAGGGCGGTTGCACCCTGGCGTGGGGGGTGCTTTGTGCGCCTCCATGTCGGATGCTGGGATGGACAAGCGCCAAGATGCCTTGAGGCGCGCCATGGCTCATATCGACCCCGCCCGGTTTCTCCGTTTCGCCGTGGTGGGCGGCATCGCCACCGTGATCCAGTTCTCGATTTTGGTGGCGCTGGTGGAGCTGGCGCACGCCAACAAGCTCATCGCCAACGCCGTCGGCTTCGCGTTCGCCGCGACCGCCAACTACCTCATGAACCGGTATTTCACGTTCGCTGGAACCCAGAGCCACATGGGCTACGGTATACTGAAGTTCGCCGTGACGAGCGTGATCGGACTGGGCCTCAACACGATCATCTTTCAGACGCTGATGAGCTTCGGCCTTTGGTACGTGATCGCCTGGGTCATGGCGACTGGGCTCACGCTGATCTGGAACTATTCGGCGGCGCGGCTGATCGTATTCCGAGGCTAGGCCGACACGAACGGCGCCTCCGTCTTCGCCTTGATCTCATCAAGCGAGACGCCGTCCGCCAGTTCCAGCAAGCGCATTGGCGCCTCGCCATGCTTGTCGATGGCGAACACCCCCAGATCGGTGATGACGAGATCAACGACGTTCACCCCGGTGAGGGGCAACGAGCACTTCTTCAGAAGCTTCGACGCGCCGTCTTTCGACGTGTGCTCCATCACAACCACGACGCGCTTCACGCCGGCGACGAGGTCCATGGCGCCGCCCATGCCCTTCACCATTTTGCCAGGCACCATCCAATTGGCGAGGTCGCCGCGACCGTTCACCTCCATCGCGCCGAGAATGGAGAGGTCGATGTGACCGCCGCGGATCATGCCGAAGGAATCGGCCGACGAAAAATACGAGGTTTTTGGCAGCGCCGTGATGGTCTGTTTGCCCGCGTTGATGAGATCGGGATCCTCATCGCCCTCGTAGGGAAACGGGCCCATGCCGAGCATGCCGTTCTCCGATTGTAGCGTCACCTCCATCCCCTGCGGAATGTAGTTAGCCACAAGCGTCGGAATGCCGATGCCGAGATTGACGTAAAAGCCATCGCGCAACTCCTTGGCGGCGCGCTGCGCAAGCTGTTCGCGGGTCCAGGGCATCAGGCGTTCTCCCGCTTGCGCGTCGTGCGCTGCTCGATCCGTTTTTCGAAATTGCCTTGCACTATGCGGTCGACAAAAATACCCGGCGTGTGGATCGCGTCGGGATCCAGCTCGCCCGCCTCCACCAAGATCTCGACTTCGGCGACGCACTTCTTCCCGGCCGTCGCCATCATCGGATTAAAGTTCCGAGCGGTTTCGCGGTAGATGAGGTTGCCCTCCTTGTCGCCCTTCCAGGCCTTCACGATGGATAGGTCAGCGACCAAACCGGTTTCGAGAACAAACGTTTCGCCGTTGAAGACTTTCGTCTCCTTGCCCTCGGCCACCAGCGTGCCGACGCCGGTCTTTGTGTAGAAGCCAGCGATCCCCGCACCGCCGGCGCGGCAGCGCTCAGCGAGCGTGCCTTGCGGGTTGAATTCAAGTTCCAGTTCACCCGCCAAAAACTGGCGCGCAAATTCCTTATTCTCACCGACGTAGGACGAAATCATCTTCTTGATCTGTTTGGTCTCAAGCAGCAGCCCGAGGCCCCAGCTGTCGACGCCGGCATTGTTGGAAATCACGGTGATGTTCTTCACGCCGCTGTCGCGCAGCGCGATGATCAAGTTCTCCGGGATACCGCACAGGCCGAAGCCGCCGGACATCACCATCATGCCGTCGAAGGTGATCCCTTCGAGCGCGGAGCGAGCGTCCGCATAGACCTTGTTTGCCATAGGCGGGTGTTACGTAAGGTCGCCCTGGGGCGCAACATTCCGCGCGGGAAATACAGTTTCATAAAACAGATTGCGCCAGCCGCTGAGCCGGCGGCTGGCGCTCTGTTTCGTCCCCGGGATTGGGAACGAGAACTTGGCCCTGGTACGAGCGAGGGACGAAAATCGTCCAGAACCGAGGATGATAAAAGCAAATCCGGCTTGAACCGCCCCTGAACGGGACCCCCATGGTGAGCACCGGAGCAAAACAGACATCCGTGCCTTCCAGCAGCGCAGTCCATTCCTCACGCGTTTTTGTCTTCACGAGCGCAGTGAGCTTCTCTTTCAGCGCAGGCCATTCGCTCTTTAACATTTGTGCCGCCGCGAACGCCGGATCATCCTTGAGACCAGTCTTCTCCAACAGCAACGCGTAGAATTGCGGCTCGATCGGCGCGATCGTGACGTACCGCCCGTCCTTAGTTTCGTAGACGTCGTAGAAATGCGCGCCGCCGTCGAGCAAATTGGCTTCGCGGTCATCCGTCCAAATCTGTGAGGCTCGCAGGCCGTACATCACGCCCATAAGCGACGCCGCGCCATCGGTGATCGCCGCATCCACGACCTGCCCGTTCCCAGAGCGCTGCGCCTCGATGTAGGCGGCGAGCACGCCCATCGCGAGATAGAGCGCCCCACCACCATAATCGCCTACGAGATTAAGCGGCGGCGCCGGCGGCGCATTCTTGCGGCCCATCGCGTAGAGTGCGCCTGAGAGCGCGATGTAGTTGAGGTCATGACCTGCCGCATGCGCCAAAGGCCCGCTTTGGCCCCAACCAGTCATGCGGCCGTAAATGAGCTTCGGGTTTCGTGCGAACGCCGCGCCCGGCCCAACACCGAGCCGCTCCATCACGCCGGGTCGAAAACCCTCGATCAGGATGTCGGCCTTGGCGATGATCTCCAAGGCGACCTCGATATCCGCCGGCTGCTTCATATCCAGCGCGATGGAGCGCCGCCCGCGCGCGGTGACGTCGTTGCGCATGGCGCGCCCACCGGGCCGATCGATCCGAACCACGTCGGCGCCCATGTCCGACAAGAGCATGCAGCAGAACGGCCCCGGACCAATGCCCGCGAACTCCACCACCTTCACGCCGTTTAGCGGTCCGCTCGCCATTGCCGATCCCGTTTACCTTGTCGGTTTGTTTCGTCGCGCGAAGCCGCCATAAGTGCAACTGCCGACCGCGAGGGGCGGGCAGGCGCCGGAGCGTTAACTCTTGCGGATTGTGGTGCGGGCACACGACGCGCGGGTTGCACGCGACGCGCAAGCAACGCTAGGCGCCGCTGGCGTGGTCGCGCAGGCGTTGGCAGGTCCTTACCGTCCGGCCCCCGAGGGCGAAGATGTAGCGATCATACCCGTTGTCGATCCAGACGCAGCAAATAGCCTTGCTTCCGCGCTGCAGAGCTCACCGCAGGCGCCTCTAGCGGTGCTGGCCGGATACTCACAATGCAATGCTCCCCCTTTCGCCTTGGACGCCCCAACCATTTTCCAGGGCGCAATTTCCCTCGACGCACCGCCGAAGCTGGCGAACGCGCAGGTCAAAGCTTGCCTGCGTCTGGCGGTTGCTCGGGACGAACGCGAGCGGCGAGGTGCGACAGTCGCCGAACACGGGCTCGCGCCGCCGAAAGCGCTTGAGCCGCGTCCGCTCAAGGTGCTCTACATTGGCGCGCCGAACGCAATGTTTCTTACCTTGGAACGCGCCTTCACCGAGCGTGGCGGCGGCGTGACTGCGGCATTTTCCTCTTATGCCGGTTTCGACCATCTGCACGACGACGTGTTTGATGCGGTCGTACTCAACGGCGTTCAGGATTCGGCGACGGCGCTTGCACTCTGCTCGGCGCTGCGCCGCAATGCGAGCCTCTGTTTGCTGCCGACCATGTTCATAGCGGCGCAGGGCGACGCCAAGACGGCAGACACCGCCATTGAGCGCGGAGCGGCTTCCGTGGTGGTCGCCACTGAGCCTTATGAGGCTAACCTAGGCTGGCTCTTCGAAGCCATTCGCCAAGATCGCAAGCGTCGTGCAGTCGAGCACGATCTCCGCGGATTCCGCGATCTTGTGAGCGAACCGCGCACTGGGCTATTCAAGCGCGGAGCGTTCGATGCGCATCTGATGAGACTTGCAGTTGATCACCACGCAAGCGGACGGCCCCTTTCCCTCGCAGCCTTGCGCGTCCTGCCTGCACATGGTGCGCGCCAGCCGTCAGAAGATGACTGGAAGCGCGGTTTTAGCGAAATTTCCAGTCTGGCGGCGCGCCTAATCCGCGAATGTGACAGCGGCGCCGCGATCGGCCAGGATTTCATCGCCGTAGCCATGCCGGCCACGCGCCTCGCGGGCGCGAGGCGCACGGCGGAACGCATTGCCTCGGTCGCGGAGTGCACTGCGTTCGCATCTGGCGAAGGCGGCGTCGGACCACTAGTGTTCGAACAGAGCGCTGTTGAGCTTCAGCCCGGCGAAAGCGGCGCCGGTATGCTGGCGCGGGCGCTACACGCGCTCAATTTGGAAAGCATTCCCGCTTAAGCCGCCTTCTTCATCGCGATCCGAGACAGCGACTCCAGCACCCCACGCAACGCCTTCAAACGCGCAAGCGGTTCGGGCCATCCGCCCTGCACTACAAGCTTGCCATCGGGCCGCATCTTGAAATCGTCCGGCCGCTCCTGGACGAAGCGCACCAGCGCCATCGTGTCTGGGAATCCCTCTTCCCGGAATGACAACACAGCGCCCTTCGGTCCCGCGTCGAGCTTGGCGATGTTGCAACGTCTGCACAGTGCCTTCAGCGCCGCGACCGCGATCAGCTGATTGGCTTCTTCCGGCAGCGGCCCGAATCGATCGATCAGCTCCGCCGCAAACGCTTCGCGCTCTTGGTCAGTATCGAGGTCTGCTAGGCGGCGATAGAGAGCTAAGCGCACGGTCAAGTCGGCGACGTAGTCCTCTGGAATAAGCACCGAAGCGCCGACATTGATCTGCGGCGACCAAGAACGCTCGCTCACCGCTTCTTCGCGTCCCTGCTTAAGCGCCAACACCGCTTCCTCGAGCATGGTCTGATAGAGCTCAACGCCCACTTCGCGGATATGACCGGTTTGCTCTTCGCCGAGCAAATTGCCGCCGCCGCGCATGTCCAAATCGTGGCTCGCCAGCGTGAATCCGGCGCCGAGATTGTCGAGGGATGAGAGCACTTTGAGCCGCTTTTCCGCGCCTAAGGTCATCGCGCCTTCCGCAGCCGTGGTCAGATAAGCATAGGCGCGCACCTTGGATCGACCCACGCGCCCGCGCAGCTGATAGAGCTGCGCCAGGCCGAACATATCGCCGCGATAGACGACCAGCGTATTGGCGCGCGGAATATCGAGGCCCGACTCCACGATGCTCGTCGAGAGCAGCACGTCGTACTGGCCGTCATAGAACGCGGTCATGATCTCATCGAGCGCGCCGGCCGCCATCTGCCCGTTCGCTACAGCGAAAGTCACTTCGGGCACGTTGCGTTTCAAGAACTCGCCCGCTTCGCCCAGATCGGCAATACGCGGGCACACGAAGAAGCTTTGGCCGCCGCGGTACTTCTCCCTGAGCAGCGCTTCGCGCACCGTGAGGTTGTCGAATGGTGTCACGTAGGTGCGCACGGCCATGCGGTCTATCGGCGGCGTCGTGATGAGGCTCATCTCGCGGATGCCGGCGAGTGAGAGTTGCAGCGTCCGCGGAATGGGCGTCGCTGAGAGTGTGAGCACATGCACGTCCGTGCGCAGCTCCTTGAGGCGCTCCTTGTGCTTGACGCCAAAGTGCTGCTCTTCGTCGATGATCATCAGTCCCAGGTCGCGAAACTTCACATTCTTCGCGAGTAGTGCATGGGTGCCGACGACGATCTCAACTTCGCCCGCCTCGAGTCCCGCTTTGGTTTCGCTAGTTTCCTTCGTCGAAACCAGCCGCGAGAGCTGCCGCACGCGCACCGGCAAACCGCGGAAGCGCTCCGAAAATGTGCGATAGTGCTGACGGCAGAGCAGCGTGGTGGGCGCGACGACCGCAACCTGCTTGCCGGTCATCGCCACCAGAAATGCCGCGCGCAGCGCCACCTCGGTCTTGCCGAATCCGACATCGCCGCAGATCAGCCGATCCATCGGCCGCCCAGCGCTCAGATCGCCAACCACGTCATCGATGGCTGAAAGCTGATCTTCCGTTTCCTCGTATGGAAACCGTGCGCAAAACTCGTCCCACAAGCCTTCCGGCGGCAGCACCACTTCCGCGGTCTTCGCCGCGCGCGCCGCCGCGATGCGGATAAGCTCGGCGGCCATGTCGCGCAAGCGTTGCTTCGCGCGCGCCTTGCGGCTCTGCCACGCAACGCCGCCTAACTTGTCGAGCTGCGGTTCAGCGTCCTCCGAGCCGTAGCGGCTGACCAATTCAATATTTTCAACCGGCAGATAGAGCTTGTCGCCACCCGCATAGGCTAGGTCCAAGCAATCGTGGGGCGCGCCCTGCACGTCGAGTGTTTTCAGGCCGTCGTAGCGCCCCACGCCGTGTTCCTGATGCACGATCAGGTCGCCGGGCGTCAGCGCCGCTGCTTCACTGAGCACACTTGAAGCTTTGCGCTTCTTACGCGGCCGCGCCAGGCGATCGCCGAGAATGTCTTGCTCGGCAAGCAGCGCGAAATTGTCTGTTTCGAAACCGTGCTCGATCGGCAGCACGACCAGCGCCGGGATGCCTTTCGGCAGAGACGCAACCTCCTTCCAAGAAACAGCACGCCGCGGCGCATCAATGCCGTGATCTTCCAACACTCCACTTAGGCGTTCGGCCGAACCCTCCGACCATGCTGCAACCAGGACCCGGCGCTTCTTTTGCAACGTTTCAATGTGCTTGGCAGCAGCTTCAAAGACATTGGCATCCGCGGTCTGGCGCTCCGGGGCAAAGTCGCGACCAATGCGGCCGCCAAGATCCAACCGTTTCTTTGCGTCACTTTCGAAATGCGTGAAGTGGCGAGCAGCACGATCGCCGAGCGCGGACTTGAGCGCCTCGCCTTCCAAATAGAGCAGGTCTGGTTCTGGCGCCCGGAAGATGTTGGCCCCGCGCGCCACCGGTGCAGTCTTGCGCGCATCGTAGTGATCACGCGCCGTTTCGACCCGTTCGTGGATAGCTTCCTCGGCCAGCGCATCGAAAGCGATCAGCGCCTCAGAGCCAACATAGTCGAACACCGTTTCGAGGCGCTCATAGAAATGCGGTAGCCATTGTTCGACGCCCTGGCGGCGAATGCGGGCGCTAACGCCATCATAGACTGGATCGCTCACCGCCCCGAAAGCTTGGGTGAAGCTACGCCGAAAGCGCAACACGGTAGCGTCGTCGAGCAACACCTCGCTGACAGGGGTTAGCAACGCCTGTTTGAGTGTTGTCTTTGATATCTGCGTTTCGGCGTCGAAAGCACGGATCGTCTCAAGCTCGTCGCCGAAAAAGTCGAAACGCAGTGGCTCGGCGCCGCCGGGCGGGAACACATCGATCAGACCACCGCGAACTGCGAATTCGCCTGGCGTCCGCACCGTCGATGCGCGGCTGTAGCCGTTGGTGACGAGGTACGCCTCCAATTGCTCCATAGACGCTTCGCTGCCTGCGGTCGCGGCGAAAGCGCCCTTGGCCAGCCGCTCACGCGGCGGCACGCGCTGCGCAACCGCGGATGCCGTCGCAATCAGCAACAATGGCGACTTCGCGTCGGCGTCGCGCCGCGCCAGAGCCGTCAGAGCCGCGCAACGTTGCGCGGCAATCCCCTGCGCCGGTGAGATGCGGTCGTAGGGCAACGTATCCCACGCCGGCAGCCGCAGCGTTGTCATATCCGGTGCGAAAAACCTGGCTGCCGCCTCAAACTGCGATGCACGCGTTTCATCCCGCGCCACGAACATTGTAACCCCGCCGCGCTTTTGCGTGGCCGCCGCAAGCGCTGCGGCGTCCAAGCCCTCAGGGGCGCCGGAGACGACAAGGGTCCCCTTCGTCTTCGACAATTGGTCGATTAGGCCGGAAGCGAGGCTTTCGTCTTTCATGGTGGCGGAGGCGTCATCTCGAAGCGGAACGCGCGAATCAGCGCGAGGGTTGGCGTATCGTGTTCAGAGGGCGCGGGCGCTGCTTCAGTGACCCAGTCATAGACTTCTTGGTCATTGGCATGGAGCAGCAGCGCTTCGAAGGCGTCCAAACCGGATGCATCCAAAGCGTCTATTTTCCGGTCGGCGAAGCCGCCCAGAATCAAGTCGATTTCCCGAAATCCCCGCCGCCAAGCGCGGAATCTCAGTCTCTTGCGGCGGCGGTCCAAGGGCTCCGCCGTTTCGTCGTGCATCGGTCCTCAGAAAAGCAGCCGGACAGCGAAAGGGGCCGCGCTATAACCCATATGGGCGGCTGAGTCAGGCCCGTCGACCGGTACGAATGAACGACATTTCGCCTCCCCTCGCCGCGTTTCTGGCGCCTGCCCGGGCGCCCAGAGGCGCGCGCAGGGAAACCATGGAACTCATCAGCAAAGTCGCTGGCGGGACCCAGGTGCGCGACTTGGTCTTTTTGGCGCCCAATTCCGCCATTGATCGCCGCAAGCGCGTGCCGATCGCCGAGACTGAGGAGGACGATATCGCCACCATAGAGGCCGAAGTCGACGGCCACATGCCCGGCTACAAGAACCTCCCCTACCGCATCCGCCTGCGCGACGAGACCGGCTTTCTGACCGTCGCCTACTTTCGCGGCCACGAGGACATGCTGAAGCGGATGTGGCCGGTGGGCCAGACGCGTCTTGTTAGCGGCAAGGTCACCTTCCACGACGGTATGCGGCAGATGCTTCACCCGGACTACGTGGTCGATCCGGAAAAAGGTGAGGCCCCGCCAGCGGTCGAACCAATCTATCCGCTTACTCAAGGTCTGCCCGGGCGCACGTTGCAGCGCACCATAGGCATGGCGCTGGACAGCGTGCCCGAAGCGCCGGAATGGCTCGAGCCAACCACGGTTCAAGCGCACGACTGGCCTGACTTTCGTACTGCACTTGAACACATGCACCGACCGACGACGCCGGAGGACGTCGCGCCGGAGAGTCCGTTCCGCACGCGGCTTGCGTACGATGAACTGTTCGCACGCCAATGCGCTCTGCGTTTGCGCCGATCGCATCGCCGCAAGGAGCCTGGCCGTGCCATCACCGGCGACGGGCGCTTCGTCGACAAACTGCTCGCGTCTCTGCCGTACGCACCCACCGGCGCGCAAAAACGTTCTGCTGACGAAATCTTTATCGACATGGCTGAGCCCTCGCCGATGTTGCGCCTGCTGCAGGGCGATGTGGGATCAGGTAAGACGCTCGTCGCCGCTCTGGCGATGGCTCGCGCCGCCGAAGCGGGCCTGCAAAGTGCGTTGATGGCCCCGACGGATTTGCTCGCCCGTCAACACGGCGCGACCTTGGAACCGCTTCTGACCGCCGCTGGTGTTTCGGCAGCGGTGTTGACCGGTCGCGACAAGGGCAAGGAGCGCAAGGACCTCTTGGCTCGCTTGGCAAGAGGTGAGCTCAGCGTCGTCATCGGCACCCATGCGCTCTTCCAGGAGGAGGTTGCGTTCCACGACCTTGGCCTGATCGTCATCGACGAGCAGCACCGCTTCGGCGTTTCCGACCGTATGCGCATGGTGGCCAAGGGCTTTGCACCGCACGTGCTGGTGATGAGCGCCACGCCGATTCCGAGGACGCTGGCGCTCTCGATTCATGGCGACATGGATTTGTCTGTACTCGACGAGAAGCCGCCGGGTCGGCAGCCGATTAACACGGATGCCATGCCGCTCAGCCGCGCGGACGAAGTCGCGGAGAAGATTGCCGACGCCGCCAAGCACGGCGAGCGGGCCTATTGGGTGTGCCCGCTTATCGAGGAAAGCGAAGCGGTCGATCTCGCCGCCGTCGATGATCGCCACGCGGACCTGAAAGCGCGGTTCGGCGATCGCGTCGAACTCGTGCATGGCCGTGTGACGCCGAGCGCGCGCGAAAAGGCGATGGACCGCTTCCGTGCCGGCGAGTCTTTCTTGCTCGTCGCCACCACGGTCATCGAAGTCGGCGTCAACGTCCCCGAGGCGACGATCATGGTGATCGAGCACGCGGAGCGCTTCGGGCTCGCGCAGCTTCACCAACTCCGGGGCCGCGTCGGACGCGGCGACAAGCAAGGCTCCTGTGTCCTGCTCTGGAAACCTCCCCTCGGCGAACAGGCCAAGGAGCGGCTCGATGCGCTGCGCCGCAACGACGACGGTTTTGCCATCGCCGAGATCGATTTCCGCATGCGGGGCGCCGGCGACGTGCTCGGCACCCAACAATCCGGCCTGCCGCCATTCCGGTTGGTGGACCCCGAGGCGCATTCCAAAATGCTCGGCGCCGCTGACCAAGAAGCGCGACTAGCCATCGAGAGAGACGCCGAACTCAAGACGCCGCGCGGCCAGGCCATCCGTCTGGCCCTTTCGCTGTTTGGTTACGCGGAAGCCGCCGAATTGGCCCGTTCCGGGTGATCGGAAGCTGGCGAGCTTGATCCGGGTTCTGTGGTCGCCCGTAAGCCTCTGCAAACAACCGTTCTTCCAACCGCGCCTGAAGAGCCTTAGATTTGTTGCATGAACGCAGCGACCGAATTGTCATCGCCCGTTCGCGCGACCTACCGGATCGTCTCCAGCTTGCGCGCGCCCGCGACCGCGAAGGCCGTTCTGCTCGGCTTAATGCAAGTTCGCGGCGGGTCGATTGAGGCGACGCTTCCGAGCGGCCAAAGGCTGCTTCTTGGCGACGCCGATACAGCGTCCGCATCGCTTAAGGTCAACGATTTCCGTTTTGCGCGGCGTGTTGTTTTTAACGGCGACATAGGTTTCGCCGAGGGCCTGATCGCGGGCGAATGGGAGAGCGACCATCTTCCCGCCCTTCTCACGCTCTTGGCTGACAACGCCGAACGCTTCATGCGTTTGCTGGAGGGTGGCCCCATCGGCAGAGCGCTCAACTGGATGCGACATAGACGCCGGGAAAACACGCGCACCGGTTCGAAGCGCAACATTCTGGCGCACTACGATCTCGGCAATCGTTTCTATGAGGCTTGGCTCGATCGATCGATGACCTATTCCTCGGCGAAATTCGACGCGCAAGTCGCCGACCTCGAAAGCGCGCAACAGGCAAAATATCGCGCGCTTGCCGAGCACCTCGAACTAAAACCCGGTGATCACCTGCTCGAGATCGGCTGCGGCTGGGGTGGGTTCGCGGAATTCGCGGCGCGCGAGTACGGCGCGCGCGTCACGGGCATCACCATCAGCGACGAACAGCTTCGATATGCACGAGAGCGCATGCGCCGCGCGGGGCTC
>JACQAC010000127.1 GCA_016195245.1 Pseudomonadota bacterium
ATCATGGGGCTGAATTCCGGCTTCATGAAAATGATCTTCGCGCTCGAGACCAAGCGGCTGCTCGGCGTGCATATCGTCGGCGAAGGCGCGACCGAGCTGATCCATATCGGCCAAGCCGTGCTCAATCTCGGCGGCGGTTTGGACTATTTCGTCGAGAACACCTTCAACTATCCGACGCTGGCGGAGGCTTACAAGATCGCTGCGTTGGACGCGTTCAATCGCATGCCGGCGCGCCAGCCAAGCGTGGAATTGATCGAGACGCTCCGCCAAAGCGCGGCCCGAGCTTGACACGCCTGCGGGCGGCGCGCTGCATCAAGGCGTGACGCAAGCGCTGCCCATCGTCGATGTTTCCGATCCCGCGGGAGCCGCCGGCGCAATCGACGCCGCTTGCCGCGATCTCGGCTTCTTCTACGCGATACACCATGGCATCGGTGCGGACACACTCGCTGATCTCGATGTAGCGAGCCGTCGCTTCTTTGCGTTGCCCGAGGCTCGCAAGATGGAGATCGCCATGGTGCGAGGCGGGCGCGCGTGGCGTGGTTATTTCCCCGTCGGCGGCGAACTGACTTCCGGTAAGCCGGACCTGAAGCAGGGCGTTTACTTTGGCGAAGAGCTTGATGCGCGTGATCCGCGTGTGGCCGAAGGTCTGCCGTTGCATGGACGCAACCTGTTTCCCGATGACGTGCCCGAGCTGAAACCCGCAGTGCTGCGCTTCATGGATGAAGCGACTGTAGCCGCGCACACGATCATGGAAGGTGTGGCGCTTAGCCTTGGGCTCGATGCGCACTATTTCTGCCGCACCTACACAGCGCGGCCGACTTTGCTGTTTCGCATCTTCGAATATCCGGCGAGCGACGGTGATGGCTGGGGTGTCGGCGAGCACACGGATTACGGCCTGCTGACATTACTGCCGCAAGACGATAATGGCGGCCTTCAAGTGAAGACCCCGCGCGGCTGGATCGAGGCGCCGCCCATTCCCGGCACGATCGTGTGCAATATCGGCGACATGCTGGATCGGCTGACCGGCGGGCTCTACAAGTCGACGCCGCATCGCGTGCGTAATGTCAGTGGCCGCTCGCGCCTCTCGTTTCCATTTTTCTTCGATCCAGCGTTCGACGCGCAGATTGTGCCGCTGCCTTCTAGCGTAGCTCGCGATGACAGCGGCGAGCGTTGGGACCGCGCCAACGTGCATGATTTCTCAGGCGCGTACGGCGATTATCTGCTCGGCAAGGTCGCGAAGGTGTTTCCAGAGCTCGCGCGCGGCATCTAGGCGGGCATCATCTCCACCAGCGCGCCGCCGACCGACATGGCGATCTGCGGGAAGGCGCCGCCCAGGGACGGATCGACGCCTTCGTAGAGTTTGCTCGTCGGCGAGAGCGGGCTGACGCGAAGCGGCACGCTGCGCGGACTATGACCCGCCGCGTTGCGCACGAGGTCCGGCAGGAACGGTAGATGCGAACCGCCACCCGCCAGCACCACGTCAATCACTTGCGCGCCAACCGTTTCGGCACGGTGAACAACCGGCGCCAGGCTGGCGGCGATGATGCGCCCGAGCGCCGATTTGTACTCCACAAATTGCGGATCTTCGGTCAGGTCGCTGAGCTTGATCGTCGTTGTATTCCAGCCGGTGCGGAGGATGATCTTGCCGTGGGCGAATAGTTGCTGTTTCAGCTCTCGCGCGTTGAGCTTGAACATGCGCAACACCCGCTGTTCTTCGGTCTG
Source organism: Pseudomonadota bacterium (assembly GCA_016195245.1). Lineage (GTDB taxonomy): Bacteria > Pseudomonadota > Alphaproteobacteria > Caulobacterales > Aquidulcibacteraceae > Vitreimonas. The sequence goes on from JACQAC010000127.1 coordinate 1,723, forward strand.
GCTTTGGTCGCCGCCGCGCTTGCGGAAGTAAAGCTCGATCAAGATGCGGTCGATCTCGTCGCCGGCGAGGCCGCTGCATTGACGTGCTTCTTTGATTTCGCTGAGCGCGGGCGGATTGCTGCGCTCGTCGAACTCGAACGCGGCGACGTCGGTGGTGCCGGCGCCGATATCGAAGACCAGCACGAAATTCGTGGGCGAAGTCGAGAACGCCATGCTGGCCGCAGCTGCCGCATGCGGCTCAAACACGCCGGTTTCCAGCCGGCCGTTGCCGGGCAATTGCCGCGCCTTGTCGAGGGCGTCCTTGCATTGGGCAATCGAGATGCCTTCAGTGGAGAGGAAGAGGCGGCCAAGCCGCTGTGAAATGGCCGCGGCTTCGTTGAAGATGGCCTCGAACACCGGATCGGGTCCTGAGCCCATCCTCCAGGCCGGACTCGTGTAGCGGCGGCGCACCTCGGAGGCGCCGGGCGGCATGCCCGCCGTGACGCTGATCGCTTCGCGAATGAGTTGATCGAGATAGGCCAGATAAAGCACCAGCGCATCGCGATATGTAAGCGTGCCTGTTGGATCGACGGACGGCCGCATCTTTTGTGCGAGGATGACGTTCGCATCCTTCGCGCCGAGAACCGTCTTGAATGATAGCAGAGGATCTCGCCCTTGCGCTGCGCCGCGCTGGGCATACTCAAGCGCAAGCGGACCGAAGAAGATGCGGCCCGCGTCAACGAACAAGACGGAGGGGGTCAGCAGGCCGTGTTGCGCGCGAGACACCGCGCCAATTGATAACGGCTTCACGCCGACTTCCAGCGGCAGGGTGGGGTCGAGACAAATGCTCGCCTTCGACAACGCCGTGCCGAAGTCGATGCAAATGCGTGCCCGTGAAAGGTTCACGTTGTCGCCGGTATCGGCCATGTCCCTGCCTCTTTTCGCGCGCGCGAAAGACTTTGGTTCCAGAATGAACGAACGGTCAGCTGAGTCCTAGCGCAATCGCCGCTTTGCTTGTGGATAGTGGTGGCACGGTTTCGGCCGCCGGAGGTGAGCTCCCCGGGGAATTACCGGAACTTTAGGCAGGCCGCGGAATGCGCAAGGTTGCGCGCAGACCGCCTAAGGGGCTGGGCGAGAGGATGATTTCGCCGCCGTGGCTGCGTGCGACGTCGCGGGCGATGGCGAGGCCGAGGCCGACCCCCTTCTGGTTGCGTGAGCGCGTTTCGTCGAGCCTTGAGAAGGGACGGAACGCTTCCTCGTACTGGTCGGGCGGTATGCCGGGGCCGTTGTCGTCGACAGTAACCGTGACAGCGCGCTCTTCGCCCTTGACCCCAACCTGGACGCGGTCGCCGTGAGCGGCGGCGTTGTCGATGAGGTTCGCCACGCAGCGTTTGAGACCGCGAGCGCGACCCGGCGTCACCACATCGCCCGCGCTTTCGATTTCGACATCCGCGCCGGTGCGCTTGCTGTCGGCGGCGATTTCTTGCGCCAAAGCGCCGACATCGACCTGGGCCGGCGCCTCTTCCGCGAGTCCCTTGGCGAAGGCGAGATATTCGTCGAGCGTCTCTTCCATCTCGGCAAGGTCGCGCTTGGCGTCTTCGACTTCTGGCGATGGCGGCATCAGCGCGAATTGCAGTTTGAGCCTGGTCAGAGGCGTTCGTAGGTCGTGGCTGACACCGGCCAGCAATTGCGAGCGCTGGTCGATGGACTTGGTGATGCGCTCGCGCATCGCGAAGAACGCGTGCGTCGCGCCGCGCACTTCGCGGGCGCCGCGCGCGCGGAAGGGGTCGGCGTCTTCGCCGCGCCCGAAGCGTTCCATTGCCTCGGCGAGCAATTCGATTGGCCGCACCTGATTGCGTATGAAGATGATCGAGACGACCACGAGAAAAAGGGTTGCGCCAGCGATCCACATTACGAAGAGCGGTCCCGAGCGCGCCTGCACGCGGTCACGGAAGGCGCGCAATTGCAGCACACCTTCGCGGATCGGCACGCGAATGATCACCTGGTTGCCTGGGCAGGTAGAGTCGTACCAGATTTGGCGCCCCAACTGATCTTCGATCGCATCAGTGAAATAGCCGTCGAGCGCCGAGCCCGAACCGCGGCAGCGCCGCAGCGCCAGTGGCGCATGTGGTTGCAATTCGATGTCCAACCGCAGCGGCCTCTGTGCGAGTTGTTGCAAGTAGGCAAAGTTCTGAGGTGTCGGATTTTGTTCGTAGAGCTGGATGATGAGCGCGGCGTCTGCTGCCACGCCTTGGCTCATGCGTTTCGATGTCGCCTGCCAGTGATCATCCAAGAACACCAGTGTCACAATCAGTTGCAGAAGCGCTGCTGGCGCTACGATGATCAACAGTGTGCGCCAGTAGAGGCCCTTCGGCATGATGTCGCGAAGACGGAAGGCGGGGGTGGGGCGCATCAGTCGGCTGCGAGCTTGTAGCCGATGCCGCGCACGGTTTGCAGATACACTGGCGCGCGCGCGTCGGCCTCGACCTTGCGCCTGAGCCGCGTCACCTGCACGTCGACAGAGCGCTCAAGACCTGCGCCGGTGCGCTTAGCCAGATCCTCACGGCTGATTACTTCACCCGGTCGCGCCGCGAGAATGCGTAGCAACGCCACTTCCGCTTCGGTCAAACGCACCATTCCGCCATCGCGCTGGAGTTCGCCGCGCACGCTGTTGAAGGCGAAGGGACCGAACGTCACGATCTCCAATGTTTCGCCGCGATTGGCGACGGTGCGGCGGAGGATGGCGTTGATGCGCAGCGCCAACTCCGCCGGCTCGAATGGCTTGGCGACATAGTCGTCGGCGCCAATCGACAAGCCCTTGATCCGGTCTTCCGGCATGCCGCGTGCGGTCAGCAGCACGATCGGCACTTTCGAGCCCTTGCGCACGCTCTCGGCCAGCGAGAAGCCATCTTCGACGGGCATCATCACGTCGAGGATCAGGAGGTCGAAATCCATCGACGCCAACAGCTTTCGCGCGCCCGCCGCATCGGCCGCCGCCGACACGCGCGCGCCGGCTTGGGCGAGGTAGCGCTTGAGCAATTCGCGGATGCGGTCGTCGTCATCGACCAGCAGCAGGTGCGGGGCCCGGTCGAGCGCGTCGAAGGCGGGCGCGGCAGTCATCTCCGCGACGCCCCGCCGATTTGCCAGCTGTGCGCAAAATCCATCCAGATATATCCTTGAAGGGAGGCAAGTCCGTGCTGGACTTTGGTGAATTGATTGACAGTCATGTCGCCGGTCACACAGTAAGCTCAAAAATCATCCCATCGGGCCCGCAGCTTCGCAAGCCGCCGCCCACAATAGGAGGAAATCCATGGCCGCTCAGCCCTTTGACGATCGTGACGGCTGGGTTTGGTTGGATGGTGAATTCATCCCGCATCGCAACGCCAAGGTCCATGTGCTGACCCATGCCCTTCACTATGCCTCCGCCGTGTTCGAAGGCGAGCGTGCTTATGGCGGGGTTGTCTTCAAAGGTCACGAGCACAGCCTGCGGCTCCAAAAGTCGGCTAAGATCCTGGGCTTTCAAGTACCGGCCAGCGCCGAGGATATAGACGCGGCCAAGAGTGAGTTGATCAAGAAGCAGGGGTTCGAAAACTGCTATCTGCGGGCCATCGCCTGGCGGGGGTCGGAGCAGATGGGCGTCGCCGCCAAGCGAGATGACGTGCATGTCGCCATCTCCGCGTGGGAGTGGGGCGACTATTTCGCCGACAAGATGAAGGGCGTGCGTTTGATGATCGCGCCGTGGCGCCGTCCCGCGCCGGACACCTCGCCTTGGAATTCGAAAGCGGCGGGTCTCTACATGATCTGCACGCTCTCGCGTCACGCCGCCAACGACGCCGGCTTCGACGACGCCATTATGATGGATTGGCGCGGCCAGATCGCTGAAGGCACCGGCGCCAACATCTTCTTCGTCCGCGATGGCGTGCTGCATACGCCGTTCCCGGATTGCTTCCTCAACGGCATCACCCGGCAAACGGTGATTGCGCTCGCCAAGGCGCGCGGTATCGAAGTGCAAGAGCGTGCGATTTGGCCGAGCGAATTGGCGACCTTCGAGGAAGCTTTCCTCACCGGCTCAGCGGCTGAGATCACGCCGATCCGCGAAATCGCTGGTTTGGCGTTCAAGCCCGGCAAAATGACCGAGCAGCTGATGACCGAATTCAGCGCGCTGACAAGGCGGAAGAACGCAGTGTAGTATGGAGCGCCGGCGCCTCGCCGGCATACACCGGTGCTGGCCGGCGAGGGCGCCGGCGGTCCATAGGACGCCGCCATGCAACTCGCTCGTTTCCCGCGCCGCCGGTACACGCCGTCGTTTACGCCAATGGAGCCTGCGCCGAATTTGAGCGCGGTTGTTGGCGGTCCTGAGATCTGGATCAAGCGCGACGATTTGCTTGGCCTTGCTGCTGGCGGCAACAAGACGCGTAAGCTTGAATTTCTGGTCGCCGATGCACTGGCGCAAGGCTGCGATACGTTGATCACTGTCGGCGCGCCGCAATCGAATCACTGCCGCTTGACACTAGCCGCCGCGAACAAGGAAGGGCTGAAGTGCCGCCTCGTGCTCGAGCAGCGCGTGCCGGGTTCGTACAAGGTTGACGCGTCTGGCAACAACTTCCTGTACAAACTGCTCGGCGTTGAAGCGATCACCGTCAAGAATGCTGGCGACGATCTCAATGCGGAGATGCAAAAGATCTCCGGCGAACTCGAAGCGCAGGGCCGTAAAGGCTACATCATTCCCGGCGGCGGTTCGAATGCACTTGGTGCGCTGGGCTATGTTGCTTGCGCGCACGAAATCGCGGCGCAAAGTTTTGATCTGGGCGTTTCGTTCGATGCGATCGTGGTTGCGTCGGGCTCCTGCGGCACGCATTCCGGTCTGCTGGTTGGCGCCAAGAGCGTACACTTTGATGCGCCAATCATTGGCATCAACGTCCGCCGTCCGCGCGCTGAGCAAGAAGCCAATCTGCTGAAGTTAGCAGTCGAAACGGCGACGCTCCTCGACATTGAAGCGCCCAAGGCGCGTGACGTTACCGCGCTCGATGAGTGGGTCGGCCCCGGCTACTCGATCCCCACCGACGAAATGGTGGAAGCCGTGCGTATGACCGCGCGCACTGAAAGCGTGCTGCTCGATCCGGTTTATTCGGGCAAGGCGATGGCGGGTTTGATCGGCCTTTCGCGCCAGGGCCATTTCAAGCGCGGCCAGCGCGTGCTGTTCGTCCACACCGGCGGTTCGCCCGCGCTCTACGCCTATCAAGACGTGCTGCGGCAGGCATGAGCAAGACCATCGGCGTCATCGGCGGCATGGGTCCGGCCGCCACGGTCGATTTTTTTGCCAAGCTTCTGGAAGCGACGCCCGCCGAGCGCGATCAGGACCATCTGCGCGTGCTGATCGATTCCAATCCGCGTGTGCCGGATCGCAACGCCGCCATCGCCGGTCGCGGGCCGTCGCCAGGCCCGCAGCTCGCGGAAGCGGCGCGAGGGCTCGAGCGCGCTGGCGCAGACGTGCTCGTTATCGCGTGCAACACCGCGCACGCTTTCGCTGAGGAGATCCAGAGCGCCGTCAAAATCCCACTGCTGAGCATGATCGACGCCACCGCTGATGCTGCGATGGAGAGCAAGCCGTGGCGTGTCGGCGTACTGGCGGCGGATGGCTGCCGTCGCGCCGGGCTTTACCAGCGCGCGTTTGCTGATCGTGGCGTGGAAGCGCTTTTTCTCAGCGACGACGCGCAGCAGGAATTTATGCAGCTGCTCTATCGCATCAAGGCTGGCGATACCGGCGATGCCACGCAGCGCGCCATGGAGCGCTTGGCGATCAGTCTCAACGCGCGCGGCGCGCAGGCGGTGATCGCGGCGTGCACCGAGGTGCCGTTAGTGCTCAACTCAGATGCGTTGGCGACGCCGGTGATCAGCTCGACGGACGCGCTCGTTGAGCGCGTCGTTGCCTTTGCGCGTACTTAGGCGGCGAAGAGGTTTTCAATAAAGTGGATTGAGTGGTTGATCGCCGCCATGCCGACGCGGAAGCCAACCCACGCAATCGCAACTGAAACTGCCGCCATCGGCACGGTGAGTAGGGCAAGTCTTCCGTCGCGCTGCGCAAGAGCTAAGCCCGTTGCCGCCACCGTGATCCCTGGCGGCCAGTTGCCGCCCGGAATCGGCAACATCAACACCAGCGCCATCAGCACCGTTTGCAGACCAAGCAATTGCTCAGCCGGAGGCAGCACGAACATAGTCCAGCGCGTGCCGATCAGGCGCTCGATCTTGCGCAGCGTTGGCGTGGCGCGTCGCAGCGCGCCGCTCAGCGCCGCGCGTGGCACCGTCCAGGCGCGCACGCGGTTGGGCAGCCAGAGTTGATCGCGTGCGAACGTAAGCTGTAGCGCCGGACCGAGCATCAACAAGCCGAACACGGTTGAGATGCCGGGGACGTTGGGGATGCACATCGGCAGAGCCAGCAACAGCAAAAGCAATCCTGGCGCGCGATCGCCCAAACGCGAAACGATTTCACCGACGCTGATGCGCTCGTCGCCTTCCGCGCGGGCGAGCCGCATCAGCAGCCGCGAAGTTGATGCTTTGGTTTCCGGCGAGGCCGGTCGCGATGTCATGAGGTGTCGATCCAGGACTTAGATGGGGCGAGGCTAGGCGGATGAAACCGCTTTGAAGCAGAAGAATGGCGCCAGCAATTGCTTGTTCCTTCGCAAACTTGGAACCTGCATCACCGGTTTCAGACGCGACGGGCGGCCTCAAATCAGTTCTGCCCAGGAGTCAGCACGGTGTCATCTGGCAGCATGAAGTGCCCGTGCATGGCGGCGATGGCGTTGGCGCGCTCGGCTTGCCACGCTTCGGCCTGCACGTTGGCGATGCGCCGTCCAATCTTCACAACGCGGGCCCGCGCAAATGTATCCACGGGTTTTCCCGAGCGCAGGTAGTCGACATTGATGTCGATGGTCTTCGGAAACGCTTCGCTCTTGGAGGCGATGGCGAGCTGCGTGAGCGCTGTCAGTTCCATCAGTGCGCCCACCACGCCGCCATGCAGCGCTGGCAACAATGGATTTCCAATCAGGTGCTCGGCGAACGGCAGGATGAGCGTCAGCTCATCGCCCTTGAGTTCAGCGCGCACGCCCAGAAATTGCGCGTATGGAATGCGCGCTAGCGCGGCCGCGAGGCGTTCCTGCGGGTTCATGGCTTCGCCTTCGGCTTGCGGGCGTTGATGGCAAAAGCGGACGTGACATGCGCGATCGGGTTGTCCGGCGTGTCTTCGTAAGCAGTGGCGCGCACGAAGGCGACATTCTTGCCAAGCTTGGTGCAGTGCGCTTCCGCGAGTACATCGCGGCCCGGTTGGGCGGGGCGCATATAATCGATGCGCAGATCGATAGTGGCGACGACGGTTGGCTGGTTCATCGCCAGGATCGCGGCCGCACCGCAGAGCTGATCGAGGAAGGTCGTCAGCACGCCGCCAGCGATGACCCCGGTGTCCGGATCGCCGACCAGCTCGGCCCGGTAGGGGACGCGACCCCAGGCCCGCCCCTTAGCGGTCTTGGTCACGGTGACGCCGAGCGCTTTGGCTTGTGGCGTGAACCGGAACATGGCGTTGACCTGTTCGATGGCGGTGTCGCCGGCGCCGTAGGCGATGGGGGAGTCGGGCATTCTTCTGGGTTACCAAGCGTTTGCTCTTCGGGGAAATTGACGGGGTGTCATAATTGTGAGCTTGTGGGGTCAGGGGTTTCTCACGGGAGTTTCATGAGCGACGCGGCGATCATCGAGCCGATAGGCAAGCGCGAGCGCACCAAGGTCGCCAATCGGCTCGCCATCTTGGCGGCGGCGCGAAAGGTGTTCGCGCTCTTGGGTTACGAAGCCGCGACCGTTCGCGACATCATCCGCGGCACCGATTTGGCGTCCGGGACCTTCTACAATTACTTCCGTTCGAAAGAGGAAGTGTTCGAAGCGCTCGCCGATGACGGCGCGGCGCGTTTCAAGCCGATCCTGCGCCAAGCGCGCGAGCGTGCGAAATCGTTTGAGGATTATTTGCGCAGCGCCTTTGGCGCCTATTTTCATTTCCTGGTTGAGGAAAATAGCATCGAGGGACGCCCGCTCGACGAGCGTCAGCCGCACGTGCGCACCGATACGCCCGAGATGATCGCTATCTATGAGGAAGTGCGGCAAGGGCTTGAGGATGCGATTGGCCGTGGGTTCGCGCCGCGTGTCGATGCGGAATACTTGGCTTATTCGTGCATAGGCATTGCGCAAGAGGTCGGTCGCGCCATGATGCGGCGCCATCCGATCAATGCGGATGCGGCCACTGAGTTTGCTGTGGCGCTGGTGCTGCGCGGCTTGTCGCGCAAGGCTTGAGGGGGAGCGGCTTTGTCTTTCTTACGCAAGGCGCTCGTGCATTTGGCGTTGTCGCGAAGCGATGAGGCGTTGATTCAGGCGTCGGGCGGCAGCCCACGCACGGTTCGCGGCATGACGCTAGATCCGCGCTTTCAATTCCTCGAAGCGCAAGCGCGCGCGCGCGCCGTACCGTGGGAACAACAGTCGCCGGCGATGCTGCGTGCGCAGACCGATGCGGGATCCGAATTGTTCGGCGGTGGCCGTGTCGGCGGCGTGCGCACCCAGCGGATCTACATCACTGGCCGCAGCCATTCGGTGCCGAGCCGGCTCTACCTGCCGACCGTGCGCAACAATTCGGCGGCCATGATGGTGTATTTCCATTTTGGCGGCGGCGTCATCGGTTCGCTCGAAACCTGCGATCGCCTGTGCGGACTGATCGCGAAAGAATCCGGTGCGCCGGTGCTGTCGGTGGAATACCGGCTGGCGCCTGAGCACAAGTTTCCAGCTGGCCTGGAAGATTGCGCGCAGGCCTATCTGTGGGCGGTGGACAACGCCGCGCGCTACGGCGCGCCGGTTGGAAAAGCCGCTGTCGGTGGCGACTCGATGGGCGGCAATTTTTCGGCGGTGATCGCCCAGGAGCAACGCGGCAAGCGTGCGCCGGTGCTGCAGCTGTTGATTTATCCGGGACTCGATCTCGTGAGCGACACCCCATCGATGCACGACTTTGCCGACGCATTCCCGCTGACCGCCGAGACGGTCGACTTCTTCATGAAGCACTACCTGCCCGCTGGCGGAGACCCGAGTGACCCGCGCGTTTCACCGGGGCGGACGCAGGACTTACGCGGACTGGCGCCGGCGCTCGTCTATACAGCCGGTTTCGACATGCTGTTGGATCAAGGGGCGGCGTACGCGCAGCGGTTGCAGGAGGCGGGCGTGAAGGCGAGCTATCATTGCTTTGAAACGCTGCCGCACGGCTTCGTGGCGTTTCCCTCTGCCGCGCGTGCCGCCGAGGATGCGATCCGCCGCCTCGCGCGCGAAACGGCGCTGGCGTTGCGCGTGCAATCCTGACGGCGGCGACAGCGACAGCGCCGCGCGAGCGGGTTGGCCTCGGCGCGCTGAGCTGGGCGCTTTTCGAATGGGCCCGCAATCCGTACGTGCTGTTGATGGTGATCTACGTGTTCGCACCGTACCTCACCAATCAAGTGCTGGGCGGCGGTGCGCGCGGGCAGACGATTTTCTCCAGCTGGCAGACGATTTCCGGCACGCTGGTGGCGTTGACGGCGCCACTTCTGGGCGCGGCGGCCGATCGCATGGGGCATCGTAAGCCGCTGCTGGTGTTGGCATTGGCGATCTTCGCGCCAGGAATCTTCTTTCAGTACTGGGCAATGCCCAATGAGGCGGCGCTGCCGCTGTGGGCGATCGAAGTGATCGCAATCACGGCGGGCGTTTCGTACGTGTGGACCGAAGTCTTGCACAATTCGATGCTGACGCTGACGGCGAAGCCGAGCCAGGTGTCGCAAGTGTCGGGCCTGGGGATGGCGCTGGGCAATGCGGGCGGGTTGCTGCTGCTCATCTTCGTGCTGTTTGCATTTGCGTTACCGGGGCAGATTCCGATTCCGGGTTTGCCGGATCGGCCGCTCTTCGGACTCAATCCCGCAGCGTTTGAGCCGCAGAGGATCGTGGCGCCGATTTGCGCTGTGTGGTTGGTGCTGTTCGCCATCCCGCTCTTCTTGTTCACGCCGGATCGCAATCCGAGCGGGGAGTCGCTGTTCACGGCGATGTATCACGGCGCCGGCAATGTGGTGCGCACGATCCTCAAGCTTTTCCGCGAGTATCGCAATGTCGGCCTCTATCTGATCGCGCGGATGATTTACGTCGACGGTACGACGGCGGTGATCATCTATGGCGGCATTTACGCTTCGATGACGCTGCATTGGGGTTTCCTGGAGATGCTGGCGTTCGGCGTGATCTTATCGATTTTCGCGGTGATCGGCGGATTTGTGAGCGCCTGGCTCGACGATTGGCTGGGCGCTAAGCGCGCGGTGGCGATCGAGGTGATCGTGACGCTCCTGTGTTTGCTGATCGAGGTTTCGATCACGCCGAATTCGATGCTGTTCGTTATTCCCGCAGACCCTTCGCACCACGTATGGGCGGGGCCGATCTTCCAGACGGCGCCCGAGGTTCTTTATCTCGCGTCTTCTATCGTCATCGCGATTTCCATCACAGCGACCTACGCGTCGAGCCGGGCGCTGATGGCGCACTTGGCGCCGCCGGGCATGGAGGGCGAGCTGTTTGGCCTTTATGCGCTTTCGGGTTCAGCGAGTGCGTGGCTGGCGCCGTTGATGGTGACGATTTTCACGGCGGCGTATCAGAGCGCACGCGCAGGGTTTGGCGCGATTGGGTTGCTGCTGATCGTCGGCTTTGTGCTGCTGCTGTTTGTGAAGCCGCCGGCGAAGCCGGTTTAGCCGCACGCGAAAGGCTCGCTGCGGGTTGCTTCAGTTCAGTGCTCTCGAAAGTGGGAGAGCGGGGCGCGCACGAAGCGTGCGCAAGAAGAGTTGGTGGGGTGGTGCTTGGTACGCGCCCCGCGCGGATTATTTTGGCGGCCGGCGGACACTTAGAGGCGTTGCTATCGAACCTCGGGTGGCCATGCGTTGAGGAGGCAAGTCGACGATGCTTCGATAACGGAAGCTTCGTCGATGGAGATCGGCGCTGGCTCTTCGCCTAGCCGCGTTGCCCTTGGACCGATCCTTGCGACGCTGGGTATCCCGAGCGCCCTTAGCGCCCAATGTCCGTTCCCGGCCGACGTGCTGCAAAGCGCACAACAACGCTTTGAGGACCTCCGGCTTCCTTTCTTCTCACCGGAGCAGCGGTTTCTTCTGTCGCCAGTTTCTGCCGCATCACGTCCAATCCGCATCTCCTACGCTGATTGGTTGTTGGCACCGTCAACCTCCCTGCAGGAGACGGAGGGAGTGTAAGCGGGTTGGAAACAGGTCGGATTTGTTTGACTGCTTTTGTTGATTCTAAAGGGATGTGGCTCGGAAAAGTGGGGGATTGGGGTGCGAATTTCCCCCTGATTTTCGTTCACGTTGTCAACGAGGATGATTTTCTTTGCCGTGCCAGATGCGCGTGATGATGATGTCGTCACCGGCAATCTGGTAGCGCACGACGTAACCGCTACGGCCGAACTTGATGGTTAGCGTGCGCGTATCGCCTTCCACAACAACGCCAGAGCGAGGGAAAAGCAAGAGCAGGTCGACGCCCTCAATAATGCGTTGAACAGCGCGCCGTGCGGAGCGCGGGCTTTGTTTGGCGATGAAGTCGTGAAGTCTGTCGAGATCGGCGCGGGCGCGCCGGGTAAGGATGATGCGATGCAAGTGCTCAGCGGAGCTTGCGCGGCTGCGGGCGGGGAAGCTCGTTCGCGGTTCCCCATGATTTCATCCAGTCGCGGACCTCCTCCCATGGCACGCCCATGCCCGTTCGCTGAAAATCATCGAAGGCGGCTTGATCTTCTTCGACGCCGGGTTGGTCCTCGGCGTTATCCGCGCCGAGAGCGATGTCCCATGCCAATTGTTGGCGGACATATTCTTCCGGTGTGAGTCTGCGCGCCTCCGCCGCCGCCCGGACTTCGTCCGCAAGCGGGCCGGGGAGGGAGACGGTGAGCGTGTCGGCCATAGTGTGCAAGCATTAGCACGGATTGTGGGGTTCGTCATGAGGCGGTGTTTGCAGGTGTCTGCGCTCTTCCATCTCGTGGATTCCGGATCGCGCTTTGCGCGTTCGGAATGACGAAAGTGAGCGCGCCCGTTGTCGCTGGGGCGCTCAGCCGGCTTCCGCGCAGCATGGCGGCTGACGCACGCGAGCTATGGCCCGGCGCTGAATGAGTTGATGTAAGACGCGATGCGAAGCGCGAAACCGCAGAGCGCGGCGGAGTTTCAGGCGGCTTGGTTGGGGGCGTGTGAGGAGTGACCTGCTTGGGTTAAGCGGACTTTACCGGAGCGTAGTGCGCCATTGCGCTGAGGTTCCGACGTATCTTCATTAAGCCAATGCCAGCAATGATCGCGCAGCCTCCATAAATGAGAAGACTGATAGGAAATGCCCAATTCATAAATGCGGCCGGTTCAAGATGCGCGATGCCAAGCCATACCACGCCGCCCACGGCGAGGCATGCTAAGCAGATCCATAGACCGCATAACGCGATCAAAAAATACTTTCCGAATCTTGAAGCGCGAAACGGTGGTGCAAGTCCGTTTCGAATTCCTAAGAGCAGAGACAGCGCCACCCATACGATCCCGCCCGCAATCGCGGCGTAGATGGCGTAGGCGATGAAGATGTCTGAGCGGCCACCAGAGCGTTCGTAATTGAACGTTGCGATCGACAGATTCATTGCCATGAAACCGATGGCGCTCACTCCAGCAAGCAAACGCACGAGTGCCTTGCTGGGGAAGACCGCGAACACAAGAAACAGGATTAGAAGCGGTACGGCGACTGCCGTCCATATGAAGGCGGTTTCTGTCATTACCCCTTCCTGTTTGTGCTGCGTTCCTCTGACTAGTTATCCAAGAAGCTCCGCAGCTTCCGTGAGCGCGACGGGTGCTTCAGCTTGCGCAGCGCTTTTGCTTCGATCTGCCGGATGCGTTCGCGGGTGACGCTGAACTGCTGGCCCACTTCTTCCAGCGTGTGATCGGTGTTCATGCCGATGCCGAAGCGCATGCGCAGCACGCGCTCTTCGCGCGGCGTCAAAGTCGCCAGCACACGCGTGGTGGTTTCGCGCAAATTGGCCTGGATGGCGGCGTC
>JACQAC010000128.1 GCA_016195245.1 Pseudomonadota bacterium
CACGCTCGCCAAAGCCGCCGCCGGCGCCGTCGACCTCGTTCCACACGTGCGCGTCATCAACATCGGGCGCGCGGTCGAAGCACTGCGCCAGTGGGGCTATGCGACGATTGCCCTCGAAGGCGAGACTGATCTCGCCCTTACCGATGCTCTCTCCGACAAGCGTCCGGCCGCAATTGTCGTCGGGGCCGAAGGGAAAGGTTTGCGTCCCGGTGTTGCTGAAGCTTGCGAAAAGCGTGCGCGCATCCCGATCGCGCCGGTCATGGAAAGCTTGAACGTTTCTGTTGCCGCGGCGATCGCTCTTTACGAGGCGCGCAAACGCTAGTGGGCCTTGGCTGCACCGCCGCGTGCGAACAGGCTCTTCAAGAAGAAGAAGACGCCGATAATGATCATATAGCCCAAGAACCAAGCCAAAGCTTGCGTCCAGAAGGGTTGTTCCATGAAGTTCGGCAGGCCGTGTCCCTGCAGAATGCCAGGCAGATAATTCACCGCCAAGTGTGCAGCGGTCGCTAGCAACGCCATGATCAACCACTGACGCCAAGACGGCATCAGCAGCGCAGCAATCAGAGCGATGATCAAACCTTGCGGATGATTGATCTGTCCAAAACCATCCTTCAACGCCTCGATGGCTTGATTGACATATTCCATTTGGTGCCTCCGGTTGCACTCAAGACGCCTCATCCCCCCGGGGCGCCGCCGGACTTGGCGACATTTTTAGGTTGGAAGCGTGACCGCGCAAGCCGAAAACGGGTTCCCTTGTTCAGCGCGACAGGCATCAGGACATTATCGACAGGCTCACCGTCGCCGGAAATTTCCTGTTGAATCCGTTCGACCGGAACGAGAGCCTAGCTGGAGCGCCGCGCCCTCCTACAACTCAAAGCCGAGGCGTCTTGCCCAGCCATTCAGCGGCGGCAAGACAGCCTCCATCTCGCGTTGGTATCGCCGCCATCGCCCGATCGAACTGTCGTAGAGCGGCTCGACTACCTGCCGCGCGCTTGCTGTATTGATGGAGCGGCCGAGAGCAGTGTTTCGATAGTTGAGCATGCCTTCCTCGAACAGCACGCCCAGGAACCGCGCCAAGCCGCGGGCTTCACCTTCCAGATTTTTGACGACGTCCCGGTATCGAACCTCGTGAATATCGAATGCAAATCGCTCACGGCACACGTCATAAAGCTGCATGACCGCGTCATAGTAGTCCGCCGCCCGGTGCAACTCCCAAAACTGTGCGGTTGTTACGTTGGGCGCGAAGCATTGCTGATAGCAGGAAAGCACGACATCACGCGGGTCGCGCAGCGCGAAGACGATCTTACAATCTGGAAATATCCGCTTGATCAGCGGCAGCAACACGGTGTGCAGCGGTTGGCGATCTACGAAAACAGCGTCGGAATGAGCCCCCTTATTGGCGTTGCGCACTTCGCGCCAGTAAACGCGCCGGATGGTGTCGATCTTGTCAACGGAAAGGGCCTCGACGGTTTCGAGAGTATCGCCGTCGCGGAGGACGCTCGACAGCGCGTCCCACAAATACTGGGTCTCTTCCATGCACACTATGCGAGAGTGCGACGAGAGCACCTGATCGAGCAGTGTGGTGCCTGAACGCGGGAAGCCCATCAAAAACACGGGGGCCGGGGTCTCAAACCCCGCGCGTCGCCACCCTGAAACGTCGACGCTTGCGGCGAATGCCGCCATGCCGCGAACCGCTTTTGGATGAGCGGGATGGTTCATGTCACGCAGCGCGCCATATTGCGCCAATTGGATTTGATTGGAGCGGGTATAGGAGGCAAACGCCTCGGACGTCAGGCCGCGCCTGTCGCGCGCATCGCCGACGAACTTCCAAGCCAACGCTTGCGAGTCCTGGGTCGCGCCAGCCGCGCGTGTCACCACGAGCGCCGCCTCCTCTGCGTCAGAAAACTGCCGTTCGCGCAATAATGTCCGAGCCAGCGTCATGCCAGCGACAACATTTTCCGGTTCGAGCCGGAGGGCCGACACCGCGTGTTGCTTCGCGCTCTCCAAGTTGTGCCGCGCCTCAAAAATTTGAGCGAGCGCGGCGTGCGCGTTCACGTCGCCTGGATTGGCGTCGACTGCCTTTTGATACGCCGCGACGCGCTCGTCGGAGCCCTCGGCAGGCTCTGGAAAGGAAGGATCAGTCACCGGCCCGCATCCAGTGTCTAATAACGGCGGACCGTCGCCAGCCCGTCGCTCAACTAAACCGAAGCTTGCGGAATTGATTGTCGAGAGTTTGCCAAGGTGCGACACAACTCCCTGAAAAATTGGTCATTAGGGTGCCGCCTTTGGCCGCAGGAATCAGCCGCCGCCAAAACGCTCCGTCCATTCGGCGACCTGTTCGTCCTCGATCTTCTTGAACAGCACATCCGGCGGCGTGATTTGCAGGCCACGCGGGAGTGCGTCGAAAAGTGATTTGTCGGTCGCGTTCGGCCACATGCGATTCCTCTCAGGCACGCCAATCGCGTCAAGCACCGTCTTGGCGGCATCCGGAATGAAGGGCTGAGCCAGGATGGCGAAGAGCGCACAGAGGTTCAGGCCGGTGCGCACCCCAACGGCAGCGGCCGCCTGATCCGTCTTAAACGCGGTCCAGGGCGCCGTGGCCTGCAGATACTCATTCCCCGCCGCCCAGATCGCGCGCAATTCCGCAGCCGCTTTACGCATCTCCATCTGCTCCTGGCACTGCGTGAGAGCCGCGAGCCGCGTGGAGAATTCCGTCCAAAGCTTCTCTTCGTGCGCACCCCACACACCGCCGTCCGGCACTTTCGAGTCGAACTTCGAGGCGCAGAAACGGGTGATGCGATTGACGAAATTACCGAACACGTTAGCGAGGTCAGCATTGATGGTCTGTTGGAACTGTTCGAGCGTGAAGGCCGCGTCGGAACTCTCCGGCGCGTTGGCCATCAGATACCAGCGCCAATAATCGCTCGGCAGCAATTCGAGCGCTTGATCCATGAAGATGCCACGCTTCTCGGACGTGCTGAACTTGCCGCCGTACCAAGTCACCCAGTTGAACGCCTTCAGCCGGTCAACGAGCTTCCACGGCTCGCCCGACCCCATGATGGTCACAGGGAAACTCACGGTGTGAAAGGCGACGTTGTCCTTGCCCATGAATTCGACATAGGTGACGTCACTCGCGCCTTTATCCGTGCGCCACCAACGTTCCCAATCGTTGCCAGTCGCTTCGCTCCATTCCACGGTTGAGCCGATGTATTCAATCGGTGCATCGAACCAGACATAGAACACTTTGTTCTCAAACCCGGGCCGCGGCTTGCCGTTCTGCGTAACTCTGATGCCCCACGAGAGATCGCGCGTGATCGAGCGATCGATCAAACCTTCATCGAGCCATTTGTAGGCAATCGAACGCGCAAGCGGCGGCCATTCCGTGCTCTTGTCCACCCAAGCCCGCACGCGCTCCTGCATCTTGGGCTGCAGCAGAAAGAGATGCGCGGTGTCGCGCGGCTCGACATTGGTGGAGCCGGAGATTTTCGAACGCGGATTTTTCAACTCGATTGGGTCGAGCAGCGTCTGGCAGTTGTCGCACTGATCGCCGCGCGCGCGTTCGAAGCCGCAAACCGGGCACGTCCCTTCAACGTAGCGATCCGGCAGGAAGCGCTTGTCGTCGATCGAGTAAATTTGCTTGGAGACACGCTCTTCAATCAGGCCGTTCTTCTCAAGCACTTCGCAGAAATGCTGCGTGAGCTTGTGGTTTGGCGCATTGGACGAGCGGCCGAAATGATCGAACGACAGGCGGAAGCCGTCGCACGCGTCTTTCTGGATCTTGTACTGCTGCGCGCAGTACGTGGCGACGTCCTGGCCAGCCTCGGCCGCTGCAAGTTCAGCCGGCGTGCCGTGCTCATCCGTCGCACAAATATATAGAACTTCGTGGCCCTGGAGACGCCGGTAGCGCGCATGCACATCGGCTGGCAGCATCGAGCCGGCAAGATTGCCCAAGTGCTTGATGCCGTTGATATACGGAAGCGCAGAGGTGATGAGGTAGCGGGCCATGGAGGTCCGCTACCTAAGGCGCTTCAGGGGCGCCAGCAAGCACGTCAGGCGATCGGCGTGGCCTTCAGATTTGCGTAGGCCTGCGCCATTTTCAGGTCGTACTGGTTGGCTGCGTAGCCGGGGCCATTGTAGCCGCGCGCGAAGCCTGCCCAGTCTTTGCGCTGCAATTCGTCGCGAAGATTGTTGGCGGTGACGAAGCCCTCGAACGCTTCGAGCTGATCCTTCTCGGACTTCGCGAGCTTCGACACATAGAGATGCGCATTGGCCATACCGAGATTGGTGTAGTTGCGCCCAAGCACTTGGAAGCGTCCATAGCTGGCGCTCTGCAGCGCGGCTTCCGGATCGAGCGCATAAGCTTCGGTCATCTGCGCCCAGCGATCGGCCTGCGAACGCGGGTAGCCGCCGGGCGTTTGGTTCGACACCGTTGGATGCGCTGCGTCGTACTGGTGATTGGTCCAGCGCGAAAAGAGATGGCGCTCAAACAGGATGATCGGGCGCCCATCAGCGGCGAAGCCGCCCAACGGGCCGGACTCTACTTGGGAGACCGCGGCGACGGCTTCCCATTCGCAGCCCAAACGGCCAGCGACAGTCTCAAAATCGGCGCGCGCCAGTGAAGCGGTGCTCTCACGGCGCAATGTCGCCAGATAATCTGAAGGTCCCACCGGCGGCGGCAATGGCGCTGGTGGCGCCGGTGGCGCGGGCGGCGGCGCCGGCGGCGTCACTGGTGGCGGCGCGGGCGGTGCGGCAGGTGGAGGCGCCGGCGGCGTTGCAGGCGGCGGAGGTGCGGGTGGCGTCGCCGGTGGACGCGGCGGCGGCGCTGGCGGTGTGGCGGGCGGGCGCGGTGGCGGCGCGGGCGGCGACGCGGGGCGGCTGCCGAAAACCAGTCGGAACAGAGCATCAAAAAAGCTCATGGCCATCCCCGCTTGCGTTTCCGGCGCCCCGGAAAAACCACCCGAAGCCGTCCCTTGCCGACGCCGGACCATAGACGAGCGCCAGAGAAATGGGAAAGCCAGTTGGACGGATTTCACAACTGGTGGCAAAAGCCCGTCCCCAATGCGCCTCGTTGGGCCGCCTTAGCTCAGCTGGTAGAGCACCTGATTTGTAATCAGGGGGTCGGGGGTTCGAGTCCCTCAGGCGGCACCATTATGCCCGGAAGCGGCGCCAGCGGCGCTACGTCGCGTCACTTCCCCTTGCGAAGTGCGTGAGCGCGGAGGATTTTCCGCCACTGCGAGGATTCCAAATGCGTTTCATGTTGGCTGCAATTGCTGCTCTGGCCTTGGCCGCCTGTGGCCAATCTGCCCCCAGCGGATCAACCGAGACTCCCAACACCACTAACGAAAGCAGCAGCGCGCCGGCCGCGCCTTCCGCCGACGATGCGCAGAGCCAAGCAGCGGTCGCGGCACTGCCGGCGCCGTATAACGCTGCGAACTACCAGGCCGGTCGAACCGTGTTTGCGCAGTGTCGCTCGTGCCATACGATAACCAACGGCGGCGCCAACATGGTCGGCCCGAACCTGCATGGCGTGATCGACCGACCGATCGCCTCGCTACAAAATTTCAACTACTCGCCGCCAGTGCATGGTGCTCACTTCAACTGGGACCCCGAGCACCTCGACCAATGGATTTCCAATCCGCAAGCGATGCTGCCCGGAACGCGCATGGGCTTTGCTGGCGTGCGCGATGCGACGCAGCGGCGCGATGTGATCGCTTACATCATGGTTGAATCGACGCGCTAATCGGCGCGGTGGCGGCGACGGTCCCGCGCCCTGCGCGGTTCCGTCCAGAACCCGACCACAACCGCCAACTCGTCTTCGCCGCCATCGATGCGGTCCCGAATGCCAATTTGAATGCCACGGTGATGGTTGTCGAAATGCACCAGCGACAATTGAGCCTTCACCGTTTCATCGCCGTATTGTGGGCCATCAACAAAAACTTGCGCCAAACCCATCCAATGGCGGCCCAAGTGCATGCCCCCGGTGAACTCTGCGCGCTGATCGCTGCAGCCGCCTGAAAGAACACGCTCTGCTAGCTCGGCGTTGACAAAGGTATTATGCGGCAGGTTCACGCCGCCAAGAACGCGCAACTCAGCGCCACCCTCGTCGCAGTGTGCAGGCGGTGAGGAGACCCATAGCGCGCTCACCTGTACTGCAGCGACGGTGTGATCGGTATGAGTGATGACGTGCTTAACGCCCGCCGTCGCTTCGGCGCGCCAGCCGTTGTCGTCGATGTAGTCTTGGATGAGCCATGGCGCGATGACGACGGAATCGTTCTTGGTCACTGGCGCCTCAAGATAACCTGAGGTCTCGGAATAGCGGAGGCCTTCGCGATTGCCGTACGTGGATGTGAAAATCTGCTGGCCATCAATCGGCGCGATCCAAGCGGCGGCGTTCGCCGTCGCAGGCGCACAAATCGCTACCGCCCCTGTTAGAGTTAGGAGTCGTAGCCCGGCAGATGCCGGTCTAGTTTCCTTTTCAACCCCGGCCACGCCAACCCCGCCACCATGCCCAGCCCCTTAGCCTGGCCGCGCGTTTCTTCTTGCGCAGCATCAGGCGCGATCAGCACGCCGTCGCGGCCGACGCTCAATGCGTTCACTTGCTGCGCACAGGCGCGTTCCAGGAAGAAGATGCCGACGAACGCGTCCGCGGCGCTAACGCCAACGGCAAGCGTGCCGTGATTGCGCAACAACATGAGTTTCTTGTCGCCCAAATCCGCAACAAGACGTTCACGCTCATCCAGATTGAGCGCAACGCCTTCGTACCCGTGGTACGCCAAGTTCGGCATAACCAGCAGCGAATTCTGCGTGAGCGGCAGAAGCCCGCCCTTTTGCGCGGCCACGCCGACGCCGGCATCGGTGTGCAAATGAATGACGCAGAGCGCGTCCTCGCGCGCGCCGTGGATAGCGGAGTGGATCGTGAAGCCCGCCGGATTGATGTAGTATTCGGTGGGCGCGACGATATTGCCGTCGAGATCGACCTTCACCAGCGACGACGCGGTGATCTCCTCAAACAGCATCCCGTACGGATTGATCAGGAAGTGGTGCTCGGGTCCAGGCACGCGCATCGAGATGTGCGTGAAGATCATGTCGTCCCAGCCATGTAGCGCGACCAAGCGATAAAGTGCGGCGCAATCGACGCGCGCCTGCCATTCCTCGGCGCTGACCCGGCCCTTCAGGGAAACGCCTGCATCGTCAGCCATCGTTCGCACTCCACTGGAGGTATGTTAGGGGAAGTCTTAAGTCCGCCGGGCCGATAAGCAAAGAGCAACCATGAAACTTGCCTTCACCGCAAGCGCCCGCCCCGAGGCGCAGGACGCGCTCCGCCGGCTCCGCCACATCTATGGCGACATGGGGGAAGCGAACGCCGATGTCGTGGTCGCACTCGGCGGCGACGGCCACATGCTGGAAACGCTGCGTCGCAGGCTTGCGGACAAGAGGCCGGTCTACGGCATGCATCGCGGGACTATCGGCTTTTTGATGAACGACTATCACGAAGTTGATCTGATCGAGCGCGTCGCGGGCGCTCAGCAGGTGCGCGTGCGGCCGCTGGTGGCGCGCTGCGCAACGGCTAACGGGACCATCGTCGAAGAACGCGCCTTCAACGAAGTGTCACTGATCCGGCAAACGGCACAGTCGGCCAAGCTGCGCATCCTCATCGACGGTGCCGAACGAATGGCGGAACTGTCGTGCGATGGCATTATTGTAGCGACTCCCGCAGGTTCGACTGCCTACAACTTTTCCGCCTACGGTCCGATCTTGCCAATCGACTCCCGGCTCCTGGCGCTAACCCCCATCAGCGCCTTCCGTCCACGAAGGTGGCGCGGAGCGCTGCTGCCCTACAACGCCAAAGTCCGCATCGAGGTGCTGGAATCAGAGCGGCGCGGCGTTAGCGCCGCCGCTGACAACCGCGAAACCCGGGATGTCACCGCCGTCGACGTCCACGAGGATACGGAAGCGTCACTGACGCTGCTGTTCGACCCAGGCCACGCACTGGATGAGCGCATTCTGAGCGAACAGTTCAACGTCTAGCTGCTCTTGATCAACACTCTGTTCACTCTCACAGCCCCACACTCCGTGAGCTGATGACCAAACCGGCCGTTCAAACTATCGACCCCCGCGAGATTGGCCTGCGCGCGCTGGATCTGAGACAGCCAGTGTTCGGGCCAGACGCCGTCGCGCGCGCCGATGAGACGCTGAAGGCGATGGCCGGCGCCATGAAGCAATGGATCGATGCCGACTTGGCGCGGCTGCAGACGCTTCGGCTGGAAGCTGAAGCCGCGCACTGGGACGCCACGTCCACTGATGCCGTGATGTGCGCGGCTCACGACCTTAAGGGCTTGGGCGCCACCTATGGCTTCCCGCTTGTGACTTCTATCGCCGCCTCCCTGTGCCGGCTTACTGAAACAAACGCGGGCAAAGCCGCCGTCGCCCACAATCCTGCGTTGGTGCGCGCCCATGTGGATGCACTGCGCGCCATCGTCCGGGACGGAATTCGAGCACCCAACAATCCGCTGGGGCTCGCTCTCAAACAAACGCTCGAAGCGGAAGTCGCCAAGCTTGGCGTGGCGCCCCGCTAACCCGCCTTTCACCTTCTTAAGCCGCCCGTTTTTTAACCGCATTCTGCGACAGTGGTCGTTCGCTGGATCGGTTCATGAACGTTATTCCCTTCCCATCGCGCGCCCCCGCGCAAGAAGCGCTCGCCTTCACGATTGGCGCGCGTGTGGACCTGCGGATTGGCGCGCTGGCAGCTGGCGTCGTGCGCCCGCGCGGCGAGCCGGAAGACGACTTCTCTTACTCAAATCTTGCGCGCCTTCTGCGCGCGGCGCGCATGACCTGGCGGGAACGCGGCGCCTATACCAGCCTGGTCCTAGCCGTGCCGCCGTCGATCCAATGCTCTCTGGACGCTGACCTGTTGAGCGAAGCCGCCAATGAGGCGGGCTGCACACGCCAGGGTCTCAACTTCGAACTCAACGAACGTGAACTGGTGCGCGATGGCGCAGGGCTTGCCGAGGAACTGCGCGCACGCGGTTGGGGTATTACCCTTCGCGGCGATCCGGATTGTCCGCTGCCGTTCGGCGCCAAGGCGCGTTCGCTCTATTCGGAGTTGGTACTCGATGCGCCGGAAACGCCCGATCCGTTCCTCGCGCTGGAAAGCGGCGACCGCTCGCCGCTCGGCCGGCGTCTGCTCGCGGCGCGCGCTGCCGATCTAATCATTAGCGCGGACTCAGTACGCACCGCCGCTCAAGCACGCATGCTGGCTATGGTCGGTTTCGATCGCGGCGGCGGGCCGTTCGCCGAGGCTGGCCTGCGCTAAACTGCAGCAGCGTGGGCCGATTGCAGGCCCGACGCGTCGAGCTTTTCCATCAAATAGTCGAGATCGTCTTTCGGCACAGATTGGAACAGCGTCAACGTCCGCTCCAACATCTTCTTGCGGAAGATAACGCGGTCATAGCCGCTGCCCTCGCGTTCGATCGAATGATAGACTTCAATTGCCGCGCGGAAAGATTGAAACAGGCGCGGCGGCAAACCGGCGCGATCAAACGCGGCTTTCAGCCCAAGCGGACCACTGTCGTTCATCAACAGCCACATGCGCTGATGCGAAATGCCTGCAAGTTCAGCCATCGCATACTCGACGAATTCGATGTGCCCCAAGCAAAGACCGCGCATCATCAACGACGGACTCAGGCGGCCGTTCAAATTGAGTTGTTGTACGAAGCGGCCGAGGTCCTTTTGGCGCGCGGCCTGCTCCACAATATCCAACGTTGCGCGTTCGCGCGCGCCAATTGCTAGGTCGATAGCCACCTGTGGCGGCAGCTCGTGATTGTTGACAAGGTGATCGAACACTTCGCCGGTCACCATGGTCACCAGCTTTTCAGTTACGGATACCGGCAGTTCATTGCGGTGCACCATCGCCGCTGTAACGCCGGAAACGCCGGCGAAGCGATCAAGTGAAGTTTCGAGTCCCCGCTCGTCAAACAGTGCATTGTCGTTGGCCAGAGCACGTTCGACGGCGGCCGACACCCCATACTCAGCGATCGCGCCGGTTACTGTGATTGAAAGTGTCTCGCGACTCGCCACAGCAATTTGCTTCGCTGGCGGTGACGCGCGCACAATCTCAACCAGGTCGGAGTCCGTCAGGATCGGCGAATTCAGGATCACGGGCAGCGCAATGGATTCGACATCTCGCGCCAGTGCGTTGGCGATGTCGCGCGGTAGCTTCGTGGAATTCTTCAGCGCCACCGCCAGTGCGCGGCGCACCAACACTGCTGCATCCTGCGCCATGATCGCCATGATCGTCGCGGCGTGCGTCCGCTCGTCTTCCGTGAGCTCTACCTCGTCGATGCAGCGGCAGATCTTGTGCGCAGCGTGTGCGCGCTCACCCTCCGTCGGCCCCTTGATCAGGGTGCGGATGTCGCTATCGGTCAGATTGGCGCGCATGGTGACGATGGACATGGGGCGACGCGACTCCTCCGCCCCCCACCCTTGTGCCTGAGACTTAACGAAGGCTTGATGGCGTCGTTGCAGGAAGGAAACAGCCACAGATGCTCGAAGGTTTACGGGTCGTTGAGTATGCCACTTACGTGGCGGCGCCGGGTGCTTGCGGCATCATGGCCGACTGGGGCGCCGACGTGATCAAGGTCGAACCCCTCGGCGGCGACCCGATCCGGCAATTCTTTGCTTCGGTCGGCGTCGAGGAAGAACGCAACCCGGTCTTCGATCTCGACAATCGTGGCAAGCGAAGCATCGTTTTGGATACGAGCCAAGAAAGCGCCCGCGACGCGCTGCTGCGTTTAGTCGATCGGGCCGATGTATTTATCACGAATGTGCGCCCCGGCGGTTTGAAGCGCAGCGGCCTCGATCACGAAGCGTTGCTGAAGCGCAATCCACGACTGATCTACGCAACGCTGACCGGCTACGGCCTCGAAGGCCCAGACGCAGATCGGCCCGGCATGGACTCCGCTGCATTCTGGGCGCGCTCGGGTCTTGCCGCGATGTTCCGCCCAAAGGGTGGCGATCCGATTCAGTTGCGCACCGCGGTGGGCGATCACGTCGCGTCGCTTGCCATTGTCGCGGGCGTGCTCGCGGCGTTGCGCGAGCGCGACGCCACAGGCAGGGGCCGTTTGATCGACGCATCGCTGTCGACGCCGCCTTCGCATCACGCCCGCTCAGTGAAATCGCCGCGTCACTGGATGCGGAAGAGATGATCTGGTCGCCGGTACTAACGCCCGCTGAAGCCATCGCCGATCCGCAAGCGCTTGCAGCTGGCTGCGTCGTGCAAACGCCATTGCACGACGGTGGCACGATGCCCGCGCCTGCCGGCCCCATCCGCTTTCCCGGCGCCGACGACGGCCCCAAGGGCCCCTCGCCCCGCGCCGGGGAACACACACGCGCCGTGCTCGAAAGTGCGGGCTACTCCAGCGCGGAAATCGACGCGATGCTGAAGAGCGGAGCTGCGGCTCAAGTTTGACTTGAACGCGCATACGCATTGAGCGCAGCGAGCGGATCGCTTTGGCGCTCTTCTTCACCGCCGCTGCTGAGCAAGGGCAACAGCGCCATGTTGAACAGCGTCTGTGCGAGCGCCGGCGACATCATGCCATCGTGTGAGTAGAGCGTGCGGCGCCCCTCCCGTGCGGCGCCCGACGTTAATGCGTCTCCGATGCCGGAGGAGGCATCAAGGTTGAGGCGATCAAGGACGGCTTGGGCCGAGCACGCTTGGCCAGATGCGTAAAATATCCCGCGATTTGCCGCCGCCTCGCGTGGAAATAAGGCCGCAGCGTCCGGCGCATTTTGAGCCGCCGCTTGGATCAAGCGCGCAGCGCCACCCGAACCAAGCACGTGCGCGGCGTAAAGTTCGCCGGCACTAGGCACGCGCCCAAGTTGAGCAGAGAGCGCCGCCGCGTTCTCGCGCGTGAGCTCACCGGCCAAGCATGCAGAGAGTTCTGGGTCTGTGCGCAGAGCCAGAATATCCGCGCGCATTGCACCATCCGCATTGCCGCTTTGCAGCGCCTGCGCATATTGCCCAAGCCCATGCGCGGCACCGTGACGGCGCACCATGTCGAGCCACGTGGAATCGATAAACTGAAAGAGGCCAGTGGCGGACGATGTCCGCGCGCGCGCGCTCGCATTAAGCGCGCTTTCGCGCCGCGCCGTCTGCACGAGCAGATCGAAATTCACGCCCGTGCGATCCGCCGCGCGCTGAATGGCGGCGCGGACGTTTGTTTCGGGTATGACGGGAGCGATGCGGTCGCTCATAGGTTTGCACTCAGCCGATTTGGCGAAACGATCAATAGCTCTTCGGCAGTCCCAGCACACGCTCGGCAATGAAATTGAGGATCATTTCGCGGGAGACGGGCGCGATGCGCGCGATCATCGCTTCGCGGAAATAGCGCTCGACGAAATATTCTTTGGCGTAGCCCATGCCGCCATGCGCCAACACTGACGCTTCGCAAGCCCGGAAGCCCGCCTCCGCGCCGAGATACTTCGAAGCGTTGGCTTCAGCCCCGCATTCCTTGCCAGCGTCGTAGAGCGCGGCAGCCTTGAATGCCATGAGATTGGCCGCTTCGAGTTCTGCCCAAGCCTTTGCAAGCGGATGCTGGATGCCTTGGTTCTGACCGATGGGGCGGCCGAACACCACGCGCTCCTTCGCATATTGCGCGGCGCGGGCGACGGCGGCTCGACCAAGGCCAATAGCTTCGACTGCGAAGAGAACCCGTTCAGGATTGAGGCCGGACAGCAGTATCTTGAATCCGCCACCCTCATCGCCGACGAGCGCTTCGCGTGGCACTTCAAGGTCTTCAATGAACAGCGTGTTGCATTCCACCGCCCTGCGCCCCATTTTTGGGATTGGCTGCGCTTCAACGTGCTTGCGGTCAAAGTCCGCGTAGAACAGCGACAGACCATCCGTTGCGCGCTTGGCCTCTGACTTCGGCGTCGTGCGCGCGATGATTAGCATCTTGTTCGCGCGCTGTGCGTTCGTCGTCCAAATCTTGCGGCCAGTGATGCGATAGCCGCTATTGGTTCGCTCGGCTTTGGTTTCGAGACTGGCTGTATCGAGGCCCGAATTGGGCTCTGTGACCGCGAAACAAGTCTTGTCTTCGCCGCTGATCACGCGTGGCAGGAACAGCTGCTGCTGCTCAGGCGTTCCAAACTTCACGATCGGCATCAAGCCAAACACATTGAGATGGATGGCGCTAGCGCCCGAAAAGCCGGCGCCCGATTGCGCGATGGTCTGCATCATCAGCGCCGCTTCCGTGAGACCAAGCCCAGCGCCGCCAACACTCTCCGGCATCGCCACGCCCAGCCAACCGCCGGCGACAATCGCGTCGACGAAGGCTTGTGGAAACTCTCCGGAATTGTCGACGTTCAGCCAGTAGTGGTCGTCGAATTGCGCGCATATCTCCTCGATTGCGTGTTTGATCGCCGCCTGCTCTTCGGTGAGTTCGATGCCGATGGTCATGCTTGCCCAAATCTATCCGGCGACAGCGCCGCCCACTCCGGTGGAATGGCGCTGCCCATCACATACGCCGTAATGATCTCCGCGGTAATCGGCGCCAAGAGCCAACCGTTGCGGGAATGGCCGGCAGCTATGAGCACGTCGCCAGAGGGGCCGATCATCGGCCAGCCGTCGGGGGACATGGGTCGGATGCCGGTCCACGGTTTCGGCGTCAGCCGAACCTCGCCCGGCAAGAGTGCGTCCGCCGCGGCAAAGAGCCCTTCGACTTGCGTCGGATCGATTGAGCGATCGGTTCGATCGAAATCCATCGTCGAACCCAGGACCACTTGGTCGCGCTGTTGGGCCAAGTAGAAGCCTGAACCGTGCAAGCTCGGCGCAAGCCCGTGGTTGAGGTTCACAGGCACGAGGCAGCCCTTCGCTGGCCGCACCAGCCGCAGCGCAGGCGCCATGTCGATCATTTTTTCGATGGTCCACACGCCAGGCGTCAGCACGACAATGTCGGCCTCAAACGTCGCGCCGAGATAGGTCCCGACCTTATTGGCGGTGAGGTCGAGCACGTCTTGCTTGAAGTTCACCAGCACGCCATGGGCGCGCGCATCCATCACCAGTCCGCTCAGCGTGCGCAAAGGATCGGCGAAACCTTCGTCTGCCAGAAAGACGCTGCCTTCGACTTCGGCGGCAAAGCCCGTCCGCTTGCGAAACGCGCCAACGGATAGAAGCTGTGCTTCGCGGCCCGCCGCCTGAGCGCGCTCCAAGACATTGGCGGCCTTCGCGCCCGCGACGACGCCGCCGTCAAAGCGCACCGCGTCTGCCCAGGCGGAACCGTTGCGCCAGGCGCGCCAAAGATCGAGCGATCGCAGCGCCAAACCTTGGTGCGGCGATGAACCTTCGGTGAGCGGGGAAAGCATGCCCGCGGCGGAGGCGGACGCCGTCGGGCCCCACACCGTTGTGTTTTCATCGTGCGCCTCCAGCACGGTCACACGCGCGCCCGCCTTGGCGAGGCGCGCCGCGCACATGAGGCCGACCACGCCGGCGCCGACGATGATAACGCTCTTCATACTTGCAGTTCGCTTGCCAGCGAAGGCAGGCGTGGGTCAATGCGTCAACGCTTCTTCTGCGACCGTTTGCGCGGCACCTTTTTTTTGCAAGCGGCTAGAACCGCTTCGACGCCTGCGGCTAACAGAGCCTGTGCGGTAACTTTGCGCCCAAGCGTTTTGGAGAGCCGCACGGCCGCCACTTCGAGACGCTCTGCCGAACGCGCATCCACGCGCAGCGCGACCTTCTTTGCACCCCTCTTGGGCGCCTTCCGCTTCTGCACCGCGGCAAGGGCAATCTTAATCTGATCAATGTGCGCGCGATCCTTGTCCTTCTCGACTTCCGGCAGCGCGCCGTAAGGTTTGAACAAAGCCTTGGGCTGGCTCGGATCAGCGCGATTGCGCTTGATCCATTGCTTGTGGACGTAATCGGAAGCCCTTTCGCGATCGTTTGGAAACTTTTCCAACGCCGCGTATGCCGCGTATGCGGCGATCTTGTTTTCGGCCTTAGCCTTTGGATCGAGTGTCTTCCAAGGCCTATTGATATCCACCATCTTGCCGCCGCGACTACGCATGCGGGGGAGCACGCGCTCCTTCGGGTTGGTCTTGTGGAACTGCTTGCGCCACGCGTCGTGTGAACGCGCCGCG
>JACQAC010000129.1 GCA_016195245.1 Pseudomonadota bacterium
GCGTGCGCCGTTCGCCGCGCGCCTCGGCGAGCACGCCATGCTGCGGCTCGATCAAGCACTCGGGCGCGCCACTGAAGCGCTGACGCCGCGCCGTCCGCCGCCGCCCGTGTTCGCGACGCGGCGCTTTCTAGAACCTCTGTTCAGTGTCGACACTATTCTCGTCGCTACCGGGCATCTCTGCGAAGACGTGGTGGAGAAACTGGATGTGCGTGGCGCAGGCGTACGGCGTGCTGCGTTACATCTTTTTGGCGTCGATGGCCGCGATCGAATAATCGAGATTGGCGTCAGCCGTCCCGAACGTTCCGTTAAAGCGCTACTTCGGCTCTTTCGAGAAAAGCTGAATCTCGCCGCTGAAAATCTGAATGCTGAGTTCGGCATTGAAGCGGCGCGTCTCGATATCGTGCAGCTGGAAAGCATTCGCGACGACATGCGGATGCTGGTCAATGTTTCGCAAACCGCCGCCACATCAGAACAAATCAATGCGATTGTCGATGTCCTGAGCGCGAGGCTTGGGGCCGAACGCGTGCTGCGCCCCAAACTCATGGCGGTACACAACCCCGAACGCGCCGCTGGTTGGCGCTCGGCGCTCAAAGACAAAAAAATCGAAACCAAACACAAACCGCCGCGCGATGGCGTCATGCGCCGGCCATTGACCTTGTTTTCACGTCCACAAAAAATCGAAACGCTCGCTATCGTTCCGGATGGTCCGCCCGTCCGTTTCCGCTGGCGGCGCGTGCTGCGCGAAGTGGCGCGCGCAGAAGGCCCCGAGCGTATCAGCGGCGATTGGATGGGCGATGAGCTGACGCGCGATTACTACCGCGTCGAAGACAAGGACGGTCGCCGCTATTGGCTCTATCGTGAGGGATTGTACGGCGAAACAGGTGAGCCGCCACGCTGGTTCGTGCATGGGCTTTTCGCATGAGTAGCTTTGACGAATTGTGCGTGACGACGAACTTCTCGTTTTTGCGAAGCGGCTCGCATCCGGAGGAGTTCGTGGAGCAAGCGGCAAAGCTTGGGCTGGCGGGGATTGGGATTGCGGATCGCAATACGCTGGCGGGCGTGGTGCGCGCGCATGTGAAGGCGAAATCTATAAAAGAGAAAGATGGTGTCGACCTTCGTGTGATTGTCGGCGCTCGATTGGCGTTTCGTGATGGTGCGCCAGATCTCATTGTCTATCCGAAAAACCGCGTGGCCTATGCAAGGCTGACGCGGTTGCTGAGCGAAGGAAATAGGCGCGCGCCGAAAGGGGAGTGTTACCTAGATCTGGCGGACTATTTGAAATATGCTCGCGGCCTTCAAACCATTATCATTCCATCGTTTGATCTCGGCGCTGAGTCCCAAGGATTTAGAGAACTCATTAAGGAAATTATCGATGCTTCGGGCGTCGCATGGCTTGCAGCGCCGTTTCAGTTCAATGGAGACGATCGGCGGCGCATAAGACAGCTAAACAGAATTGCCAGCCAAACTGGTGCGCGATTGTTGGCCACAACTGAACCTCTTCTGCACAGTTGTGATCGTCGTCCTCTGCTCGATGTCGTCAGCTGCATTCGCGAGAAGAAAACTTTGAAAGAAGCCCGGGATTTTCTGGCTAGGAATGCGGAACGATACCTGAAACCCGCTCGGGAAATAGCGCGTCTCTACAGAGATGCGCCGCAAGCAGTAAGTGAATCGTTCGCGTTCTTGTCTGACATCACGTTTTCGATGGATGAACTTCGATACAATTATCCTGAGGAGACATCTGCGGGATATGCGAGTTCGCAGGAAGCCCTTCGGGCGCGCACGTGGGCCGGCGCAGACAAAAGGTATCCCGGCGGCGTCCCCGAAAAAGTTCGACAAGCGCTGGTGCGTGAGCTGGGGATTGTGGAGCGAAAGCAATACGCTCCTTATTTTCTGACTGTAGCGGACATCGTCGAGTTTGCGCGTTCTGCCTATGGCAAGGACGGCAATCCGAAAGTGCCCATTCTTTGCCAAGGACGGGGCTCTGCGGCAAATTCGGCAATTTGTTATTGCTTAGGGATCACCTCAGTCGATCCTGCTGAAAACACGTTGCTGTTCGATAGATTCATTTCAGAGGAACGCAACGAGCCGCCAGACATTGACGTCGATTTCGAGCATGAACGGCGCGAAGAAGTCATTCAGTATGTCTATCACAAATATGGGCGAGATCGCGCCGGACTCGCCGCGACCCTGATTTGCTACCGCGGACGGAGCGCAATTCGCGAGGTGGCAAAAGCATTCGGTTATTCTGAGGATCGCATCGCCAGTCTTTCGAAGATGCTGCATTGGTGGTCTCGCGGCGTTTCAGAAAAGGACTTAGTCGAGCTCGGACTCGATGTGTCTGACAAACGATTGATGAAATGCATCGATCTCGCAAACCAGCTGCAGGGATTTCCGCGACATCTCTCTCAGCATGTCGGCGGGTTCGTCATTACGCGCAGCAAACTGCACGATGTCGTGCCGATTCAAAATGCGGCGATGGAAGATCGTACGGTCGTCGAATGGAATAAGGACGATCTAGAGGATCTCGGAATTCTCAAAGTCGACCTGTTGGGTTTGGGGATGCTGACGTGTCTGAAAAAGGCATTCGACTTAGCTAAAGAGCATTATCCCGGCCAAAAGCTCGTGAAGCTCGACTCCTCGGACACAAGCGATGAACGTGTTTACAAAATGCTGCACCGCGCCGACTCGATCGGGGTGTTCCAGGTCGAGAGCCGAGCGCAGATGTCGATGTTGCCGCGGCTAAAACCGCAGGAGTTTTACGATCTCGTCATTGAAGTGGCGATCGTACGGCCTGGCCCCATCCAAGGAGGAATGGTTCATCCGTATCTGAAGAGACGCAAAGACAAAGAACAGGGCAAAAAGCTCGACTATCCGTACCCTGCGTTGGAAAAGGTGCTTGAAAGAACGCTCGGTGTTCCGCTTTTCCAAGAACAAGCCATGCAAATCGCCATTGAAGGCGCCGGCTTCAGCCCGCCAGAAGCGGACAAGCTACGCCGCGCGATGGCGACGTTCAAGCGGGTTGGGACGATCGAAATGCTATTACCCAGACATCTTCGCCACCGCGCTTTTAAATGCTCAGCCAATGGGGTTTTACGCTCCCGCGCAAATCGTGCGCGATGCAATAGATCACGGCGTCGATGTCCGGCCGATCGATATCAATCGTTCAAACTGGGACAACACGCTTGAACCAAATCCTGAGCCGCAGGCGCGGTTGCATGTGCGCCATGCGGAGATGGTTCAGGATATCAAGTCAGACCACGCCATTCGATTGGGTTTTCGCCAAGCGCAAGGTTTAAGTGAAAATGCGATGAGGCAATTGGTGGCCCATCGGGGCACTGGCTATGACTCTGTTCGGAACGTTTGGCTGAGGAGCGGGCTTGGTCGCGGTTCGATCGAGCGCTTGGCGGATCTCGATGCATTCCGCTCGCTGGGATTGAATCGCCGCGATGCATTGTGGGCGGCGCGAGCGCTCAATCGCGTCGGTGGACAAGAAGATTTGCCGCTGTTCGAAGAAAACGGCCAGCGTTGCCGAGAACCCGATTTTAATCTGCCACCAATGCTTCTGGGGGAGCATGTCGTTGAAGACTACCGCACAATTGGATTGTCGCTTCGCACGCATCCCGTTGCACTCCTGCGTGAAGGTTTGACCGAGCGACGCGCCATCAAAGCCGAAACACTGAGCAAACTGCAAAATGGAGAACGCACGTGCGTGGCTGGTTTGGTGCTTGTACGCCAGCGGCCTGGCACGGCGTCGGGTGTTATCTTCATGACGCTGGAAGACGAGACCGGCATCGCTAACATTATCGTATGGCCGCGGATGTTTGAAGAGTATCGCGCCCAGATCCTCGGTGGACGTTTGGTGGCGATTGATGGTGTGGTGCAGACGGAAAGCAACGTAACGCACGTGATTGCGGAACGTGCGTATGATTACACACCGATGCTGGCTAAGCTCTCAACACGCGGCGCTGAGCTTGATCCATCAGGTCCCACTGACGAACCGCGCCGCAACGGCCAGTATGAAGATTCTCGCCAGCGCCATCCGCGCGACGTGCGGATCAACTTGCACGTCAGCCCGGCGGCGAAGGTGATGCCGAAGGGACGGAACTTTCATTAGCTGCGCCAGCGCGCGTAGATGGCCGTTGGCAATACGCGTGGATCGTTCGCGTGAGGCAGGGCCATCTCACCCACTTCCCACTCGCCTGCAGCGCCCTCGAAGGCTTGCTGAGCCGTCTGCGCCAGCGCCAGGTAAGAAAGACGCACAGCGTACACCGTCGCGATGAAGAAGCCGCGTGCGCTGCCGCGTTGCGCGGGTTCAACGCGTAATAAGGTCTGGCATGCATCGATGAGCTCAGCCAAACCACCTTCGAGTTGCCAGGTCTCACCGTTGGGCCCGCGCCCGAACTTCGGCGGATCGAGGATGACGCCATCGTAACGCCGGCCGCGGCGGATTTCGCGTTTCACGAAGCTCAGTGCATCGTCGCAGATCCAGCGGATGGGCGCCTGGGCCAGGCCAGCCTCCTGTTGGTTGTCGCGCGCGAAGCCAATGGCCTTCTTCGAGGCGTCAACGTGCGTGACCTTTGCGCCGGCCGACGCGCAAGCCAAACTGGCAAGACCAGTGTAACCAAAAAGGTTGAGAACTTCGGGGTGTCCGCCCTTGCGGCCGCGCAGCCATTCGCGCGCGTAACGCCAGTGCACGGAATGCTCGGGAAAGAATGCGAGATGCCGGAAGGGCGTGGGGCGTGACTGAAACTTCAAGTCGTCCCAGCGCAGCGTCCAGGTTGGCGGCAGTTCGCCATTGAAGCGCCAACGGCCGGCTTCATCGTCGTCCGCCGGCGAGAAGATGGCGTCCGCGCCGTCCCAATCCCGCGCTGGCGCCTGGGGCGACCACAAGGCTTGCGGTTCGGGGCGCACGAAGTGGTACGGCCCAACTTGCTCAAGCTTGCCGCCATTGCCGGAGTCGAGCAGGCGATAGTCCTGCCAATCATCGGCGACCAGTATTTTAGGCGCGGGCGCCGTCATAGCCTCGTCTCCGCCACAAGTCGTACAGCATGACCGCCGTCGCCACCGCGAGATTCAAACTGTCGGCGCGTCCGCGCATGGGCAGCTTCACCAGAAGGTCGCACGCAGCTTCCATGTCGGCAGGCAAGCCGGATTGTTCGTTGCCCATGAGCACGATCGCGCGGCCGTCCACCGCGCGCTCGGTGTCGAGCGCCGCACCTTTGAGCGAAGCGCCAATCACAATGGCGCCGCGTTTCCTCTTGTAGTTGATTAAATCGTCGAACGACGCGCGCGCTAACTTTACGGCAAAGATAGACCCCATACTTGCGCGCACGGTTTCCACTGAAAATGGATCGCAGCTTTCACCCAGCAGTACGACGCCGGCCGCGCCCACCGAATCCGCGGTTCGCAAAATCGTGCCCAGATTGCCGGGGTCGCGTACGCCCTCGAGCGCCACCACCAGATCGCCGTCGATGACGTCAAGCAGCGTAAGCGCCTGGCGGTAAGCGCCGATCACTGTCTGCGGGTTGTCACGCTTGGCGATACTGCCGAGGAGGCGCTCATTGGTTTCAACCAAGCGCACGCCGTTCCGCTCCGCCTGCGCCACCAATTCGCGAACCTGTCCACGCTGCAACGCATCTGCCGCGTAAAGCATGGTGTCCGGCCATACGCCCAGGTCGGCGGCTTCGCGCGCCAGGCGCGCACCCTCGGCAAGGAACAAGCCGGTCTCGGCTCGTCCTTTCTTCGCGTGCAGCGATTTGAGCGTCTTGATCAGGGGATTGGACGCGCTGGTGATCTGGTGCGCCATGAGCCTCTTTGCCGCGCGTTCAACCGCAGGGGTGTTTCGGGTTTTCGCTTAGATTGAACGGCATTAGAAGGGCGTTAAGAACCTTCAGCTGCGCGCGATGCGGGAAATATGGTCGGCTTGTTCTTGTCCGAGGTAGTGTTGTTCGCCGTGGCGGTGCTTTTGGGCTTCGCCATCGGCTGGCGCATCTTTTCGTGGAGCGATGCGCGCCGCCGCCGCGCGGAGGACATGCACATCAGCACGTTGCGCGCTGCTTTGAGCGACGCTCAAGTTCGCCGCGCGCGGTCGTCATGAGCAACGTCTTTCAGGAATCGAGCGCGCGCCGGCCCCTGCTGCTTTGGGTCGGGGCTTGCGGGGCGGTGATCGCAACGCTGCTTGGCATGCTCGCTCCAAACGGCGCCGCCGTTTGGCGTGTGCCGTCAGTCTTGCATGACCGCGTCGCCACGGCGCTGACCATGGCTGGGCAGCCGGGGTTGAATATCGAGATGCAGGGGCAACGCGCCGTCCTGAGCGGTGTGGTTGAGGACCCGAATGACATCCTCGCGGCGCGCAACGCAGCGCTGACGGCAGTCGGGCCTGGCGGCGCGTGGGCCGGCGGCGTCACCAGCGTCGACGTCGCCGCAGTTACAGTCGGCGTCTTCGACCGGCCCTATGTTTGGGGCGTCAGGCGAGACGGGCCGCGTGTCATCATGACCGGCGCCACGCCAACGCAACGCATCCGCTCGTCGCTGGTCGCCGCCGCGCATGGCGCGTTCCAGAACGCAATGATCGTCGACAACATGCATGTCGCCGGGGGCGCGCCGTCACCGCATTTTGCCGAGATTGCGACTAAGACGGTCCAGGGCCTCGCGCAGCTTGGCGTCGGCGAGGCGCGTATTGTCAATGATCAAGTCGCATTCATTGGTGATGGCACGCAGGAAGGTGTCGACGCGCTGCATCAGGCGCTTGCGAATCCACCGGCGCCCTATCGTGTGCGCATGGACGTCACCATTGACGGCCTCGACGTCAATCACCCTGAACTGCAAGGCCTGAACCTCGCTAACGGCAACGCCGAGACCTGCACGCATGCTTTCCAACGAGTCATGGAGCGCAACGTCATCAACTTCCCGAGTGGCTCCTCCACGATCGATCCATCGAGCCGGCGTTTGCTGGACGCGCTCGCCTCCGTGGCGTTGCGCTGTGATCGCTTTGTCATCGAAGTCGCGGGTCACACCGACAACAACGGCGCGCCAGACATGAATATGCAACTTTCGCAAGCGCGCGCGGACGCGGTAGCGGCCTATCTTGCTGAACAAGGTGTAGCGCGCGGCCGTCTCACGGCGCACGGTTACGGATCGGCGCGCCCGCGCGCCGACAACGCCACCGAAGCCGGACAGGCAGCTAATCGCCGCATCGAATTTAACGTGAGCGGGTGACGCGATGATTTACCTGATCACCGTTCTCGCGCCTTGGCTCTTGTTGGCGGCCGCGTTCGCTGGCCTCGCTGGCTGGGCGATTGCCGCCGAGCGCGGCGCGCCGGCGCAAGCGGCGCAGCGGCGAGAACGCGACAAGCTAGTGCGCGATCTAGCGCAGCTCGCAGCTGGCGAAGCCACACCGCAGAGCGCAATTGTCAACGACGCCGACACGGCGCGCAGTCTCGCGGTTATTCGCGACGGCCGCATCGCCGAATTGGAGCGGGCTCTGGAACAATCGCGGACGCGTTCGGCGGAATTGGCCGGCGACTTGGCGGAGCTGCAGCGGCGTGGCGAACGCAACGACGCCAATGACGCAGAACTGACGCGACTGCGCGCACTGGTCGCCGAACACGAGGTCCAAGCGGCGCGAACCGTCGAGGTTCAGCCTGAACCGGTTCACGATGACGAGGCCGCGGCGCTCCAAACTTGGCGGCTTCGCTATTTCGAGCAACGCGTTCAGTTCCTTGAAGGCAGGGCCGCGCAGCCGCCGGCTCTGCCAGCGCCTGACCCAAGTTCGGCTGCAGGAGAGCCGACACACCAATGGCGGGCGCGAGAGGCCGAAGCCCGCATCGCCTTTCTCGAACAAGAACTGCGCAATCGCGCGGAGGCGCCCGCAGGAGCAGCAACCTCTGCCGAGCAAGTATCGCCGTTCGCCGCCAATGCGGACGATGACGCGCTCTTGCGATGGCGCATGCTCTATCTGGAACGGCGCGTTGCGCACTTGCAGGCAAACGGTGCGAAATCCGAAGCATCCGATGCTGATGCCGCGGGATCGGCGATTGTGGCCGAAGACGCGTCTGATTCGGATCGCTGGAAGTGGCGTGCGCGTTACCTCGAAGCGCGCGTGCGGCATTTGGAGCAACGGCCAGCCGTTGTGCCGGTGAATGGCGCGGCGCCGGAGCCGCCCGCCGTGGTGTCCGCTTCACAGTCTCAGACACCTTCCGTGCCCGAAGAGCGTCCGCCGGGATTGCCTGCCGCCAATAACGGCGCGCCAGACGATTTCACTTTGATCGACGGCGTCAGCGCCCTGCAGCAATCCACGCTCAATTCGCTTGGCATTTACCACTTCGATCAAATTGCCGCTTGGACGCCGCCAAACGTCGCCTGGATGGATCGCTACCTGCGCCTGCGTGGTCGCATCGAAAAGGAAGAGTGGGTCGAGCAGGCCAGCGAACTCGCCGAGCATGGCGTGTATGCGGCGCGGCCCTCGAACGAAGGCGCTCGCGCCTAATCCAATCGTCGCTGCTAGGGCTGACCGGTGAGGAGAACCGCCAACACGTCGGCGCCGTGCTTCTTGAGTTTGGCTTCGCCGATGCCGCTGACCCGGCCGAGGCTCTCAAGAGTCGAAGGCTTAGCCGCGACAATGGCGGCGAGAGTCGCGTCGTGAAAGATGACATAAGGCGGCACGCCGTCCGCATGCGCCGTTTCGCGCCGCCAAGCCCTGAGGGCTTCGAACAATTTGGCGTCGGTCCCGTCGAATCCTGCCTTGGCTGCGCCTTTGGCGTCACGCGACGCGCGCCGTTCCTCCCTGGTGCGGCGCGCCGGCTTCGCCGCTTCGCGC
>JACQAC010000130.1 GCA_016195245.1 Pseudomonadota bacterium
CCTCGGCGATCGGAGAGTGAAGATGTCGGACGCGATTGAGAGGATTCGTGACACTGTCGCCGGCCACGACGTTGAGTTCTACATGAAGGGCACAGCCTAGCGTCAGCAAACCGGCTACTCAAACATGGTCGAGCAAATCCTCGATCATATGGGCGTCGACTATTTCGACGTGAACGTGCTCGCCGACGACGCCATCCGCCAAGGCGTCAAGGACTTCGCCAACTGGCCCACCATTCCGCAGCTTTACGTCAAAGGCGAATTCATCGGCGGGTGCGACATCGTCCGTGAAATGTTCCAGACCGGCGAACTCAAGACGCTGCTGCAGGACAAGGGTGTCGAACTGGCGGCGTGAATGTCGCTGAGAATAACGCCTTGCCTCTTGGGCGCAAAAAAACGCCCCGGCGCGAGCCGGGGCGTCCGTTTGTTAGGCTGAGTGCGACGTTGCGCCTATTGGTCCACGATCGCGTCCGGGACCAGCGCTGAGGCGCCCGGCATTACGCGGCCAGCCGCGCCGTCGCCAAAATTCCAGACCAACGATACGCCGAAGAACTTCGTGCTGTTCGCGTCGTCGGACGAGCGATAGCCGACACCAACCGAGAAGTGGGTGTCCGGAATGTTGTAGCCGACATTCAGGCCCCACGAATTGATGCTGTCGCCCGACCCGTAATTACCGAAATCGGTGGTCGACAACGTGGCGCCGACATGGAGATCGTCGGTCAGGCTGAAGCTGCCTTCCGCCGCGTACGAACTGATGTTGTCGTAGCTGGTATACGGGCTCGTTGCGCCGGCGGCGCTGAGGGCAATGTGTCCGCGATCGAAATTCATCGCGGCTTCAACGCCATATTCCCACCAACCGTAGCCGTTCGTGTTGCTGATGCCGGTGAAGCCGCCAAACTGAAATTGGCCCGCGTCATAGACCGCATGCACTTCGGCCTGACCGTAAGCATAGGAGGTGCCGTATTGGTCCGTGTCGACGGTTGAGCCGTTCAATTGTACGCGCCAATGATCGACGGACAGATCGCTGACAACCACGCCGCCGAGTGCGATCACGCCGTTCTTGTCCGCGTCGGAATCCGCACCCGCATAAGTCAGCCGCACCGAACCGCCTGTGTCGGCGTGCGCAATGCCAGGCGCAACAACAGCCAAAAGGGCCGCTGCGCCCAATAATTCCTTCTTCATCGCCAATTCCCCTTGAATGCTTCGCGGGACAGGTCCGCAGCTCGTGATCGAGAAATTGGTCAATTGTCGTTAACGAGATGATAAATCCGCGGTCACAATCGCGGCTGTCGAGCCAACGCCGTCCACCAAACGAACGGGTGATGTAAAAATGAAACGCTGCACGCTCAGAGCCGAACCACCGCGCGCACAGCGGGCCCAGATCGTTTCACTGTCGAAGCGGCAGCGACGTGGCGAGTGCGCTGACACTCAGAACGTCACAGAAATCGCGAACGCCGTCACGCAACGACGCACGGTTCAGCGCTTGACCAGATACGGCGCTTCCGATCCACGCCGCTCTAGTGCGGCGTGAAAGGTCTGAGGCGTGCGGGCTGGAGCGACAGCCACGCGTGGAGCATGTGCGTCGCTGAGAAGCCGCCGCCCGTCGCGAAGCAGTCGAGCCGCTGCGGTCCCCAACTCGTGCAGCGCAAGAAGATCGGCACGCCCGCGCCGGCAGGCGTGGTCAGCGGTACGGTTTCCCAGTTGGCGCTCGGCAGGAAGTCGAGCTTGAGGTGTCTCAGCGTGATGCTCGTTGTTTGGCCGGGCAAATTTGCACTCCCGTGGCCTATAAGGTCGACGCAATCGACGCGCTCATCTTGCTGCGCGACGCAATCCCAATCGTAGCTGGAAATGCCGCCGGTGATGGCGCCGGTGTCCGAAATGCCCCAGCTGGCGCCGTCGAACTCCCAGCGGCCCAGCGTCGCATTGGGCGCGAGCATGGGCGCAAAGCATTCAATCCTGCTTGTCTGCACATTGAGGCTCGGCGCCACCACGCAACGGAAGCTTGGATCCGTGCCTGCGGCGATGGCTTGCACCATGTTGCCGATTTGCGGCCTCGTGATCGATGCGCCGTTGCTTCCCACTTGATAGACTTGGATGCGGCTGTCGGTGAACACCGTGACGCAAACAATGCCGCCCCGAAACACGACGCAGGACGGCTTGGTGCGATCAAGCAATTGTCCGCCGAGCGCGCTCCATCCGCTCCAAATGTCGCCGTTGAACGAGTTGCGATAGAGCTGACCGTCGCCGCCGCGCCCGAAGCAATCTAAGTGGCGCAGCACGGTGCTGACGCATGATGGCGCCGACGTCAGAGCACCGCCAAGCGCCTCCCAGCCCGTGTCGAAGCCGGCGTGAAACGTGCGTCGGAACGGAACGCCGTCGCCATCGCGGAAGACGAAACAATCGACGTGATCGGGTCCCCAGCTCATGCATTCGGGCCGCGAGCTGAAGAAGGAATCCGCCACGACGCCATTGACGTTGGCCCAAGCGCTCCAGGTGTTCTGCGCCCATTGCCGCGTGCCGATGACGCCGCCGTACTGAACGGCAAAGCAATCGATCCGATTGGACTGCGAGGAGGTACAAGCCGGGCCTCTGAACAGCGCGCCTCCGAGATCTTCCCAGCCCGACCATTGTTCAATCATCAGAGGCTGGTGAATTTGCGCGGTGGCGGCGCCGGGTAGTGCGAACGCCAAACCGAGAACGAGCCATGCGCTTCGGCGCACAGCGATAACGAGAAGAGCCAACAGACTCGCGGCCAACCAGAGCGCCATCGCCGAACCTCCCAATTCGTCGTCAGCCCCCGGCGGCGACATTACCGTACAAGCGGCGTCCGCGCGAGATATTCGGAGTCCATCCGAAAATCGGGGGATTGGCGCCATGCCAATCCTACAGTTTTCGCCCGAAAATCCCTTTGCCATCAACGAAACCGCCGTTTCCAATTCGACCGGTCTGAAAGCCGCTTACACTGCCTCGGTCTCTTGTCGGGAGGCTACAGTGCACAATGGCTGACAGTTCAAGGGATGTGGTTTGAGTGTGATGCGGAAGAAACTCGTGAGAGCAGACGCCGCAGTTTCGAGGAGAGCAAACGAAACTCGAAAGGTCCAGCTGAGTTTGTTGTGGCTCAACTGCACATCTCGCAAAACAAATCACGCGGGGCGCGCAAGCGACAAACCCCAACTACTTTCTACCTGCGCAAGTCACTTGCGCGCCCCGCTCTCCCATTTTGCCGGGAGCAGACTAACTTCGAACCCGCAGCGGCAGAGCCGCGTGCGGCCAGACTCTCATCCTCGCCCTTGATGGGCGAGCATGCGCCATCGCTCTGAAGCGCCGGCATCCCGCCGGCGCCAAACATTCAGAACGAGCGCATGCCAGCAAAACGCCGGCGCTCCATAGACTAAGCACTCCGCCGCTCGTCCGGGCGCTCCGTCACCGCGAGATCGAGCTTAATCCGCGCCCCATCACGCAAAACGTCGAGCGCCACGCGCCGGCCAATACGCTCGCGGCCCAAGAGCTTATGCACCGCATCGACGGAAGGCGTCGGCAAACCGTCGAGCTTCAACACCACATCGCCCACGCGCAGACCCGCCGTTTCCGCCGGTCCGCCGCCCGATACCGCCACCACCAGCACGCCGCTCTCAACATCGAGCCCCAAGCGGCGCACGAGCGCTCGCGACAAATCCTGCGTCTGCCCGCCAATGCCGAACCAGCCGCGCGCCACGCGGCCACTGCGCATCAGGTCGGGAATGACCGTCTTGGCGGTATTGCTCGGCACCGCGAAGCAAATGCCCTGCGCGCCGCCAATGATGGCCGTGTTGATGCCGACCACCGTGCCATGCGCATCCACCAGTGCGCCGCCCGAATTGCCGGGATTGAGCGCAGCATCGGTCTGGATCACATCCTCGATCAGCCGCCCGCCCTCGCCGCGCAGCGTCCGCCGCAGCGCCGAGATCACGCCCACCGTCACCGTCGCCTGCAAGCCGAGCGGATTGCCAATAGCGATCGCCAATTCGCCGACATTGAGCTCGTCGGAATCGCCAAGCGCCCCGCTTTGATGGCCACGCCCGCTCAAACGAAGCAGCGCCAAGTCCGTGTCGGGGTCAGCGCCCACAACTTCGGCGGCAACAACGCTGCCATCGTGCAGCACGCCCTCCAGGCGGCCCGCCCCGCGCACCACGTGATTGTTGGTCAGCGCATAACCATCCGGCGAAACGATCACGCCGGAGCCGGCGCCGTCATACAGATTGCGCATCTGGCTGGTGCGCCGAATGCTAATCACCGCCGGGCCAATATCGTCCACCACCCGAATGACTGTTTCGGAAAAACCGTCCCGCGGTCCGCGTTTGCGCGGCGCCGAGACGAAGGAAGTCTTGCGGCCAAACATGAGAGCAAAGGTAGGAAGCATCCAAGTGCGCGGCTAGACCCGCTTCCAGCGGCGCGCGACGCGGCCTACATGGGCCGCAATGACCCCGTTCCGCGCCGTCCGCCGCTTCAACCTGCTCACCTGGCTCCGGAATTCGTTCCTGGCCGGCGTCGCCGTGGTGCTGCCGTTCGTCGTGACGATCTGGGTGATCTACCTCGTCGTCAGCGTCATCGATCACAACGTGGCGCCGCTGATCCCGGCGACGGTCAAGCCGTTCGCCCCCAACTTTTTCGGCAGCGGCGTCATCATTGCAGTGCTGGTGTTGACCCTCATCGGCGCGCTCGCCGGCAATCTCATCGGGCGCTGGCTGGTCGATTCAACCGACCAGGTGATCGGCAATCTGCCGCTGGTGCGTTCCATCTATGGCGGCGCTAAGCAGGTGTTTCAGCAGATTGCGGCGCCCGAGCGCACCTCGTTCAAGCAAGCCGTACTGCTCGAATTTCCATATCCCGGCATCTGGACCATCGGTTTCATCACCAACGAGCACGCAGCGGAAGTCGTCTCGGACATCAGCGACGAGGACCTGGTCGCGGTGTTTGTGCCGCACGCGCCGGTGCCGACTTCGGGCTACCTGCTCTACATGAAACGCGCGGCGCTCAAGCCGCTCAGCATCGGCCCAGACGAAGCCATCAAGCGCGTCATTTCACTCGGCATCATCCGCGCCGAGGACGGCGCACCTACTCAATCTTGAAATCCGACGGCTTCCAGCTTGGCTTAGGGTACTTCGGGTCCATCCGCTCCAGCGCGCCGCGCACGATCGAAGCAATGATCGCGTTACGTTTCCACTTTTTGTCCGCCGGGATCACCCGCCACGGCGCGTGTTCAGTCGAGCAGCGTTCCAGCATGGTCTCGTAGGCCTTCTCGTAGTCGCTCCACAATTTGCGGTCCTCGAGATCCCCGGGG
Organism: Pseudomonadota bacterium; assembly: GCA_016195245.1. GTDB lineage: Bacteria > Pseudomonadota > Alphaproteobacteria > Caulobacterales > Aquidulcibacteraceae > Vitreimonas. The sequence continues at coordinate 5,318 of JACQAC010000130.1, forward strand.
TTGAATTTCCAGTTATGCTTGGGCTGCTCCAATCGATCCTCTAGCCGCTTGCGCTGCTCATCTTTCGATAGATGCAGCATGAATTTCAAAATGGTGACGCCGTTGTCCGTGAGGTATTCTTCGAAGTCGTTGATTTGCCCGTAGCGTTGCTCGATCGCCTCCGGCGGCGCGAACTTGCGCACCTTCACGACCAGCACGTCCTCGTAATGGGAGCGGTTGAAAACGCCGATCATGCCCCTCTTCGGCACGGCGTTGTGAATGCGCCAAAGGTAATCGTGCGCCGCCTCTTCCGAACTCGGCACGCCAAACGGCGTGACCGTCACGCCCAGCGGACCGCAGCATCCAAACACTCCGCGCACAGTCCCGTCCTTGCCCGACGTGTCGATGCCTTGCAGCACCACCAGCAAAGCGCGCGTCCGCTCCGCCCAAAGCTGGTCCTGCAGTTTGTCGATCTCTTTCACGTCCGCCGCGAGCGAAGCCTCCGCCTCATCGCGATCGGGAAACAGCTCTTCGCCGACCGTGTCGCGCTTTTTCAGGATCGCCTTTTCGCCAGGCGCAATCAGGACGGCTTCGTCGAGTTTCTTCCAAGGCTTGCTCATGACACCGAGCATACAAGAAAAAGGCCCGCCACAAGGGCGGGCCTCAATCTTCGGGCGAAGACGCCGCGATCAGCTCGCGTAATATTCGACGACCAGGTTCGGTTCCATCTGCACCGGATACGGCACATCCGAGAGCGTCGGCACGCGCGAGAACCGCGCCACCATGCCCTTGGGATCGACTTCCAGGTAGTCCGGCGTGTCGCGCTCGCCGCTTTGCAGCGCTTCCAGCACGATCGCCATCGACTTGGCCTTGTCGCGCACTTCCACCAGATCGCCGACCTTCACCAGGAACGATGGAATGGTGACGCGCTTGCCGTTCACTTTGACGTGGCCGTGGTTCACGAATTGGCGCGCCGAAAACACCGTCGGCGCAAACTTGCAGCGATAAATCATCGCATCGAGGCGGCTCTCAAGCAGACCGATGAGGTTTTCGGCCGTGTTGCCCTTGCGGCGCGCGGCTTCCTCATAGGTCTTGCGGAACTGCTTTTCGGTGATGTTGCCGTAGTACATGCGCAGCTTTTGCTTGGCGACCAGCTGCAGGCCGAAGTCCGAGGTCTTGCCCTTACGGCGCTGGCCGTGTTGGCCCGGGCCGTATTGGCGCTTGTTCACCGGCGATTTCGGACGGCCCCAGAGGTTCTGGCCGAAACGGCGGTCTGATTTGTATTTGGCTTGGATACGCTTCGTCATGGGCGGTTTCGCCCCTTCTTCCGTTGACGGGGCCCGGCGACCTCACAACGAGATCGCGACTACCCTGGCGGTTCGCCCGTCACCCAGCATGATCCCGGCCCTCATAGAAGGGGGCCGCGGAAAGCGAGGGCTTTTGACGGAACGGGGTTCGGAAGTCAAATAGACCCCCATGAGCTACATCGAAAGATCCCTCGGATCGGGCGAGCGCATCGTCGCCAGGGCGCATTTTCACTGGTGGTACAGCGTTAAGGCCTGGGCCGCGTTGATTTTCCTGTTCTGGTGCCTGATCGGCATCTGGATCTTCGTGGCCATGATGGTGCGCCAAAACACCACCGAAATTGCCGTCACCTCGCACCGCTTCGTGGAAAAGACCGGCCTCTTCACCCTCCACACCAACGAAATCGCCCTTCAAAACATCGAGGGCGTCCAGCTGGAGCAGAGCTTCATGGGCCGGATTCTGGGCTACGGGCACCTGCGCATCGAGGGTACCGGTGTTGACGCCGTCATCGTGCCCGACATCGCCAATCCCATCGCCTTCCGCGCGGCTATTGAGACCGCCAAAGAGCAAAAGGCCTGAGCGCGCCTCCACTCGGGCGGGAGATCAGTCGCCGGAGTGAGCACACTGCGTCCCAATAGGCGTCTTAACGTTTTCTCAAGAACCGCTGGGCACGGTTTAGGTTTCAGGAGCGGCTCGTGACCGTCGCCTTGCGGCACAATGCAGCGCTCGAGCTCAATCGGGTCGAGTTCTCGGGTTCGGTGACGGCGGCCGAGCTCGCGGCGCTTGCTGATTTTCAGAGCGATCACCCGCGTTGGCTTCCCTACGATTGCCTCAACATCATTCTGCCGCACGCCGATTTTGACTCGATCGCCTTTGACTCGCTCAACGGCATTTTCGTGAAATATCGATCATTGTTCGAGCCGATGCAGTTTGTGATCCTGCGCCGCTCAGCCTGGATTTGCCAAAGTTTGGCCGCGGAAGCGCACCTTCACCATTGGATGGCCAATCGCAATACACGCGATGGCATGTCCACCGACGTGCGTCGTTTCAACAGCATCGCTGAAGCGTGCGATTGGCTCATCTTGAGTGCGCCCCACGCCGCTGACGCGGAAAGCGGCGCCGGTTTCGACGACATCATCCGCTACACCTTGCCCGCGGAACCGGCGCGCGTCGCGGCGCGCTGACTCAAGCGAGCGCCTTGGCCATCGCGGCCGCACCCGCGTCCATCGCGGCATTTTGCGTCGGCGTCATGTCGTCCGGCAGAAAATCCACGATCCAAACAAAACGGCTACCCTCGCCGTCATCCAACACCTGCGCCGTTGCGTTATAGTGCGTGTACCGCGGGCTATCGGTGATCGCATACGCCAGCCGCCGCTGGGCATCGTCGGAGCTCACCAAATGTTCTCGAACCTCCATCCCATTCGCAAATGTCACCACCCGCGCTCCACCTGGCTCTATTCTCGTCGCAGTGACGAAGCCCTTCGCGAGTTCATGCACCTGGTCGAACTTCTTCAGCACGCCCCAGACCTCGTCAGCCGAACGCGGCGAGCGAAATTCTCGGCGGATGGTAGCCATCGGCGATCTCCTTTTTGGCACAGACTATCGCCGAATTCGGACGCGCGCGCTGGCCGTTTCCGGACCGGCTCATTTTCAGCGCCAGCCCTTGGGATAACGCATGGTCTGCGCTAGAAGCCGCGCCTTCATATGACAAAAGCCCCAACCATCGGCCCAAGAATAGGAGTCGTTAGCCTCGGCTGCCCCAAAGCCCTCGTCGACAGCGAGCGCATCATCACGCGCCTGCGCTCGGAGGGTTATCAGCTCAGCAGCAGCTATGAAGGCGCCGACCTCGTCGTCGTCAACACGTGCGGTTTCCTCGATAGCGCCAAAGCCGAAAGCCTCGACGCCATCGGCGAAGCCATCTCCGAAAACGGCAAGGTCATCGTCACCGGCTGCTTGGGCAAGGAAGAGTCGCTCATCCGCGACACGCATCCGAAGGTGCTGGAAGTCACCGGCCCGCATCAATACGAGGCTGTCGTCGGCGCCGTGCACACGCATCTGCCGCAGCTGCACGATCCGAAAATCGATCTCGTGCCCGAAGGCGGCTTCCGCCTCACGCCACGCCACTACGCCTATTTGAAAATCTCCGAAGGCTGCAACAATCGCTGCAGCTTCTGCATCATCCCCAGCATTCGCGGCGATCTCGTGTCACGCCCGGCCAACGCCGTGTTGAAGGAAGCGGAATCGCTGGTGAAGGCCGGCGTCAAAGAATTGCTGGTGATCTCACAAGACACCTCTGCCTACGGCGTCGACGTCAAATATGCCGAGAGCAAATGGAAGGACCGCATGGTCCGCGCCAAATTCTTCGATCTCTGCAAAGAGCTCGGCGACTTGGGCGTGTGGACACGCCTCCACTACGTCTATCCCTATCCGCACGTGGACGACGTCGTCGGCCTGATGGCCGAAGGCAAAATCCTTCCTTACTTGGACATCCCCTTCCAGCACGCCTCACCCACCGTGCTCAAAGCCATGCGCCGCCCCGCCAATCAGGACAAAGTCCTCGATCGCATCAAGACATGGCGCGGCATCTGCCCCGATCTGACCATCCGTTCGAGTTTCATCGTCGGCTTCCCCGGTGAGACCGAAGATGATTTCGAAACGCTGCTGGATTTCATCGAAGAAGCGGGAATCGATCGCGCCGGCGTGTTCAAATACGAAAACGTTGAAGGCGCGCCCTCACGCGATCTGCCCGATCACGTCGACCAAGACGACATCAACGAGCGCTACGACCGCTTCATGGAAGTGCAGACCACACTAGCGCATGCGCGCGGCCAGCAAATGATCGGCAAGACCGTCGACGTCATCAATGACGGCTGGGACGAAGACGCTGAAGCCTACGCCTGCCGCACCAAAGCGGATGCGCCAGAGATCGACGGCGTGGTCTACGTCGACAGCGAAGACGAAATCGCCGACGGCGCGATCTTCAAAGTCGAAATCGTCGGCGGCGAAGGGCACGAACTGGTGGGAACACCGGCGTGATACGCGGTTGCTTGATGGCGGTTGTCGCACTCACGATTGTCATCCTCTATCTGCCGGTCGCGTGGTGGTTTGGCTTGTGGCCGCTTCAGGGGACGCCATTCTTTCCCGGTCAAACTCGCGACTTTGGCTGCTACCTTGCAGCTCACGACCAGACTGTTCATGTGGTTTTCAGCGAGAATGGCCACATCGCTGACGTTTCAGTCGACGGGCGTCACGCGCGAATGCGGTATCAAGGCTCAAGACATGGCTTCGATGTCTATCAGGGTGGTGGCGCCCAGATGACGCTAGATCCCGAAGTAGTTATCAATGGATTGGGGCCGGATCAGATTGGCCCATGCCAATAGGTGCAGCATGATCCGCGTCAAACTCACATCCATCCTCGTCAACGATCAGAACCGCGCCCGCGCCTTCTATGCCGAGAAGCTGGGCTTCAAGATCAAGCACGACATTCCTTGCGGTGACGCCACCTGGCTCACGCTCACCGCGCCCGATGATCAAAGCGGCGTCGAACTTCTGCTCGAACCGAACTCCGGCGTCGCGGAAGCGAAGGCGATGACCGAAGCGCTCTACGCCCGCGGCATTCCGCAAACCCAACTCTACACCGCAGACATCGCCGCCGAATACGACGCGCTCAAAGCCAAAGGCGTCGTGTTCAAAGCCCCACCGGCGCAACTGGGCCCGACGCTCTTCGCCGATTTCGACGACACCTGCGGCAACTACGTTCGCCTGTTGCAGGGCTGAGCAGCGCCCTCAGGCGCCAGCAGGCGCAACGCTTTCGCGCGCCGCGATGTCCAGCGCCTCGGCAGCGAGTGCAGCGAAAACTTGCACGCCTTCAGCGTCAAACCCGAGTTCGCCGTCGACGTTCAAGTCCGAAGCAATTTCGTCGATCCGCGGCGAGTTTGGGATTTCCGTGCGGAACATCCGGAACTCGCGTTCGTCCGACTCCGCCGCCTCGCGCATTTGCTTCAACATGCGCTGATGGTGTGGGGTCTGTTTGACCTTGTTGGCGACCACCCAAGGCAGGCGCTTGGCGCTCAGCGGATCGTTGCTGCTCCAGCTGACGCTCCGGCAAAACGACAGCAGTCCAAGATTGGAAACGTAATCCGGCACCGTCGGCACGATGACCAGATCGGAGAGCCGCAGCGCCGCCTCAGTCATGGCCGAGATGCCAGGCGCGGTGTCGAAGATGATGACATCGTAGGCGTTGCGCAGCGTCTTGAGATTTTGCTCAAGCAAATCGCTGACGACGCGCTCGACCTCCATCAGGTTGCGATGGCGTCGGGACAAGAAAACAATCAGCTCGCGCTCGACAATGCGCAGATTTGGACTGGAAGGCGCGACAAACAGTGTGTCGCTAAGCGCCTTGGCGGGACGCGCCCAGTTGGCGACGGCGACGTCTTTGCCGAAAACGACCGCATCCTCGAAGAAGCAGTCGATGGTCTTCGAGCTTTCGATCGCCGAGGTCAGATCGGCGTAACCACAGAGCCAGAAGGATGCATTGGCCTGCGCGTCCAGATCGACCAGCAGCGTCTTAACGCCCCGGCCACCCCCGGCCCCGCCCGCGAAGGCTTGCGCCATCGCCACCGACAACGTGGTCTTACCGACGCCACCCTTCATGTTCGAAACAGAGATGATCCTTGCGGCCATGGCGTCAGCCCCCTCCAGAGCTTCGTCACCAGATACCGCAAATATTCTTGGCGAAATCCAGGCCTGGCCGCGGTAGCACTTTGACCCAAAGTGGGTAATCGGCGAGGCGCCGGCAAAACATTCGGCCGTGAGGTGTCGGGCCATCGCCCCGTTCATACGTCTTTGAAACGACCCCGAGGTTCCGATGCTTTACGCCTTCCTCTGCTACAACAACGAAAACGCCGTCATGTCGTGGTCCAAAGAGGAGGACGACGCGGTGATGGATCGCCTGGAAGTCGTCCACGAGCGGCTGCGCAAACAAAACAAGATGGGTCCGTCGCTCCGGCTGATGCCAACGACCGCGGCGACTACACTGATCAAGGAAAAGGACTTGGTGCTCGACGGCCCTTACGCCGAGACCAAGGAAGCGTTGCTTGGCTTCTACATCCTCGATTGCGAAAGCCTCGACGAAGCGGTCGTCATCGCCCGCGAGCTCGGTCAAGCCAATCCCGGCGGCGCCTACGAGATCCGTCCCGTCCGGCTCTTCAACAACGACCAGATCGCGCGGTGACTGATCTTGCCTGGATCGACGCGGCGCTTACCGCCGCGCGGCCGCAGGCGGTGAGCGCGCTGCTCCGCTATTTCCGCGACCTCGATACGGCGGAGGAGGCCTACCAAGAGGCGTGCCTCAAGGCGCTCTCCGCTTGGCCAAGGAACGGACCGCCGCGCGATGCAGCCGCCTGGCTCATCTTCGTTGGCCGCAATGTCGCGATCGACGCGAAGCGCCGCAGCGCTAAGCAGCAAGCACTCCCTGACGAGGACCAACTCTCCGATCTTGAAGATGCGGAATCCAATATCGTCGAGCGCCTCGATAATGCCGACTATCGCGACGATGTGCTGCGTTTGCTGTTCGTGTGCTGCCACCCCGAACTGCCCGCGACGCAGCAGATCGCGCTCGCGCTGCGCATCGTCTCGGGTCTTTCAGTCCCGCAGATCGCTCGCGCCTTTTTGGTGAGCGGCGCCGCGATGGAGCAACGCATCACCCGCGCCAAGCGCCGCATCGCCGACGCCGGCGTCCCGTTCGAAGCGCCAACCGCGCCCGAGCGCACCGAGCGGCTCGCGGCGGTGGCGGCCATGCTCTATCTCGTCTTCAACGAAGGCTATTCCGCGAGCGGCGACGAAGCGCCGATGCGCGCGCCGCTCTGCGACGAAGCTATTCGGCTCACCCGCATGCTGCTCGGCCTCTTCGCCGCCGAGCCGGAAATCATGGGCCTCCTCGCGCTTATGCTATTGCAGCACGCCCGCAGCGCTGCCCGCTTTGACGCTAACGGCGACATCGTTCTGCTCGAAAACCAGAACCGCGCACGCTGGCACAAGGACAGAATCGCCGAAGGCTTGGCGCTCATCGACAAGGCCATCCGCCACCAACAGCGCGGACCCTATCAAATCCAGGCGGCCATCGCCGCGCTCCATTCGCGCGCGCCGGCGTTCGCGGAGACCGACTGGATGCAGATCGATCTGCTCTACGCGGCGCTTGAGCAGCTTCAGCCGTCGTCAGTGGTCACCCTCAACCGCGCCGTCGCCGTTTCAAAAGTGCGTGGGGCGCAAGCCGCGCTGGATATGATCGATGCGCTCGCCGATCGGCTGCAGAACTATTTTCATTTTCACGGCGTGCGCGGCGCCTTTCTGATGGAGTTGAAGCGCAATGCCGAGGCGCGTGAGGCCTTCAATCGCGCCATCGCGCTCGCCAATTCGCCGGCGGAAGCCGCGTACATCCGCATGCACCTAGACAAGCTCCAAGAAGGCGCCCGTGCAAAATAATTGTGGGTACCTGTCGGCGTCGCCCGCCTCGCTTCGTTCTTGGGGGAGAATTTTCAATGGAGGCGGCTGTGCAACAATCAAGAACCATGACCTACGCGGGCTGGGGGCTTAGCGTCATCGTCATCCTCTTCCTCGTGATGGATTTCACGATGAAATTTATGCAGCTGCCAATCGTCATCTCGACGACCGAACAACTCGGCTGGCCCGCCAGCAACATAACCACACTCGCCGTCTTGCTGCTGCTTTCAACGGCGCTCTATGCCTTTCCGAAAACCAGCGTGCTCGGCGCCATTCTGCTCACCGGCTATTTGGGCGGCGCCATCGCCACGCACCTGCGTATCGGCAGCGCGCTCTTCAGCCACGTGCTGTTCGGCGTTTACTTGGCGCTGTTCGTCTGGGGCGGTCTGTATCTGCGCGACGCGCGCATTCGCGCGCTCATTCCGCTGCGCTGAGGTGATCGCAGGACGGCACGGCGAAGCTGACTATTCTGGATCGTCCTTTTTTCGGCCGCCGCGCCCAATGGTCAGCGCTTTGATCACGCCGCGAAACGTCCGCGTTTCCTGACCCGTCAAATGCGCGCGCAGGAACATCGACCGTAGATTGCGCTTCATCAACGGCGCTTTGTCCATTGGATGAAAGAAGCGGCCATGCTCCAGCTCAGCCTCCAGATGCTGGAACATGGTCTCCAGCTCCTCCTGCGTAGCAGGCGGGCTCTCGGCGTCGCGGAACCATGACGGCACGCTCTCTCCCTGCCGCGCTTCCGCATACGCAAACGCGAACACCGAAACCGCATTCGCGAGATTGAGCGAGGCGAACGCCGGATTGACCGGCAGCGTTAGGATCGTGTCCGCGCGGGCGATCTCGTCGCTTTCCATGCCGGCGGCTTCCGGCCCGAACATCACCACCGGCCGTTCGCCCGCCGCGATCGCCGCGCGCAACTTCTCCGCCGCTTCCCGCGGGCCCCACACCGGCTTTTCCATGCCGCGCGGCCGTGCCGTCGCCGCCAGAACCAAAGTTGCGTCGGCGATCGCATCCTCAAGCCGCCATTCGACGCGTGCCTTGGTGAGCACCCGGTCGGCGCCAACCGCCACCACCTCAGCCTTCGGGTTTGGCCAAGCGTCGCGCGGCGCCACCAGCCGCAATTGCACCAGCCCAAAGTTCAACATGGCGCGCGCGGCGGCCCCGATATTCTCGCCCATTTGCGGGCGCACCAGGCAAATCGCCGGCCACTCATCCTCGATCGGGGGCGGCATGTTTCGCGCGCGGGTCACATTGGTTTCCTTCCCCAAGCGCGACAAACCCGCAAGGCGCCAAGTCGCAGTTTGCGGGCGCTGTCCAAGCTGCTACCACCCGCGCCGAACCGAACCCTGAAGGACTGGCAGATGGCGAAGATCAAGGTGGACAATCCGGTCGTCGAACTCGACGGCGATGAGATGACGCGCATCATCTGGGCGCTGATCAAGGACCGCCTGATCCACCCCTATCTCGACGTCGATCTGCAATATTTCGATCTCGGCATCGAACACCGCGACGCTACCGACGACCAAGTCACTATCGACGCCGCTAATGCCATCAAGAAGGCCGGCGTCGGCGTGAAGTGCGCCACCATCACTCCCGACGAAGCGCGCGTGAAGGAATTCAATCTCAAGAAGATGTGGAAGTCGCCGAACGGCACCATCCGCAACATCCTGGGCGGCGTCATCTTCCGCGAGCCGATTATCTGCAAGAACGTGCCGCGCCTGGTGCCGGGCTGGACTCAACCCATCGTCGTTGGCCGTCACGCCTTCGGCGATCAATACCGCGCCACCGATTTCAGATTCCCCGGCAAGGGCAAGCTCACCATCAGATTCGTCGGCGAAGACGGGCAGGTGATCGAGCACGATGTTTACGACGCGCCGGGCGCGGGCGTTGCGATGGCGATGTACAATCTCGATGAATCGATCCGCGAATTCGCGCGCTCATCGCTCAATTATGGGCTGATGAAGAATTGGCCTGTCTATCTTTCGACCAAGAACACCATCCTCAAAGCCTATGACGGTCGCTTCAAGGACATCTTCCAGGAGGTGTTTGAAAAAGAATTCAAACCCGAGTTCGATAAACGCAAGCTCACCTACGAGCATCGCCTGATCGATGATATGGTCGCTTCGGCGCTGAAGTGGTCCGGCGGCTATATCTGGGCCTGCAAGAATTATGACGGCGACGTGCAATCCGACACCGTCGCACAGGGCTTTGGTTCACTCGGCCTCATGACCTCGGTGCTGCTCACGCCCGATGGCAAAACCATGGAATCCGAAGCCGCGCACGGCACTGTCACCCGCCATTATCGCCAACACCAAAAGGGCGAACCGACCTCCACCAATTCGGTCGCCTCGATCTTCGCCTGGACGCGCGGCCTCGCGCATCGCGGCAAGCTCGACGGCAATCAAAAGCTGATCGACTTCGCGCATCTGATGGAAAAGGTCACGGTCGACACCGTCGAAGCCGGTCAGATGACGAAAGATTTGGCCTTGCTCGTCGGCGATCAACAGAAGTGGCTCACCACCGAAGGCTTCCTCGACGCCATCGCCGCCAATCTCGATCGCGCGGTAGCCAAGGCTTGAGATGACGCGCCGCTCCTCCCTCACGGGTTCATGGAGCGGCGCCTTTCGCTATCCAGCGGACCGCATGCCGGAAACAGTGTTCAACGCTCAGATCGAAGAGATCGGCGGCGGCGGCTTCACCGGCGACATTCAAGAAGATGACTGGCGGTACGGCGCACCGGACACTGTCATTACATCTCAACTTGATGGCAAACGCACCGGCAACACGATCACGTTTGTCAAATTCTACGACGGCAGCGGCGATCAGGTTCATGCGGTTCGCTACGAGGGGACCGCCAATGACACTCTCACCCGCATCGAGGGTCGCTGGATAATCAACGAAAACTGGTCAGGTACGTTCTTCATGACACTCCGGGGATGAAATTCGTCATTCGCGACCTCCGACGAGAAGACCGCCCCGGATGGAAAACCCTCTGGGCGGGTTATCTCGAATTCTACGAGTCCGCTGTCGCGCTAGAAGTCACGGATACGACGTTTGCACGCCTGCTCGATCCCAGTGAGCCGATGTTCTCGCTGGTCGCCGAGGACAATGCGACCGGCGAACTCATCGGCATGGTCAATTGCGTGATCCATCGCAGCACGTGGTCGGAACACAATTATTGCTATCTCAGCGATCTCTTCACGTCGCCGGACGCGCGCAAGCGCGGCGTCGGCCGCGCTCTGATCGAAGCGGTCTATGCGCGCGCCGATGAACTCAAGCTTCCGCGCGTGTATTGGATGACGCACGAAACCAACCAAGCGGCGCGCAAGCTCTACGACCAAATCGCCGAGCGATCCGGATTCATCCAATACAGACGCGCTCGGCCCTAGCTCTTCGGGCGTTTGCCGCCTTGCATCATCAACCAGCCGAAGAGACCCACCGTCAGGACCAGAACGGCGGCCAGAAATCCAAGCGCCGTCAGCGCCAGCGGATCAGTGTGCGCGATCAAGTTGGATGGCATGCAAGCCTCCCTCCAGCCAAGCTTCCGACTGAGCAGCAGGTCGCGCTTTGATCGCGCGCAAAGCGCCGCTGACTATTCTCTGAATGGGGGCGTCGGCCGCCACGGATAGGGCTGCGGCATGTCGCTTGACACCTTGTCAGGATAGACGGGCGTTCGCTTTTCCAGAAACGAGGTGACGCCCTCTTTCGCGTCGCCCGATTGCCCACGCGCCACCATCAAGCGGCTTTCCAAGCGATGCGCTTCCATCGGATGTCCGGCATCGAGCATGTCCAGCATCATCCGCCGCGCCAACGCCACCGATACCGGCGCAGTGTTGTCGGCAATCTCACGCGCCAGCGCGTAGGCTGCGGGAAGCAATTCCTCCGGCTTGTGCAGCGAACGCACCAAGCCGCGCTCTTGCGCCTCTTCCGAAGTGAATACGCGTCCCGTCATCGTCCATTCCAACGCTGTCGAGACGCCGACTAACCGCGGCAGGAAATACGAAGAGAGCGTCTCCGGCACGATGCCGCGCCGCGCGAACACGAAGCCCAACTTCGCGCCAGGAACCGCCAGGCGAATATCCATCGGCAGCGTCATGGTCGCGCCAACGCCGACCGCCGCGCCGTTGATCGCCGCGATCACCGGCTTGTTGCTCTCATAGATGCGGATGCCAACCTGGCCCCCGCCGTCTCGCGCGCGATCCGGATCAAACTTCCCCGTACCGCCGCGATCAGCCAGCCGCTTTTCGTAGTCGAACGTGGCGCCACCGCTGCCGAGATCCGCGCCTGCACAGAAAGCGCGGCCAGAGCCTGTGACGATAACCGCACGCACATCATCGTTGGCGTCCGTGATGTCGAACGCGGCGATCATGTCGCGCACCATCTGGTCGGTGAACGCGTTCATCCGATCGGGCCGGTGAAGCGTCAGCTGAGCGACACCATCGGCGATGTCGAGCTTGATGGTTTCAAAATCTGGCATTGGTGCGTCTCCGGAATGAGACGCTAGAACTAAAGCCTGAGAAGCTCCACCTCTGCCGCTTGGTAAGGGTCGAGCCGGTACATCAACTGCCGGTGCACAGCGATCAGCGCGCCGGCGCCCCAATCCTCAACCAATTCTGCGTCGTCACGCTCCTGCGTTTTCCAGCGCGATCCGTCTTCACAAACCAACACGCGGCCCTGGCCGAGCACACAATCGATGGTCGACACCACGCCCGACTGCGCCCCGGCGCCGATTCCGACTCGGAACACCGACAGAATCGCCTCACGTTGCGACGGTGAGAGTCGGCTCCATTCGAGCCGTTCAAATATCTCTGGCCCGAGATAGGCCGCCAGAGCGTCGTTCTGCGTCATCCGCTGTCCCCCAACCCGAATCGACTTGTCCAAAAACGATTGATTTGGTTTCCGAGACGTTACTTCGTTGCGGACTCGACTCTCGAGAAGTCGGGTTGGGGTTGTTGTTTGAACGCAAACGCAACGATGGCGATGCCGATTGCCGGACCAATCAAACCCGCCAGACCGCCCTCAACGCCCATCGCACCGCCGGTCCAGAGTGCATCGCCGGGAAACGCAAACACGCTCCAGTGCCCGAACGCGAGATCGTTGCCGGTGACGTTGATGCCGAGCACCGGTCCCTGCAGTCCGTTCCAACCCAGGTGAATGCCGATGGGCAACCAGAGTTGCCCCGTGCGTACATAAGCGAGGCTGAGCATCGAACTTGCCAGTAAAATGTTGGCGCCGGCAATCAGGCCCTGCGTCCCGTGTGAAATTGGATTCGCGTGCAGCGCGACAAAGACAATTGTCGTGACGATCGTCGCGACCCAGGCCCCATACTTCGCCCACAGCTCCTGAAACATGTAGCTGCGCACTAGCGCTTCCTGCGTGACGACATTGAAGAAGCAAACGATTAGGCCAATCGCCAAAGCTCGCGCCGAGAATGACGCAAGATGCGGCTCAATGTGCGCCGCGCCGGTCGCGACAAGCGCGACCAGTGACAAACAGAAAATGCAAGCGCCGACGATGGCGCCCGACAACAAATCATGAAACCGCGCAGAGAACCCCAGGGACGCTCGCCGCCGGTGGTCGACAAAATGCGCAAGCAACCCCAGCGGAATAAGCGTCGCGACGGTCAGCGCAATCTCAAGGCCAACGCGGAACGATAGCTTGAGATAGAAATTCTCGCCGCCCCAACTCACCGTCGCCCAAACTGCCACTCCGGTGAGGCACGCCCAGATAATGAGGAAGGCAAGTATCTTGAGGAACGACACGCCGATGTTTCGCAGCATTCCCGTCTCCTCAGAGCGTCAGCCGCCAAATGAAGTCACGGTCAGCAGTGTTGCCGACCATGAATTTGTGCTCCCCGACGTGCTCAAAGCCGTAGCGCTTGTAGAAGGCTTGCGCGCGATGGTTCTCTTCCCAGACGCTCAGATAAAGCTGCTCCGCGCCCTTCGCACGCGCCCAAGCCAGGCAATCGTCCATCAGAGCTGCAGCGACCCCGGCGCCTTTTATATGCGCGTCGACATAGAGCCGATGGAGTTCAAGCGCGCGCGTATCGTCGACCTCCATGTCGAGGTCACCCATCATGCAATAGCCGGCGATCGCGTCGCCGTTGAGCGCTAGGCGATAGCGAATGCTTGGATCGGCAATCTCTTCGCGTTGCATCGCTTCGCTGTATTTCGCGGCGAGGTAAGCCGACAGATCTTCCGGCGGATAGAGATGACCGAAAGTGTCGACGAATGTGCGCGCGCAGAATTCCGCGATGGCTTTCGCGTCGTCCGCCGTTGCATCGCGGTAAACGATGTTCACGCTGCGAGCGCGCCCTTGAGCGCGCTGCGGATCGCGTCGAGCGCTTTCGGCGCCGAAGCGCCATCGGGCCCACCACCTTGCGCCATGTCGGGGCGGCCGCCGCCGCCTTGGCCGCCGACCGCCGCCACGCCGGCTTTGACGAGGTCCACGGCGGAGACTTTCGCCTTCAAATCGTCAGTCACGCCGATCACCACCGCCGCTTTGCCGCCTTCGACGCCGACGTAAGCGATCACGCCCGACCCGACGTTTTTCTTACCTTCATCGACGAGCCCGCGAAGATCCTTCGCCGGCACGCCTTCGAGCACGCGTGCGATCAACGCGACACCGGCGACTTGCTCTGGGCCCGCGCTCGCGCTCGATCCGCCACCCCCAAGCGCCAGCTTCTTCTTCGCGTCGCTCAACTCGCGCTCCAATTTGCGGCGCTCTTCCTGCAATTGGGTGACACGCTCCGGCAGTTCCGCCAGCGGCGTTTTTAGGTTGGTGGAAATCGTCTTCGCCAACGCTGCCTGCGCCTTCAAATGCGAGAGCGCAGCGGCGCCCGTCGCGGCTTCGATGCGGCGAACGCCGGCGGCGACGCCGCCTTCGGACAAAATCGCAAATACCGCGATGTCGCCCGTGCGCTTCACATGGGTGCCGCCGCAGAGCTCGACCGAGTACGGCTTGCCCTTAGCATCGAGCGCATCACCAAGGCGCAACACCCGCACGCTGTCGCCGTACTTCTCCCCGAACAGCGCCAGCGCGCCTTCCTTGATCGCCGCCTCCGGCGCCATTTCCTTGATCACGCCTTCCGCGTTCTGGCGAATGACCGCGTTCACTTGATCCTCAACGCGCTCGATCTCGTCGGCGGTCATCGCCTGGCCATGACTGAAGTCGAAGCGAAAGCGATCCGCTTCGACCAGCGAACCCTTCTGCGTGACGTGCGGTCCAAGCACATTTCGCAGCGCCGCATGCAGCAGGTGAGTCGCCGAGTGATTGGCGCGAATCTGCTGGCGGCGCACATGGTCGATCTCCAGCGCCGCCTTGTCGCCGACCTTGATTGCACCTCTGGTCAAACGGCCGATATGCGCATGCAGCGCGCCTGCTTGCCTCTGCGTATCTTCGACAGCGAACTCCGCCCCGTTGGCAAAGCGGGTCACGCCATGATCGCCGGCCTGGCCGCCGCTCTCCGCATAGAAAGGCGTGCGATCAAACACCAGCGCACCTTGTTCGCCCTGCTTCAGCGCGTGACATTCCTCTCCATGCGCGACGATAGCGGTGAGCGCGCCTTCGCTTTGCTCGGCGCCATAACCGAGGAAAGCATTGCCGCGCGTGCGCTCAAGGATTGAATGCCAGATCGCCGGATTGTCGGCGCCATCGGCGCCCTTCCAGCTCGCTGCGCCCTGATCCTTTTGCTCCTGCATCGCGCGATCATATTCGGCGACATCGACCTCAAGCCCGCGCCCACGCAGAATGTCTTGGGTGAGGTCAAGCGGGAAACCGAAGGTGTCGTAGAGCTTGAACGCCGTGCGTCCGGAAAGCTTTTGCCCCTCCTTCAAATCGCTCAGCTCATCGTCGAGCAACCGCAGCCCGTTCGCCAACGTGCGGCGGAAGCGCTCCTCCTCGTCGCGCAATTGCGCTTCGATCACCGGCTGGGCGCGCTTTAGTTCAGGATAGGCGCCCCCCATTTCCGCAATCAAAGTTGGCGCCAGGCGGTGCATCAGCGGTTCTTTCGCGCCAAGAATGTGCGCATGGCGCATGGCGCGGCGCATGATGCGGCGAAGCACGTAGCCGCGACCTTCGTTGGAGGGCGAGACGCCATCGGCGATCAAGAAACACGACGAGCGCAGATGATCGGCGATGACATTATGGCTGGGTGCGCGGTCGCCTTCGGCCTTCGTCTTCGTTAGTTCTTCCGACGCTGCGATCAGTGTACGGAAGAGATCGGTCTCGAACACCGACTGCACACCCTGCATCACGCAGGCCATGCGCTCGAGTCCCATCCCAGTATCGATTGACGGCTTCGGCAGTTTCTCGCGCGGACGCCCGTCGGCGAACTGCTCGAACTGCATGAACACGAGATTCCAGAACTCGAGGAAGCGGTCGCCATCCTGCTCCGGCGAACCGGGCGGGCCGCCCCAGATGTGCTCGCCGCGGTCTATGAAAATTTCCGAACATGGGCCACACGGACCGGTGTCGCCCATCGACCAGAAATTGTCGGACGTAGCGATGCGGATGATCTTGTCTTCCGGGAGACCGGCGATTTTCTTCCACAGATCCGCAGCTTCGTCGTCATCATGATAAACGGTGACCAGGAGCTTGTCCTTGGGCAGCCCGAAATTCTTGGTGATCAGCGTCCACGCCGCGTTGATCGCCGCTTCTTTGAAATAGTCCCCAAACGAAAAATTGCCGAGCATCTCGAAGAAGGTGAGGTGCCGCGCCGTATAGCCGACATTGTCGAGATCGTTGTGCTTGCCGCCAGCGCGCACGCACTTCTGGCTCGTCGCGGCACGCGGAAACGGCGGCTTCGCGGCGCCGGTAAAGTAGTTCTTGAACTGGACCATGCCGGCGTTGGTGAAGAGCAAGGTCGGATCGTCGTGCGGAACCAAGGACGACGAGCCCGGCAGCTCGTGGCCACGGCCGCGGAAGAACTCCAAGAATTCCTGGCGGATGTCGTTGACGCTTTGCATCGGTTCCTGAAGCCAAATCGGTGTTCAGCTTCGGGTATAGGTATTGCAGCGCACAACGCCAAGCGACGCGGCGTCACCCCAAAGCAAGTCAGGGCGGCAGTGTCAGCGCTCCACCCTGGTCGAGTGGAAAATGCGGATTCCACGCCACTTCCCAGAGATGGCCGTCCGGATCCGAAAAATAACCCGAGCGCCCACCCCAATCGGCGTCGTGTGCTGGCTTTGTCACTCGCGCACCGGCCCGCTCGGCCTCGGCCAAAGTCACATCCACCGCTTCCCTGGACCGGACATTGTGTGCAATCGCGACACCCCGAAATCCCACCTGCCCATCAGCGACGCCCGCATCACCTGCGAGTTCGGCGCGACTCCACAAACAGATCGGCAGCGGCCCCGCCTGCAGAAACCGAACAGCCGCCAATCGACGACGCCCTAAACCCAAGTTGCTCGTAAAACGCTCGCGAGCGGACCAAGCCCTCCACACCGAGCGTGATCAATGAAACGCGCGGCTCCATGGCGCACGCTCCCCGGCAAACACACCCATCTGACTTGAATTCGCCGGCCAGCCAGAAACGGGCCAGGGCATGGGGTCGGGTCGGCTACACGCCTCCAACCGGCCGGCGAACCTGTCAGCCTTCCGCGGCGTCTTTTTCTTCTTCATCCGTCGGCGGCGAATACATGGCGTCGGAGACCGCACCGGTCTTGGCGCGAATGGCGTCCTCAATTGCAATTGCGGTGTCGCGATGCTCTTTCAAGAAGCGGCGCGCAGCCTCCTTGCCCTGGCCGATCTTCTGACCGCCATAGGCGTACCAGGCGCCAGACTTGTCGATCACGCCAGCCTTGACGCCAAGTTCGATCAACTCGCCCGTCTTGGAAACGCCTTCGCCATAAATGATGTCGAACTGCACCTGCTTGAACGGTGGCGACACCTTGTTCTTCACGACTTTGACGCGGGTTTCCGAACCGATCACTTCGTCACGTTCTTTAATCTGACCGGTGCGGCGAATATCCAGACGAACCGACGCGTAGAATTTTAACGCGTTTCCACCCGTCGTGGTTTCCGGGTTGCCGTACATGACGCCGATCTTCATGCGGATCTGGTTGATGAAGATCACCAGTGTTTTCGACTTGCTGATCGACCCCGTGAGCTTGCGCAGCGCCTGGCTCATCAACCGCGCCTGCAGGCCGGGGAGCTGGTCGCCCATCTCGCCTTCGATTTCAGCGCGCGGCGTCAGCGCCGCAACCGAATCCACCACGAGCACGTCGATCGCGCCTGAACGCACCAGCGTGTCGGTAATTTCGAGCGCCTGTTCGCCGGTGTCAGGCTGCGACACCAGAAGGTCGTCGAGATCGACGCCCAGCTTGCGCGCGTAAATTGGATCGAGAGCGTGTTCAGCATCGACAAACGCGCACACGCCACCGTTCTTCTGCGCTTCGGCAATGCAGTGCAGCGCCAGCGTCGTCTTGCCCGAGCTTTCCGGCCCATAAATTTCTACGATACGGCCCTTCGGCAGACCACCAATTCCCAACGCAATGTCGAGGCCAAGCGAACCGGTTGAGATCGCTTCGATCTCCACCACCGGCTTCTCGCCCAGCCGCATCACCGAGCCCTTGCCAAAGGCTTGGTCGATCTGCTTCAGGGCGGCCGCCAGCGCCTTCTGCTTGTCCGTTTCCATATCTTTCTCAACAAGCTTCAAGGCGGCCATTGCTTCATGCTCCCTCTAGGTCGAGTCCAGGGCCGGCGCACGCCGCCAGCAGCTCGACCATCTGAGATTCCATATGTACCGGATTTGTTCACGGAACACAAGCAGAACATTGGCATGCCGAGATCGTTTAAACCGGTGTTTGACCTATGCCTTGTTCGGCTTAGGAAAATTCCAACGCCGAAGTGGCAAAAGGAGCAGGCAATGTCTCAGCGCGCCCACTCACTTGCCCCGGCCCCGCCGCCCGGGGGCGCTCCCCCAACACAGGAGGGCGTGGTGTCGTTTCGGGTCCACACTGCCGCCTTGTCACGGCCAGCCAGTCCCGTTCGCGCCGATCCCACCGTCGTGTTGGTCACCACCGCGGATGGCGGCGTCCTGGTCTATCCGCCAAGCGACAAGCTCGCGATCCTGGCTGCCGAACGCGCCAGGCGCATGAAGAGCGCGACACCCGCCAACACCTAGAATTTCCGCTGGGAAAATGGCGCGCCCGAAGAGATTCGAACTCCTGACCCCCAGATTCGTAGTCTGGTGCTCTATCCAGCTGAGCTACGGGCGCGAGGGGGCGGTCCATAACGCCCGCCCAGCGCCGTGGCAAGCGGCGGTGCGCTTTTAACGCCTCGCACACGCGGCGCGGTGCAGGCAGGCTCCATGTACGAACCCCCGCCCGATACGACGCCACGTTCGCTCTCCAGCGGCGACCCGCTCGCGCACCTCGCGGGCCTGTGTGCGACGCTGCTCGGCGCGGATATTGCGATCATCTGTCAGCGCAACGCATTGGGCTATCGCTGTGCCGCGCGTTTCGGCGCTGGCGCCGATTTGATCGTCCACGAAGCGTTCTGCGAGCCCTTTGCGCACGATCTGGCGCCGCTCACCTGCCACGATGCTCGGTCTTGCGAGCCCCTTAGCATCCATCCCAACGTAGCTGGCGCACCGCATGTCGCCTCCGTTCTCAGCGTGCCCATCTCCGATTCGCTGAACGCCATCGGCGCCGTTTGCATAATGTCGACAAGGCCCCGCACTTGGACCGAAACGGACACGACTTCCCTATTTCGCATCGCCGCGATCGCCGCTGGGCTGATCCATGGCGGCACGCTCGCGACGGCGATGGATACAGCCAAAGACGGCATCGCCATCACCGACGCCGACGGCGTGTTCACCTACATGAATCAGGCGCACGCGAAGCAGTTTGGTTACGACGCCGCCGCCGAGTTGACCGGCAGGCCCTGGATGGTTCTCTACGACCCTGCGCAGGCGCAGATCATTGCCGAGGAAGCGTTTTCGACCATTGCTCAAGTGGGCGTGTGGACCGGTGAAGCGATCGGCCGCCGCCGCGACAACACCCCGCTCTTTCAAGAGATCACGCTGAGCGGCCTGCCATCAGGGGGCGTCATCTGCGCGACGCGCGATGTTACTGAGCGCAAGCGGCTTGAGGTCAAATCCCGCAAGCACGCGGAGATGCGCGCCAGTGCAGAGGCGGCGAGCGCCGCTAAATCGGCGTTCCTCGCTCAAATGAGCCACGAAATTCGCACACCACTCAACGGCGTAGTCGGCCTCGCTGGAGCGCTTCGCGACACCCACCTCTCGGCCGAACAAGAACAAATCGTGGGCCTTATCGAGTCCTGCAGCGAAACGCTCGACCACTTGGTTTCCGACATTCTCGATCTTTCCCGTATCGAAGCCGGCAAGACCAAGTTTGATGTTTCGCCGTTCGACCTGGCGCGCGTTGTCCGCGACGCCACGAGCATTGTGTCTTCCGCGGGCGAAGCCAAACAGGTGCGCGTGGAAACGCTCTTGGAGGGCGCAGCCCGCAACGCCGCTTTCATGGGCGACGCCGTTCGCATCAAGCAGCTTCTATTGAATCTTATCTCCAATGCGCTGAAATTCACCGCCGCAGGCACGGTCCGCGTGCGCGTCGCGGCCCCCGACGTCGCCACCGGCGCGCGCGGCGATGTGGTGCTCGAGGTGACGGATACTGGCATTGGCTTCGACGAGACCGATGCCGCTCGCCTGTTTCGTCGCTTCGAGCAGGGCGATGATTTGATCGGGCGCACCTATGGCGGCACTGGACTTGGACTCTCCATTTGCCAGGCTTTGGCCGAAGGCATGGGTGGTCACATTTCGTGTTCATCTGCGATCGGGCTCGGCAGCACCTTCACGGTGACCTTGCCGCTTGAACGGGCCGCGCCACCCGCGTCGGTCGCGTTGGACCCAATCGGACAAGCCCCGCGCGGCGTCCGCGTGCTGGTGGCCGAGGATCACCTCGCCAACCGCCGCGTCGTGGAGATCATTCTCTCCGCCGCCGGCGCCGAACTCACGTTCGCGGCCAATGGCTTCGAAGCCGTTGAGGCGAGGCGGCTCGGCGACTACGACGTCGTGTTGATGGATATGCTCATGCCGGTGATGAGCGGGCTAGAGGCTATCGCCGCCATCCGCGCACTTGAGCGCCGAGAGAATTTGCCGGCGATTCCTATCGCCGTTCTCTCCGCGAATGTTGTTGAGCGGCACCGCGAGCTGGCGTCGCGCGCCGGCGCTGATCTCTTTCTCGCGAAACCGATCACGCCCGCCGTCCTGTTGAGCGCCATCGAGACAATGCTGCAAAACCGCGCAAGGGCCGCCTAGCATCTATTTCAAATCGCGCCACGCGGGCGCGCTGCCAAGAGACTGCGCTTCATACACGCCGCGCGCGATTGCGCGCGTCAAGCAATCGGCGGCCAGGGCGCCAACCCGCGCAAGCGAAAGCGCACGTGGCTCGGGCGGTTTCTTCGCGCCGGTCGCCAGCGCAAACACGACGTCGCCGTCGAAAGGCGCAAAGACCGGCCGCACCGCGCGGGCCATGCCAGCGCTCGCCATTTGCGCGACCCGCTTCGCTTCAGCGGGCGTCAAATCCGCGTCGACCGCCACGCATGCGATCGTCGTGTTCGCACGCGGCTGCGGCGCGAACTTTGCGCCACTCCAATCCTCGGCATCGACCGCAACATCCATAGCGGGGCGTACGCCGCCAAACTCGCCGTCGACCTCAAACGACCATGCCCAAAAAGCACGCGAACCCGGCATCGTGGTCGAACCCCAACAATTCACGCACGCCAGAGCGCCAATCGTGAAGCCGTCGCTCGTCACCATGCTCGCACTACCTTGCCCACCTTTCAGTGCGCCCGCCTGCGCCCCCAACCCCGCGCCTGCATTCCCAAGCGTCACAACATTTGAGCGCACTGCATAAGCTCGCCTGCCCAGCGCTGCATAAGGCGGCGCATCGCCCCATGCCTTGTCGCCGCCATTTGCGAGATCAAAAAGAATGGCGGCCGGCACAACTGGCGAACGCGGCACGCCGGGCAAATCGAGCAAGCCAAAACCGCGACCTTCCGCGCCCATCGCTGCGACGACACCGTCGGCCGCTCCGAGGCCATAGACCGAGCCCCCCGACAGAACGATCGCGTCTACCGCGTCGACCAAATTCTCTGCGCCGAGCGCGTCGGTTTCGCGCGTTCCAGGTCCTCCACCGCGGACATCCACCGCGCACACCGCACGATTTTCAGGGACCAGCACCGTGACGCCCGTCCGCGCAGTTCCATCTTCAGCGCAGCCGACATGAATGCCCGCAACATCGCAGATCGAATTGAGGGGCCCAGGTCGCGCCATCGGAGTATCCGCGTTTGCCAGCTTGGCTTCGCCGTGTAGGAAGCATGTCCATGTTTGACAAGCACAGACCACTCGCTCGGCTCACGGCGGCAATCGCCGGCTTCATTCTGTGCGCGTGTGCCGATACCTCAACGTTCGCCGATCCTCCCGTCCCGGCGAACGCCGGTACGCCGGGCGAGGCGATGGCGGCGACCGCGAACCACCACGCCACCGACGCCGCCGCGCAAATCTTGCGCGAAGGCGGCTCGGCGGTTGATGCGGCCATTGCAGCAGAGGCGGTGCTTGGTTTGGTCGAGCCGCAGTCCTCCGGAATCGGCGGGGGCGGCTTCCTCGTCTTTTATAACGGTCAAACCCACGACATTGGCGCCTACGATGGCCGTGAGCGCGCGACCGCCGGCGCGACCGCCGCCATGTTCCTCGACGCCAACGGCCAGCCGATGAACTTTCTCGATGCGCGCGCGAGCGGGCAGTCGATTGGCACGCCGCTTCTCGTAGCCATGCTCAAGCTTGCGCACGACGATCACGGGCGATTGCCATGGGCGCGCTTGTTCCAGCCGGCGATCCAGTTGGCGACCAACGGCTTCCCGGTTTCACCGCGGCTTAATGCGCTCATCACGTATTCGGGCACCCGTGAGCGTTTGAAAGATGATCGTGCCGCGCGCGCCTACTTCTTCGATCGCGCCGGAAATCCTTGGCCGGTGGGCCACATGCTGCGCAACCTGCCCTACGCAGCGACTCTGCGCGCCATCGCCCGTCGCGGACCGAGCGCGCTCAGCGAAGGGCCAATCGCGGCCGACATCGTCGCAGCGGCGCAAAGTGGAGCGCATCCTGGAACGCTGTCGCTGGCCGATCTGCAATGGGCGCAGCCGCGGCGCATTTCCGCGATCTGCGGCGGTTTTCGCACCTATCGCGCCTGCACCGCAGGCCCGCCGAGTTCCGGCAATGCCGTCATCGCCATTCTTGGCCTTTATCAACGCGCGCGCTCACGTCCACAGGGACCAACCAACATCGACGACTGGTCAGCGTTTCTCTGGGCCAGTCGCCTCGCCTATGCGGATCGCGATCATTACATGGCCGATGATCAATTCGCGCCAATGCCGACGCAACAACTGATCTCGCCACAATACTTGGATCAGCGGGCGCGGTTGATCGATGTCGCGCACGCGCCGTCCCGCGTCGGGCCAGGGACGCCGACCGGCCAACGCGAAATCTTTGAACATTGGGGCCGCGACACCAGCGATGACCCCGGCACTTCGCATGTCGTCATCGTCGATCAATGGGGCAACGCCGTCTCGATGACTGCGACGGTTGAAAGCGCATTTGGCGCGCAACGCATGGTGCGGGGCTTTGTCTTGAACAATCAGTTGACGGACTTCTCGTTCTCACCGTCGCTCAACGGACGTCCTGTCGCCAATGCAGTCGAACCC
>JACQAC010000144.1 GCA_016195245.1 Pseudomonadota bacterium
AAACCGCTTCGCCGTCGACTTCTTGGACAGTGAAGCTTCTCATGAATGACGCTGTTGTGATGCCCGCCCACGCTTTGGCGGCGCCATCGGTCGGCAATACGTGGCTTGGCCCCACAAGGTAGTCGCCGTAACTCTCGGCGCCGTTGCGCCCGACAAACACAGCGCCGGCGCTGCTAATCAGCGCAAGCAGTGCGATGGGATCGTTCACGGCAAGCGAGAGATGTTCAGGCGCATACAGATTGGCAATCGCGACCGCCTCTTCCAAGTCTCGCGCCTTGATGAAGCGCGCCTGCTCCAGCGCCATCAGCGCCGTATCGCGGCGCGGCAGAGTCTCAATCTGTCGCGCAAGTTCCGTGCCCACGTCCGCGATCAATTCCGCCGACGAAGAAATCAACAAGACCTGCGCATCCGCGTCATGCTCCGCTTGACTGAGCAAGTCAGCGGCGACGAATGCGGCATTTGCGGAGCCATCGGCGACAACTGCGAGCTCGCTGGGCCCTGCCGGCAAGTCCATAGCGGGCCCGCCTTGCAACGCCGAGGCAAATCGCTTGGCCTCGGCGACATAGGCGTTGCCCGGGCCGAAAACCTTATCTGCCTTCGGCAGCCCGGCGCCGTAAGTCAGCGCGGCAATAGCCTGCGCGCCGCCAACGCACCAAATGGCATCGAGCCCGCAGGCAGCGGCTGCAACGACAATGGCCGGGTGTGTTGTCCCGCTATTACTCGGCGGACTCACCAACACCCGGTTTGGCACGCGCGCGACGCCCGCGGGGACCGCCAACATGATGAGCGTTGAAACGAGAGGCGCCGTGCCTGCCGGCGTGTAAAGCCCGCATGTTTGTATGGGCCGCCAGACGCGGCGACATACAACACCCGGCGTCGTTTCGACAGTCACGGGCGCCGGCGCTGTGGCTTCATGGTAGAAGCGCACCTGCTCAATTGCAAAATCAATGGCCTCAAGATCGGCTGTATCGAGCTGCGCGCGCGCCGCATCCACCGAGGCCCCATCCAACACTTTGCACTCAAGTGGTCGTCGATCCAATCGCTGGCACCAGCGATCGACAGCCACCTCGCCGTCGCGCTCTACGTCTTCGAAAATTGCGCGCACCGTCTCGGCGATCCTCGCATCGCGCCGCTTTTTCGGGCGCGCGAGCACTTGCTCGCGTTCTGCTGGCGTCAATGTGCTCCACTCGACAACTCTCACGTCCGCCTCACATCATTTTCTCGATAGGCAGCACGAGAATTGCGGAAGCGCCGGCGCCACGGAGCTTCTCCAGGGTCTCCCAAAATACCGACTCCTGGCAGACCGCGTGCACAGCGACGGCGTCATCGCTGCCCACAAGCGGCGTCACCGTTGGCGCACCCGCGCCCGGCAGGATGCGCGAAATCTGGGCCAGCGACGCCTTGGGCGCGTTCATCATCACGTATTTTGCGCCCTGGCTGGCCGATACGCCGCGAAATCGTTGAGCGATGCTTTCCGCCGTTTGCGCCAGCTCCGCGTCAAATACGCCGGGGCGGCGGATCAATACCGCCTCGCTCTTCATCACCGTCTCAACGGCGATAAGCGCATTGGCTTCAAGCGTGGCGCCCGTTGAAACGAGATCACAGATCACGTGCGCGAGCTTGAGACGAGGCGCAACTTCGACCGCACCGCGCATAGCAACGATTTCCGCGTCAACACCAACACGTTCCAGAAACCTGGCCAGCGTCTTTGGATAACTGGTGGCTATGCGCAAACCGCGCAGCGAGTTTGGTCCGCGATAATCGAACGCCGAAGGCGCCGCGATGCGGAGCTCGCAGCGGCCGAAGCCAAGCGGCATGATTTCGACCGAGGCGCCTTGCCCGTGCTCTTCGAGGACGTTGCGTCCGACAATGCCAAAGTCGGCGACGCCGTCCTCGACAAACGTCGGGATATCGTCGTCACGCACCCGGAGAAGATCAATGGGCGCATTTTCGACGCGATAGAAAAGCTCGTTGGCGCCCTTTATGACCCGGAAGCCCGCCGCTTCCACGATCGCCAAGCTTCTTTCGGCCAGTCGCCCGCTCTTCTGAACGGCAATACGAAGACGCCCGCTCACCTCTTTGCGCTCCGCAAGCGATCGAGGACTCGGCGATATCCCTTATGCGGCATCTCCTTGAGAAAGCGGGCAACGCGCACAACGGTGGCCGTGCTCGCCGGCGCTCTCAATGCAATTTCGCGATAAGAAAGCTCGCCAGCGTCAAGAAGCTGAGCCACCGCCCAACGTTCAGATAAGGCGCGAACTTCACGCGGCGTGCAAATATCAGCGAGGAAGGCTTCCGCCTCCCTCCGCCCCTGAAGCGCCAGCAGCGCATCTATCAAATCATGCTTCATTGTGCTACTGTGCTATCGCACTAATACACTCAAAGCAAGCCCACCAAAGATAGTTGTCGCCCCAAGAGACCGGTCCAGGGTGGAATGAACCCGGAAAGTGCTTGCAAAAAGCCAGGCGCCGAGGCTCCAGTGGCTGATGTGGCTGATGTGTTGGCGGAGGTGGCTATTCCTTGTTGGGCTGGCGTCGCTCGGCGCCTGCGGGCCACAGCTCGGCTCATTGCAGCGTGGCGAAACTGGCCAAGTCACGCGCGTGATCAATGGCGACACATTGCAGCTCGAGTCGGGTTTGCGCGTGTTTCTGGCTGAGGTCGACGCGCCGCGCGGCGATCAGCCTTACGCGTCACAGGCCTACGGCGAACTCGAAGCATTGGCGCTGCATCGCACCGTGCTCCTTGCTTATGGCGGAACGAGACGCTGGGTACGTCGTCAGCGTGCGGACGACGCGAACGCCACCACGACAATCGCGAGGACGGGACTGGAAAAGGGTGCGCCGACCTCGAGCGCACCGCAAGATACCGCGGCGATCGCGCATGTTTTCGTACAAAGCGAAGGTGGACGCTGGTTCTGGCTTCAGAATGCGCTCGTCGCCCGCGGCGCGGCGATGGTGCGACCCCGCTTTGACAATCATGCGCGCACCGCTGCACTCTTGAGCACGGAAGACCAAGCGCGGTCAGCCTCGCGCGGGCTGTGGGCGCTGCCGGACTATCGCACGCTTACCGTCGCCAACGCTTCGCGGCTCGCGCAACGTAGCGACGAGACTTGCACCCGTGGCGATGCGCCCTACCGTGTTCTCCAAGGCAGCATCCACGATGCGCAAGTCTTCGATCGCCGCGCTTCACTCGTCATGGACGGCGGCGCGGCGGACAAGCCCTTCTCCATTGTGCTGTTCGGCGATGCGTTCACGCACTGGGATGGCCCTGCGCTCGCCTCTCTTTCGGGCGCGCGCGTGCGCGTGCGCGGGACGATCGGCGCGTTTCATGATCAGCCGCAAGTCTGCCTGGACGACAGCAGGCAACTAGAGGTCCTGCACGGCCCACCCGCGCGCGCGCAATCTCAATCGCCGACGTAGCCCGCTTCGGCCGGGTCACCTACACGCGCGATCAGCGCCCGCTTCAGCTTGGCCAGCGCGGCGCCTTCGATCTGGCGCACGCGCTCCTTGGAAACGCCGAGCCGTTCGCCGAGCGCCTCCAGCGTCACCGTTTCATCCTGCAGCTTTCGCTCGCGGATGATCAGGCGCTCGCGATCGTTCAGCTCCTTCATCGCCTCACGCACCAGATCGGCGCGCGCGGCGTCATCGTGGCTGAGCATTGCAAACGCTTCCGGAGTGGCGCCAGTGTCGATTAGCAGATCCTGCCATTGGCCATCGTTGTCATCAGAGAGTGGTGCATTCAGCGAACGGTCCGGCGCAAACAAGCGCGCGGCCATGGCTTCCACTTCGCGCTCTGGCACGCGCAGGTCGCGCGCCACGCGCGAACACGCTTCGGCGCTCATCACCGTGTCTCCGACATCGCCGATCTTGGCGCGCAGCCGGCGAAGATTGAAGAACAACGCCTTCTGTACCGACGTCGTGCCGGTGCGCACGATCGACCAATTGCGCAGCACAAAGTCTTGCATCGCCGAACGCACCCACCAGGAAGCGTAAGTCGAAAAGCGTACTTCGCGTTCGGGCTCAAAACGCGCTGCCGCTTGCATCAAGCCAACGTTGCCCTCCTGCACCAGGTCGCTCATCGGCAGGCCGTAGTGACGGAAGCGCGAAGCCATCGCGACGACAAGGCGAAGATAGGCTGTGATCAATTCATGCAGAGCGCGCTCATCCCCCAGCGACCGCCAGCGCTCCGCAAGATCGCGTTCGTGCTCCGCATCGAGCAGCGGCGCACACATGGCGGTGCGCACGAAGGTCTGTGCGCCGACTCGAAGTTCCAAGGTTTCGCTCAGCGCCATATCCGCCTCTACGCGTTGGGCCGCCACGGCTTGCCGCCGCAGTCTTGAACGCAAGAGCAGCGCGAAAGTTGCCAGCTTGCGCACAACGAAAAAGGGCCGGGTTTGCACCCGGCCCTTCCAGCATTGTTTCACAAGATGGTTGGATCAGGCAGCGGCGGCGGCCTGGCGCTTGGAAGCCAACGAGGCCGTCACCTTCTGCACGGCGTCATCGCGGGTGACCTTCTCGACGGCGGCCAGTTCGCGCGCCATGCGATCCAACGCGCTCTCATAGAGTTGGCGTTCGGAATAGGACTGTTCCGGCTGATCGCTGGCGCGGTGCAGGTCGCGCACCACTTCGGCGATCGACACCAAGTCGCCCGAATTGATCTTGGCTTCGTATTCCTGGGCGCGGCGGCTCCACATCGTCCGCTTGATGCGGGCCCGGCCTTGCAAGGTCTTCATGGCTTGATCCACCACTTCGCCCGAGGCAAGCGGACGCATGCCACAGGACCGCGCCTTGGCCGTGGGAACCCGCAGCGTCATCTTGTCCTGTTCGAAGGAGATCACGAACACGGCGAGGCTGAGTCCGGCCACCGCCTGCTGCTCGACCCCCATGACGCGGCCAACCCCGTGCGCCGGGTACACGATATGGTCACCGGGGCGGAAAGACGTGGGCGGCGTTGCGGTGGTGGTTTGCATTCAAGCGTCTCCAAGTGTCCTAGTCGGTTGCCACAGCCGGATTTTCCACCGTCAAATCAACCCGCACGAAGCAAAACGGACGGTTTTGCCGCCCGTGAACCCCGATCCCCTGCAGTGCTGAATGGCGCGATGGAGTGTCCAGCTGCCGAGCGCGCTTCGGGCGCTCATCAATTCTGTGTGGACCCTACCACACTTTTAGGCGTTTCGGAAGGCGTCCGGGTGCGACAAGTCAATCGCCAGTACCGGGCTTTTCACTGAAGTATTTCTCGAACTTGCCCTTTTCGTCTTTAAAGGCATCAGCGTCGGCGGGGGCCGTCCCCTTGCGCGTAATATTGGGCCAAACCTTGGCGAATTCTGTGTTCACCTTGAGCCATTTTCCATTCGGATCGTCCTGAGAATCCGGCTTGATCGCGTCCACTGGGCATTCTGGCTCGCAAACGCCACAGTCAATGCATTCGTCCGGATGAATAACGAGGAAGTTTTCGCCCTCGTAAAAGCAGTCGACGGGGCAGACCTCCACACAGTCCATATATTTGCAACGCACACATGCGTCGGTGACGATGTAAGTCATTCCCGCTCCGTTCCGGCGCGGCTGACATGGCTGGGCGGACAGGAACCGTCAAGCGAGCGGGCCTGCGTCAAGATCGGCGTAGAGCAGCCGCGCTTCGGCGGGCGAGCCGCGCCGGGCGCCGGCGTCTACCACTTCAACGCCGCGGATCGCGCCGCGCTGGGAAAACAGGAGCTTGTCGCCCGGCCCGATCTCGGCGGAGGGCTTATCGAGCGCCCGCGAGACCCCATCCTGGCGAACCATGCGAACGCCGCCTTCACTGACCAGACGTGCAGCAGCAGCGCGCGTCTTGGCGAAACGGGCGCGCCAGAGCCAGACATCAATGCGGATGCGCTCTTCGCTCACGCCGCGCCTCGGCGCTTGCGGCGCGGTTGCGGTTGGTTCGGCAGCAGCACGGCGAGCGTAGCGAATGCGTTGTCCGGCGCCGCGGGATGCCGCTTGCGCTTCGGGGCTCTGAACCGCCAGTGCGATGCGCCATCGACCGTGACGCGCCGATAGTCGAGCGCTTGTAGGATGGACGGCAAGTCGCGCACGGGTCTGCCGATCAGCGGTGCGACCGCCGCATCGTCTGATGGTGCTGGCTGCGCCAACGCGTCGCTCAACCGCTCCAGAATATCGAAGCGAACCGCGACGCGTCCGCAGACGCGATAGCCGGCGGCCGCCGCCTCGCCCCAACTCACGAAGCGATCGAGCGCCGATGACAGCGCGCCGGCGCGGGGCAGGAAAAAGCCGGCTGCCGTCCTATTGTGCGCCCAGTGCCAAAGCGTCGCCAGGGTTTGAGCCGCACGCGGACGAACCAGGCTCGGCAAGAAGATCGTGTGCCGGCCAACACGTACCCCGCAACGCTTCAGCGCTTGCAACGCTTCGGCGCCGACGTGGTCGATGTCTTCCTGCGCGCGATCCAACGCACCCGCATTCTCGATCAAGCGAAATGCCAACCCGCGCGCGTCGGCAGGCAATCGCCCTTCCCGCCAAGCGGCTTCCAGCATCAACAAAGGCCGCAGATCAGCGGAGATTTTGCGCACTAACCAGAATTCCAAACGCTCGCGCGCGGCCTCCCGTTCGCCTTCGGAGGCGCGGTCGCCGCCAAGCAGTTCGACACGCGGCTTCAAGAGCGGTGCGCCCGACGAAAGCTTGGCGATTACCATGCGGTCGACACGCAAGCGCCCGTCCCGGCCGAGTTCAACGGCGTCATCCTCGGCCGCCGCGATGCGTGCGAGCCGGCGCGACACTTCTGGCGCCAGCGCGCGCAGCGCAGCGTTACGGACTGCGCGCCCTTCCAATCCCGCCGCGCGTGGGTCAGCGACGAACTCCAAGCCTTCAAGACGGCCGACGAAATGGCCTTCCACCGTCACCTCGCCCTCTTCGGAAATACCGGCCAGCAGAGTATCTTCGCGCTTCAGGCTCTTGAGCAGCGCGCTGGTGCGGCGATCGATGAAGCGCTGAGTCAGCGCTTCGTGCAGCGCGTCGGACAGCTTGTCCTCCACCGCGCGCGTTTGCCCGCGGAAATCCTCGGCGTCGTCCACCCAATCGGCGCGGCTGGCGACATACGTCCATGTGCGCACATACGCTAATCGCTGCTGCAGCTGATCGAGGTCGCCTTGGGTGCGGTCCAGCTGGTCCAGCTCGGCGGCGACCCACTCGCGCGGCAGGCAGCGCTTGGGTGACAGCAAGTAGCCAGCGAGGCGGCCGGCGAGACGCGCATGCTCTTCTGTCGAAACTTTTCGGAAATCCGGCAGCTGGCACGCTTCCCACAAGCGGCGCACGTCGTTTTGCGAGCGCACCAGCGCCGTCAGCTCCGCGTCTTCGACCAAGCGCTTCAGCACTTCTTCATCGTCAGCGCCACGCACCCGCGCGAGGCCGGGCCGATCCGGCGCACGATCCAGCGATTGCCGCAGCGCTGCAAGCGTATCGAACTTCAAGTCCGGGTTGCGCCACTGAATCGCTTCCACTGGCTCGAACTCGTGGCTCTCGACCCGCTGGATCAAATCTTCATCGAACGGCGCGCATTCGCCAGTTTCACCAAACGCGCCGTCGCGGGTGAAGCGCCCCGCTCGCCCGGCAATCTGCGCAAGTTCATCAGCGCGGAGATCACGCCACTGGCGGCCATCGAACTTGCGGCGAGAAGCGAACGCCACATGATCTACATCCATGTTAAGGCCCATGCCGATCGCATCGGTCGCAACCAGGAAGTCCACTTCGCCACTTTGATAGAGCGCTACTTGCGCGTTGCGGGTGCGCGGACTGAGCGCACCCATTACCACCGCAGCGCCGCCGCGATGGCGACGCAACAATTCGGCGATCGCGTAAACTTCCTCTGCGGAAAACGCGACAACCGCGGAGCGCTTGGGCAATTTGGTGATCTTGCGAGGCCCCGCATACGATAGCGTCGACATCCGCTCGCGCTGCGTGAGCTCCGCGTCTGGCAGCAGCCTCTTCAACATCGGCCGCATGGTGTCGGAGCCGAGCAGCATGGTTTCGCCGAAGCCGCGCGCGTTGAGGATGCGGTCGGTGAAGACGTGGCCGCGGTCGAGATCGCGCGCGACCTGAATCTCGTCGATGGCCACGAACTCGACGGCGCGATCGAGCGGCATCGCTTCGACCGTGCAGATGAAATACTTTGCGCTCTCGGGGGCGATCTTTTCTTCGCCGGTAATCAGCGCCGCGGCCGCCTCGCCCTTGACCTTGACCACCCGGTCATAGACCTCGCGCGCCAGCAGCCGAAGCGGCAGCCCAATCATGCCGGAGGCGTGACCGAGCATGCGCTCGATCGCCAAGTGGGTTTTGCCGGTGTTGGTGGGCCCCAAGACCGCCTTGAGATTCACCCGACCTCGGCTCCGACCGTTCATGACATGACGATGGCGACCGAAATAGGCGGTTTCAAGCACGACGAATCTTGAAGTGATCCGCGCCCGGGCTATCGTAGCGGCGGGAACAATGGGGGACCCAAATGAGGATCAATCGACGCTCTGTGCTCGTAGCCGCGCCAGCGACAATGCTAGCCGCAGCATGCACGACAACCTTCAAGCCAGCCACGGTCAACGCAGCCACCGGACGCTACTCAACAACAACAGTGGTGCCCGCTAGCGCGATTACCATCCGCGAAGACTACCCCGTCGACGAAGCCAAACGCTTCGTTTTCGTGCGATCCAACCTGGCCGGCATGGAGCGCTACGATTCCTATTTCGAGACGTCACTTCGAAACTTGAACTTCTTCGAGGAGGTTCTCCGCAAAGATCAGTTCGAGCGCATGCTCGTGCATGATCAACATGCCGCCGACGTACCGAGTGTTGATGGGTTCGCCGGCTTGGCCCGCGCGGCTCAAATCTATGGCCGCTTTCTGGTTATCGATTTCAAGATTCAGCCTGGCGCTGGCTATCACGTCGATATGACGATGAGCGTGTACGACGCAGCTACCGCCAACGAGGTTCTGCACGTCGACTACGGCATTACGAATTGGGCTGGGCTGGACAGCACGCTCTTCCAACCGGTCTTCAATGTGCTCGTTGACTGGATTCACGAAAATTCGTCGACATTTCAACCGGCAACTACCGCCACACCACCTGCTCAGCCGGCAACCACGCCGTAGGCAAGTATTCGCAAGAACAGCCGAAGTTGGAATATAGCAAGAACGAATCATCGACGAATCGCTGTCTTTGATTCGTTCTTTGCCTGTTCACCGCTAAGTCTTGTGGTTAATACCTAAGTAACACACTAGACCGCTCGGCCGAGGGCGGCCCCATGAAGCGGGTGTTGTCCTGATTTCAGCCTAATTCAGCCAACACCCATGAAGCGGGTGTTGTCCTGATTAGCGGCGGTTCGTCCTAAGTTCCAAAATCATTTGTCCTAGCCTATCTATAGCGCATGGGGCCCAGACGGATCGGCGGCGCGGCTTTGACTTTGGTCGCTGCTTTCGCAGCAGCGCTCTTACCGCTGACCATTGAGCATCCTAGCCGCCAGCTTCTTGGTGCGATCTGGATTGGGCTCGGACTTGTGGCGTTGGCGGGTGCAGCGCTCGCGGTTTGGCCCTCACAGCGCAATCGCCTCACGCCGAAGAATTGCAAGGATTTGTCGCTCGAATCCTATAGGCAAGCGGGGCAATTCAAGAAGGGTTGAAATCCAGAGCCGCGCCCAACCTGAAAGCCTACGCAGCGGGTTTAGTGGGCGCTTCACTGATTTCCTCGGGTTGCATCGCATACACTTTGATGCCGCCACACTTAATCTCGACGTCGTTCCGGTAGACGCGCACTTTGATGGTGCCTGCTTCTTGAAGAAGAAGATCGGCCAGCGCCATCACTGCTTGGAATTTGATCTGCTGGTTTTCTGGGTCCTCAATCGCTTGATCGGGGATTTGACTGAGATCCACGTCAATAGAAATTGGCGTTTCTACTCCTGGCAAGAAAACCTTCAATGTCAGTGGCAATTTGGGCGCGTTGGCTGGCTGTACGTAGTTCACCACTAGGCACAACTTCGACAGTTTTGCAGGCAACGTTCCTTGGATGATGAGGTCCTGACGGTACACACCTATCAAGCTATATTTGCCGGTGATTTCTTCCCGAACATCATCGCAAAAGAGCGTATAGCCCCAAGGTTCTTTAGCCATTGGCGATGGCTCGCGTCTCAACCGGTTCGCTAAGTGGCTTCCTCACGAGAAACTTGCCGCCAGATGTCTTTGTCGCAATGACTGCGCGCGCGCCCGGGTGGCTCGGTGTAACATTCATACCAGAAATCGATACGGCTGGATGAAACACAACGAACTGCTTTTCGTCGAAGCCATCAGCTTCGAGCGCGTCCGGGGCCACATCGCGCGTGCGGGCGATGAATTCGGGGAACGTCACGAATCGAATAATCAAACCGACATCGAATACCCTTGCCAGATCAAGCAGGGTTTTGACGGTCATCTTGCCGTAGTCAGGGTCTTCGTACCGGTTGACCACGCTGGCGTGGCCACCAAGTTCCTCAGCGAATTTTCTTTGTGTCCACTTGCGCTGCTCTCTCAATGCACGGATCTGATGCGCCGTGAACATCGCGACGTTCTCGGCGACGTAAGCGTCGCGGTACGATTTCCGGCGAAGCTTGTCGAAGAATCTCTTAGTCAGAGTCGCAATCACGGGCCTTATTCCTATCTTTCTCAGTTTCTGTTTTTCGTTCTTGGGCAACTTTGCAGGTGTTTTTCGGAACGAACTTTCCGCCTTTCTCAATCGCCACAAATACGAACGTGAACTCCAACTTGCCTGAGGAAAAACCTATCGGTCGGTACTGCACATTTTTGTATTCGAACCGAACCTCTCCTAGCCCCGAGCAGTCATCGTCCAGGGTATCAAAGTACGGCCGAACCCAACGGTCGCGTGGTTGTTGGCGCAGGAACCGAAGGCGAGTGTCCAGCTTCGCTTGCAGCGCATCATCGTCGGCGTGGGCGATTCTCCACTCATCCAGAACGTCAAGGTCCGGACCCACAAGATAGCATCTGAATTGCCAGTCTGCCATCACCTGATTCTCAAAATTGCTAACAAACATGCTTGCCGGTTGTTCGCAAATTTGCGAACTTAGGACAATCCTAAAGAAAAGGCCCGCCCCGGCTACCGGAAACGGGCCAATTCAGAGGGAAATCGAGGCTCGTCTAACGGCAGGACGCCCTTCTTACAGCTGCGGAAATCCCGGTCCGAATCCGGGGCCTCGAACCACCAATCGCCGGGTCCGACTGCGGCGGCAACCGCAACCGGACCCTTAGTTCAACCACCTGGGATGGACCCCCAAGCGAGAGAACCGGAACCGAATATAGCAATTTTGCTAATCGCGCGCCACTCGACCGCTTGGGGTCTTCCAGCATTTGCGGATGGACCCCGTGAATATCCTTCCCTTCGACAAGCAAGTCGCCTGCATCGCCGCGCTCACCGAGGGGTGCAGTATTCGCAGTGTCGAGCGCCTGACCGGCGTCCACCGCGACACCATCATGCGCTTGGGCGCGCGCATCGGCGCCGGCTGCCTCATCCTGCACGACCAAATGATGCGCGACCTGAACGTTTCGCGGCTAGAATTAGATGAGCTGTGGAGTTTCGTCGCGCGCAAACAAGCTCGCGTGAAAACCAAGCGCGAAAACAAGATTTCCGGCGATCAGTACACCTTCATCGGCATGGCCGACACATCGAAGGCGATCGTCTCGCATCTGACCGGCAAGCGCGACCAAGCTAACACGCGCCGCTTCATCCGCGATCTGCGCGAGCGCGTGTTGGGTGCTCCGGAAATCTGCACGGACGGCTGGCCCGCATACCCCGGCGCCATTGAAGACTATTTTGGCGCTGACTGTCGCTACGGCGTGATGGTGAAGAACTATGCCGCGCCAGTAGAGATCGAAGCTGCGCGTCGGTATGCGCCCGCCCAAGTAGTAAGCGTAACCCGCCAGCACGTAATCGGCCGGCCAACGCACATCAGCACAAGCTATATAGAACGCGCCAATCTGAGCGTTCGCACCGGCCAGCGGCGGTTCACGCGTTTAGCGCTCGGCTACAGCAAATCGCTGGATAATCACCGCGCCGCGGTCGGCTTGTTCGTCGCGCACTACAATCTCGTGCGAGTGCACATGGCGTTGCGCGTGACGCCCGCGCTGGCGCTCGGCGTCACCGATCACGTCTGGAGCATGGCCGAATTAGTGGAAGCCGCGCTGGCCGCCACCGAGCCGCCGCCTGAACCGAAAGGCCGTCAGGTCGGGCCGTTCCGGGTAATCGACGGCGGGCGCAAGGATTGATCGCCCGCGACCATCAGCCTGTGAACTGCGACCTGTTGTGCATTGCGTGTACCGAATCGGTTACGATCCGAGCGGGGTGTTGAGCTGTAACTGATGGAGTGGAAGATGTTTGAACCCGATTGGGTCAAGAATACTCAGGGCGGTTGGTTGCCGCTTGAAGCTGCGGACCTCAGCAACGTGACTACCGAAGGCGTCTACCTGATCTGGCACGGCGCATACAGTCTTCAGGATGCGCGCGGTCAAAACCAGACGCAGCTCGGGCGGTGGGTTCGCGTCGGACAAGGCATCGTAAAATCACGCCTAGAGGCGCACCGTCTCGATCCCGCGATCCTCGCCTATCGGCGCGGCGATCTGTATGTCACGTGGGCAGCCGTACAAGCGGCCCACCGGGACGGGGTCGAGCGCTATCTAGGTGAACTACTGAAGCCGCTGGTTGCGGAGCGCTTTCCGCAGGCACAACCGATACCGGTTCGCCTGCCTTCGGCGGCATAGCCATTAGACCGACGCCTAGGGCGTCAGCGGCTTCGATTAGCTGCATCAGGCGGTAATACGCAGAGGGGGGCTCCGCGCCCGAGCGGAGCCTTTCTTTGGCCCACTCAGAGACCCGCTTCAGGTCTTCCTTCATGTTCCGGTCCATTCTGGCAGAACGGGCCGACTATGGAGCCGTTCCGTTGACGACTGGTAATTTCCGCCACGGGAACAGCGATTTGACCTAAATTCCATTGGCGAACGTCCTAATTAAGCCAACACCTGAAGCGCCTATCCTTGACCCCCCGCACCCCTTCGCGTATGCGTCCGCGCTTCAATTTTCCCTGTCTTTTTCGAAAGCGCACCAAAATGTCCCGCCGTTGCGAGCTGACCGGCATCAACCGCCAGATCGGCCACAAGGTCAGCCACTCCAACATCAAGACCAAGCGTTCGTTCGAGCCCAACCTCGTGAACGTGACGCTGACCAGCGACGCGCTCGGCCGCGCCTACAAGATGCGCATTACGGCGGCGGCGCTCCGCAGCGTCGATCATCGCGGCGGCCTCGATGCGTTTCTCCTGAAGTCGAGCGAAGACACGCTGTCCGTGAAGGCCGCGAAAATCCGCCGCGAGCTGAAGAAGAAGATCAGCGAAACCGCGGCAGCTTGAACGCCGGCGCCGACGACGGCGCGCGGCTCGGAAGCCTCTTCGGCTTCCCGATTTTTGCACATGCATCGCTGATTGTCTCAGCGCCGCTGGCCGCGCGTCATGGATCGCGGCGTGGGCAGGTTATTTCGTGGGATGCATCGTCGTCCTCGGCGGCATCATGACCATGAACCTCTGGACAATCGTCATCGGGTTCTCGCTCGCTCTTACAGCGTGGAACTACCGTATGCGTCTTTCTTATTAGCAAGCGCTCATCCGATCACGTCGAAAGCAAAAATGTAGGTGCGCTGACGCCTGCTGAAATTGTCGTCGCTCACGATGTAGAGACGCGTGACGCCGTTCGGCATGCGCACGGCTGACACGCCCTCGAAATTGTCGACTGGATGCGGCGGACCGAGCTGCGCTAATTGCTCGACCCGCATGGGCGCGTCGCTGGCGTGCAGCTCACTCACCGGAACGCGCACAATGCGCGCGCGCGCGCCGATCACTGGCGCGTAGAAGCGCTCCATCGCGACAAGATCGCCATTCGGCATGCGATCAAGGCTTGTCAGCGAGAAGCCACCCGACAGCGGAAAATGCGCGGCGACTGGCACGGGACTGTGCGCATTGAGCGGCGCCAACCAGATCGGCGTCGTCGGCTGATCGCCACCCTCGGCGCCGACGACAAGCGTCCCATCCTCAAGCGCGGTCATCGCTTCCAAACCGGAGTTTAGCGGCAAACGCTCAACACCGACGAGACGCGGGCCCGGTGTCGCCGCGCCGAACGGGCCGTCGCGATTGAGATCGTAGATGCGGATGGTTTGCGTTTGCTCGAAGCTAACGGCGATGCGGCCATCGGGCAGTTGCGCGATGTCTTCACTATCCGCCCCCTCCTTGTTCGCGAACGGATGGCCCTGCTCGTCGCGCATCATCGCCGTGCGCATATTGGCGACGCCGGTCAGCGCACCATCAGCGTCGAGGACCAAGTCGCCCTCGAACCATTCACCGTCATCGCTCTGCGAAATGAAGCGATTGCCAGGCAGCACTTCGATATCGGAGAGACCTCCAAACACGGGATCGCTTGAATGTAGTTCAACGCCGCCACGGAAGCGCAGCTGACCGAGCGTCGCATCCCCAAAATTCACGGGAATGGCTTGCACCGCCACAGCGCGCCATTGTTCGGGAATCGGCGCGTCCGCGGCTGATTGCGCGCATGCGCACAGCAGAGCCGCGCTCAAGAAGGCAAAGCTAAGTCTCATGCAGCCACCGTTGTGCGCGGACGAATGCGGCGCGGCGGCGCCACTTCAATTGCGCCCGGTTCGTCGAACAATTCCGCGAGTTTTTCGATCATGGCGCCGCCGAGCTGTTCTGCGTCGGTTATGGTGACGGCGCGCTTATAATAGCGTGTCACGTCGTGGCCGATGCCGATGGCGATCAGCTCCACCGGCGAGCGCGTTTCAATCCAATGGATGACGCCGCGCAGGTGGCGCTCGAGATAATTACCGGGATTGGCGGAAAGCGTTGAATCGTCCACCGGCGCGCCGTCGGAGATCACCATCATCAAACGCCGCTGCTCGGGCCG
Organism: Pseudomonadota bacterium; assembly: GCA_016195245.1. Classification (GTDB taxonomy): domain Bacteria; phylum Pseudomonadota; class Alphaproteobacteria; order Caulobacterales; family Aquidulcibacteraceae; genus Vitreimonas. The sequence goes on from JACQAC010000144.1 coordinate 14,975, forward strand.
GCCCAGCAAGCGCTCGTGCGCCCACATCAGGGCTTCGCCATCGATGTTCTCCTTGAGCAGGCCTTCGCGCATCATCAGCCCAAGATTGCGCCGCGCGCGCCGCCACGGCGCGTCCGCCGATTTGTAAACGACATGGCGCAAATCGTTCAGCCGCCCCGGTTGCGGCGGCCGGCCGGCGGCGAGCCAATCTTCCTTGGCCTTGCCGCCCTTCCAGGCGCGCGTGGTGAAGCCCAGAATTTCCACCTTCACACCGCAACGCTCCAAGGTGCGCGCCAGAATATCGGCGCACAGCGCCGCCACCATGATCGGACGCCCGCGCATCGAGCCCGAATTGTCGAGCAGCAGTGTGACGACCGTGTCCTTGAAGGGCATATCGTCTTCTTGCTTGAAGGTCAGCGCCGACATGGGATCGATGATGATGCGCGTGAGGCGCGCGGTATCGAGCACGCCCTCTTCGAGATCGAAGCTCCACGAGCGGTTTTGTTTCGCCAGCAAGCGGCGCTGCAGGCGATTGGCGAGGCGGCCAACCACACTCTGCAGCGGCTTCAGTTGCTGATCGAGATAGGTGCGCAACCGCGCCAGCTCTTCCGCATCGCAGAGATCTTCGGCGCCGATCTCTTCGTCATGGGCGCGCGTGAAGACTTTGTAGTTGGCGTTTGGATCATCCGGCTCGTTGCGATTCTTGGGGCGGATCGGCTTCTCACCGGGTTCGTCTTGATCGGACTCGTCTTGGTCGTCGGAGTCCACTTCGGAATCGACAGTGATCGAGCGATCGGCGTCCATCTCCGCGTCGCTCTCGATCATCTCAAGATCCGACGGCATCTCCTGCTCTTGCTCGTCTTCGCCGTCATTGTTGTCCGATTGCGGCGGCGGCTGTTGGCTTTCGCCGCTCGCGTCGGGGTCGTCGTCGTTCTCTTCCGCTGTGAGCTCTTCGCCGAGTCCAAGCTCGGTGATCACATCGCGCGTCAGCATCGCAAACGCGCGCTGATCGCTGGCGACGCTGCTGAGCTTGTCGAGCGTTGGGCCAGCCTCACGCTCGATATCGGCGCGCCAGAAATCGACCAAGGCCTTGGCGTTGGGCGGCGGCGCCTGTCCGGTCAACCGCTCACGCACCATCAGCGCCAGCGCTTCCGAGAGCGGCGCATTCGAGCGATCACGGATGCGCGCCACACCCTTGCGTTCGAGCGTATCGATGAGCGCAGCCGTCAAATTCTTGGCTACGCCCTTCATGGCGTTTGCGCCAAGCGATTGCACGCGCGCTTCCTCGACCGCGTCGAAAGCCGCGCGCGCATCGATGCCTTGCGGGCGCAGTTTAATGTGCTGTGCATCATCGTGATGCGCGAGACGCAGAGCCAGACCGTCAGCTTGGCCGCGAATGCGCTCGGCTTCCGTGTCGGAGATTACGCGCGGCGGATGCGGCAGCACGATCTTGCCGCCGCTGAGTTTCGGTCCTTCCGCGCCGTAGGTGACCTCAAGCTCCTCCTCCGAACCCGCCAAAGCGCGCGTCGTCTGCGCCAACGAGCGCTTGAAGACTTCGGAGGGCGTTTCTTTCGCGGCCATCGATTAGCACAGCTTATCCAAGCTCATCGCAGCTCCGTCAAACTTGGCCCGCCAAACCAGCCAATCCAAGCGACCGCCGCAAGCCAATGCAGAAAAACCGATGACCACACCGATCCGGAGCGCCAGCGCAGCAGCCCGCACAACAAACCTAACAAGGCGGCTAACACCAAGAAGTCGAAGCGGCGGAAGAAAGCGCTCCCGCCTGGCAGGAAAACCGTCTCGATCACATGCCACAGCGTGAACAGGACAGTCGACGCAGTGATCCATGCGAAGCCGGATGAGCGTTCCTCGCGGCCCGGGATCAAGGCGGCGCGAAACACGAGCTCTTCGGAGAGCGCTGGTGCGAGAAAGGCAATGCCCGCAATGCGAACGGTTTCCGTGCCACGCGTGGCGCAAGGTGAAGCAGACCGGTCGACAGGCCAACGATTGCGCCAGCTACGGCGAAGAGTACTGCGGCAGCTAGGAAGTCTAGCCACCCGCTGCTCCTCGGCCAAGTAACGAGAGCTACCCTCAGGCGCTCGATAAGAACCTGGATCAATTGAGCCAAGGCCAGACAGACTGCGGATGTCGCCCAGCTCGGCGAATCGCCACGCGCAAGCGCGCCAGAAACGGATCTTTCAACCCAGAAAGCAGAATCAAAGTCGGTGACTCGACGGCGCGCCGTAACCCAAACCCGTCGACGACATCAATTGAAAGCGTGCGACCGCGATCGCCTTCAATTCCTGTGCTGTAGAGTTGCTCGTCTTCATTGCGCAAGACAATCACGTAGGCCCCGCGCAACATTGTAAAGACTGCCTGGCAGTCATTGTCGTTCTCGGGTGTCGTTGGCGTGAGCGGCAACATGGAACCATTCACACCGGGGTGTTCGATAGCGAAGGGTGACAAGGACTGGCGCGCGTTCGGATATCGACCGGGAAGAAGGTCTTGCTGCTCAGCATGGTACCCGCGCACGACGACTTCGCGCTGCATCGGCGAAAACCTGAAGCCAAGTGGCGCCGCTTCATGGGAAACGAGCGACAGCGTGTACTCGCTAATTCGACGGTCGCGAGACCACGGGGCCGTCGCGGGCTCGCCGGTTATGCGCTCACTGGAGACGCGGAAAAGGTCTATCTGAAATGCCTTCCGACCGATTTTACTAAACAAATCTCCGCCAACGTATTCAGCGTCGTGCGGAGCAACCACGGGGACACAGGCGTGAGCAGGCGCTTGGTCGAGCGCAGCGACCATCAGGCCGAAAGCCGCAAGTGCGGCGTGGGCGCGAGATCTCAAGCCACCTTCACCCGCGTCGCCGCTTCCGGCAGGTCCGTGCCGAACGCGCGCTGGTAGAACTCCGCCACGGTGGGCCGCTCCAGCTCATCGCACTTGTTCAGGAAGGTCATCCGGAACGCGAGGCCAACATCACCGAAAATCTCGGCGTTCTGCGCCCAGAAGATCACGGTGCGCGGGCTCATCACTGTGGAGATATCGCCGTTCATGAAGGCGTTGCGGGTCATGTCGGCGACCCGCACCATCGCCATGATGGTGCGCTTGCCTTCGGCATTGTTGTAGCTCGGCGCCTTGGCCAGCACGATATCGGCCTCGACGTCGTGCTCGAGATAGTTGAGCGTGGTGACGACGGTCCAGCGGTCCATCTGCGCTTGGTTGATTTGCTGGGTGCCGTGATAGAGGCCGGACGTGTCGCCCAAGCCGATCGTGTTCGTCGTCGCGAACAGGCGAAAATACGGATTGGCGCTGATCACCCGGTTCTGATCGAGCAGAGTCAGCTTGCCCGACGCTTCCAGCACACGCTGGATCACGAACATCACGTCGGGGCGGCCCGCATCGTACTCGTCGAAGCAGATCGCCACTGGCCGCTGCAGCGCCCACGGCAGCATGCCTTCGCGAAACTCGGTGACCTGCTTGCCGTCCTTCAGCACGATCGCGTCTTTGCCGACCAGATCGATCCGCGACACGTGGCTGTCCAAATTGATCCGCACCAGCGGCCAGTTCAGCCGCGCCGCCACCTGCTCGACATGTGTGGATTTGCCCGTGCCGTGATAACCTTGGACCATGCAGCGGCGATTGAAGGCAAAGCCCGCGAGAATCGCCAGCGTGGTCTGCGGATCGAAGCGATAGGCCTCGTCGATCTCCGGCACATATTCCGTCTTCGTCTTGAAGGCGGGGATTTTCATATCGCTGTCGACGCCGAACTCGCGGGCTGAGACCTGCTTGTCCGGCTTCATGGTCAAAAGATCGTCGGCGGTGGTCATTTCAACTCTGAATATAGGGTGCGAAGACCCTCTTATCGCGCCGCAGCACGGGATGAAAGGCGGCGATGGGCCCGTTCCTAGCGGAAGTTAAACGAGACCCGCAGCCTTCAGCGTCTGATAGGCCTTGATCACCCGCTGCAGGTTCGCCTCGGCGCTACGGTCGCCGCCATTGGAGTCCGGGTGCCAGCGCTTCACCATTTCGGCGTAGCGCGTGCGGATGGCCACGGCGTCGGCGTTTTCATCGAGCGACATCGCTTCCAGCGCCATCACCTGCAGCCGCGTCAAGCGCCGCGAGCGCGGCGTCGGCGCAACTTCGGCATCACCTCGGGAACCAAACAGGCCAAACGGATCACCCCGGCGCGCGTTGCGCATGCCGGCGGAAAAGCGGTCGAGCCGTCCGCTACGGAAGGTCCAGGTCGGGCGGTGACCCACCTCTTCGCGCGCGAGGTAATCCTTGAACTCGCCGTCGCTCATGCCGGAGAAATAGTCCCAGCGCTTGTTGTACTCAGCGGCGTGCTCGGAGCAGAAATGCCAAAACTGGTTGGCGTTGTCGCGCCCCTTAGGGGCGCGGTGGAGGCCGGCGCTCTTGCATCCTATATGATCACAGGGCATCCCGCTTTCGTCGCGGTTTCTCCAGCGTTCGAGGGCCAAAGCCGCGTGGAGCGTCAGCGACTTGTTTACCACGCTCTTCGTGAAGAATTCGACACCGGCTTGCACGCGCTCTCGCTCGATCTCAAAACACCCGCGGAGGCGGCGAAAACCGCCTAACGCGGCGCTGGGGGAGCGGACCATGCTGCGGCGAGTATTGGCGTGGATTGTGGCGATTGTGGCCGGGTTGGTGCTGGGCGGCGCCTCCGCTTGGGCGGCGCTCACGCTCGGGGTCTCCAGCTTCAGTTCGCACTACGGCGCTTGGTCGCTCAACCGCGCCGCCGGCTCAACAGCCGCTGGCCCCTACACGCGCGCCATCATAGCGCGCTACGGGCTGTTGGCGCTGAGTTCCCGCGAAGCGCTCTACTTCAATCTCGACCACGACGAGCACGGCCAGCCGCTCAGCGAAAGCTGCATTTACGACCTCACCGGCAACGCCATCGCCACTCGCTGGTGGTCGGTCACGCTCTACGCCAATGACAGCTATCTCGCGCGCAATGACGATCACGCCGCATCGGTGGATGCCACGCGCATCAATGCCGGCGATGACGGCATCTGGCGCGCGCGGATTTCGTCGGTGCAGGGCGATAGCGTCAACTGGCTCTCCTCGCGCAACGCGCGGCGCGGCTTTTCGCTGACATTGCGAGTCTACAACCCACAGCGCGATTTCGCGCCGAGCGAAGACAGCTTGCCCAAACTCGCCACCGTTTCCTGTGCGAGCTCGTCATGAACGGCTGGGGCAAATATGTCGTACTGGCTCTGATCGTCGCGGTGGCAACGCACATCGTGGTGATTTTCGGCACGCCGACCGTGCTGATGAACGTGGCGCTGCAGCGGCTCGGCGGCGGCCACTACAACGCATGGCATTTGGGCGAACGCGTTACCCAAGCCTCGCGCACCATCGTGCGCCCAGCGCCCGATTTCGCGTACTCCGCCTGCCCCTACGATCTGAGCAATGGCCCAGTGCGCATCCATGTGACGCCGTGGACCGACTATTGGTCGCTCTCGCTCTACGCCAACAACAGCGACAATTTCTTCGTGCTCGACGATCGCGAAGCGCAGAACGGTGTCGAGGTGCTGGTCATGTCCGCCGGCGCTGCGCCGCCAGACCACGAAACCGCAACGATCGTGCACAGCCCAAGCCAACGCGGCATCGCGCTCATCCGCCGCCTGGCGCCAACGCCCGACACATACGCAGCCGCTGCGCAAGTCTCACACGCCGATGTGTGTTCGGGCGCACACTAGAGCTGTGTGAGCCGCAGCGCAGCCAGCCGGGCAAACAACAACGTCACCGCTTTGCGGCGCGCGCCGACCAAAGGCCTGAGCGGACTTTCGCGCAAAATCGCGCCGCCAAAGCCATCCGCAACAATCAGTCCAGCATCTTCCGGAATGAGTTCACGCGGAAACTCCTCAGTGACGCCGAAAAAGAAACGGTCACAGAATTCAACGTACTCAGGCCACTTCGCGTCGCAACTATAGTCGGCCTCGCACGATTTCGTCTCGACGATCCAAATCTCACCGGACGCCGTGATCGCCATCACGTCCGCACGACGCCCATTGGCGAGCGGAACTTCAAGGATCGGCGCCAGCCCATGCTCGCTCAGCATGCGCGTCACGCCCCGCGCCAGCAGCGCGGTGATGTCCGGGCGTGAAAGCGGCATCGCCGTCATACCCGGACTCTGTCACCGCGGAGGCGCGGGAACAAGCGTGTTAGGGCGCGCGCCCTACTCCGCGGCGATCGCCGCGGCCTTCACATCGCTCAGCGCGCCAGCGTTGATGCCGAAGTTGATGGTCTTCAGATACTGGATGCCTTCATCGGCGATGGCGTCCCCGACCATCTCGTCACCCTCGGCCTTGAACTCGTCAAAGTCGATGTACATAGCGTAGAAGGACCTGGTGCGGTTAGTGATGATGCCGGCGTTCCAGAGCGTCTTGACCAACACGCGGAAGATATTGGTCGAGTTCTTCATCTGCTCCTTGCGGGCTTCATCGGTCGCCACTTCCTGGAAGCCCTGCATCACCTTGTCCGGATCGAGCCCAAACTGGTGATAGATCGCGGTCATCTGGTGCGGCGCGACCAGGTTGAAAAGCAGCGTTTGGAAGCAATGCGCCGCCCAGTTCTCGACGATCTCGTGCTCCTCCAGTGAAAGCTTCGGGATGGTGCGGTCTGCCCAAATCTTCCCGAACTTGTGGTGAAACGCTTCGTCAGTCATCACCAGCTGCGTCAGCCGCTTCACCAGCGGATCGTCCCATTCCTTGAAAATCGTCGCGAAGGCGCCCATCGCCAAACCTTCGACTAGCATCTGCATGCCGATGATCTTTTTATAGACCTCGGGCGCGTGCACGATCTCTTGCAGCAAGTCGGCTAGCACGGTGCCACACGGCAGCGGAGTGCCCCAGCGCTTGATGATGTACTTAGCGAATGCCGTGACGTGGCGGCCCTCTTCGCGCGTCTGGTTGGCAGCGTATTCTTGCGCGCCGGGATCGCGCAGCACGTGGCAGAGCGAGGCGGAAAGATTGAGCGCGCCCTGCTCACCGTGCAGGATCGAGCTCATGATCCAGCGACCGATCTGGCTCTTGAAGCGAATGCGCTCAGCCGGCTTGTCGGCGAAATAGTTCGAGACGTAGTCGGTCATCAAAGCCGGAACGAGATCGTCCGGAATAAAGTCCGTAGTGTCAGGATCGAAGGTATCGTCGAAATCGATGTATTTCTTGTCGAGCGGATCCCAGAAATGGTCGTGGGTCGCCGAGATGATCTTGTCGAAGGCGCTGGAGCGGTTGAGGTGGCGGTCTATCGCCAGCATCGCGCCGAAATCGGTGGGCGGCACCGCGTCATAGACTTCATCCTTGGTAATCTGACGGACGGCGTTCGAAATCGGCGCAGCGGTATCGGCCATGGACGCGGCTCTCCCTTATATTCAGGCAAACTAACCCAACTGCTCATGCGTCGCAACAAAAATGACGCAGGCGTCAACTTACTGTGAGGTCATGACTTTCCCCTCTGCGCCTCAGGCCGCCCCTTCACTCGACGACATCGAGACGCTGGCCCGTCAGGCCTGGGAGACCATGCCGGCCGAACTCCGAGCCTTGGCCTCCGGCATCGTTTTCCGCGTTGAGGATTTTGCCGACGAGGAAACGCTGACCGAACTCGGCATTGAGGATCCGTTCGAGTTGAGCGGCCTCTATCACGGCGTGGATCTCACACAGCAATCGATCGCCGATCCGCGGCCTTCAGCACCAATGGTCTTCCTTTATCGCCGCGCCATTCTTGATGAATGGATCGAGCGCGGCGATGTCGCGCTCGCTGAGCTTGTCGCGCACGTGCTCGTGCATGAAGTGGGTCACCACTTCGGCCTCAGCGACGAGAGGATGGATGAAATCCTTGAGCGCGCGGACTAGTGCGGGCGCACCAAGCGTGCCGCTGGAATCGCGGTGCGGCTTGCTTGGCCAAGTTGACGGCGACACACGTCTTCCGGCGTCTCGAGGACCGGCTCATTCGGATCCGAGGCGTAAGTTTGCTGCACAGCGAGAATGCAGTGATCCCACGTCTGCATGTCTTCACGACGCTCCGAGACCGAACGCGAGTCGCCATGCGGCGCCTCCAGCTGCCGCGCAGGCGCTTGCACGGTGACGTCAGCATTCGGATCGGCAGCCTGCTGCGGCGGAGGCGGCGGCGCCACAACCGACTGCGCAGCAACGGTCGGCGAACTCGACGCCTGCGGCACAGGCTGGGACGGTGGTGCGGAGTAACTTTGCGACGGCGGTGGTGGAACGTAAGACAACGGCGGCGTCACGGGCGCGCGGTGCTCAACAGGTGCGGGCGCCTCGGCGCGGCTAGCGTTGCGGCCAGCGGGTTCCATGCCCGCGCATCCCGCCAAAGCGAATAGAGCGGCGGCTGCCGCCAAGCGTCCCAACATCACCTGCTCCCTCACCTAGCTTCGTACCTAAGCCCTAAAGCCCAACGCGCCTAGCGTCCAACCGATCCAATCATTTCATCGACCCAGACCGGCAGCACTTCGCTTGCTTTCCCGTAACGCCTGGCATCGAAGGCATCGGCATTCTCGGAAGGCTCCAGGTTGATTTCCATAGTCGCGACGTCGGCTTCACGCGCCGCGCGAACAAACCCCCCCGCCGGATAGACCGACCCAGACGTCCCTATCGAAACGAACAATTTTGAGGCGGCGAGCGCCTCGTAAACGGCGTCCATCCCCAGGGGCGTCTCTCCGAACCACACCACATGCGGGCGCATGCCTCCGATCTGCCCGCACGCGGCGCAGGCGAGGTTTATACTTAAGTCGCCATCGCGCGGCGTGACATTGCCGCAATTGTGACAGCGCACCTTCGCCAGCTCGCCATGCATGTGGATGACTCGCCTTGATCCCGCTCTCTCATGCAGATTGTCGATGTTTTGCGTGCAAACGGTCACCACCGCGCCGCGCATCTTCCAGTGCTGTTCCAATCTAGCGAGTGCAATGTGGCCAGCATTAGGCTGCACATCGCCATGTGCGCCGCCGCGCAGATTATAGAAATCGAGCACACGCTGCGGATCGCGGCCATAGCCTTCGATCGAAGCGACGTCCTCGATCTTGTAGCGCGACCACAAACCATCCTTGTCGCGAAAAGTCGAAAGCCCCGATTCAGCCGAGATGCCGGCGCCGGTGAGAATGAAGACATTGGGAGGCGCCATGGATTCTCCTGCGAGGGGAACCGAAGGCATAAGGTCACCCGATGAAACCAAATCAAGCTTGACCCGTTTAAGGCTTTGGGCTTGCGGTAACCCGGGGGGCAATCAGAGGAAAGGGCGCCAGACATGCGCATCGCTTTCATCATCGCCGCCGGCGCTCTCGTGTTTATGGCGGCTGGTTGCGACCGGACCGGAGACCAAAGCATCGCCGATTGGTGCGCCGCGAACCCCAACCGCGCCAACACCGACATCTGCAAACAACACGCTGACACCGAAAATGTGCGCACCAGCTTGGGTTCGCGCATCGCCGAAACGCTCGGCATAGCCAACCACGCACAGTCCACCGCAGACCAGGCGATGGCGCGCAACGTCGTGTGCGTTACCCGCACCTTGCGTCGCGTTCAGTCCGGGTCTTGCGACGCCGGCTATACCCTAACCAGCTGCACGCAGACGCATTACGGTCGTCGAGCTGGCGGTTTGGCGATTCTGCGTT
>JACQAC010000155.1 GCA_016195245.1 Pseudomonadota bacterium
AGGCCCAACGTGAAAGCGAGCGCCGCGTCATTCTTTCGCGCCGCACCGCTCCGTAATCGCCGCTTCACTGGAACACGTTGCTCGATGGAACCGTTTTCTCCTTAACGGAGACACGCGATGAGCCGAAGAAACCACGTTTTGCACCGAGTGCTAGCTGCTTGCATCCTTGCGGTCGTCGCGTCGACCCCTGCTAATGCCCGGACGGATTGGACGGACCCCGTCGCAGGAATGACTTTGACCTGTGCGTTTCTCGACCCGAACTACATCCGCACGCCATGTAGAGCCACCGGAACTCAGGACGCGCGCGATACATGGCGCCAACATCTCGGCGCGGACTTCCGCGCTTCCGCCGGGACGCGGGTGGTCGCGCCGGTTAGCGGTCAGATCGTCCTCGTCAATGCGTCGGCCTCACTTCCGGCGGAGCTTTCCTATTTGGTGATTAGAGATTCTGCGACGAGGGAAGAGCATGTACTCGGACACGTCACGAGCACGTTACGAGTTGGCGCCACGGTGAATCGAGGCGATCCTGTCGGAACGGTCGCGAACTGGGGTTCGAACAGCCATCTTCACTGGGGCTTCAACGTAGGCAGCGTTGCGACTGCGATGCAGAGATCGACTCCGTGCTTAAGGGGCGGCGTCACTCAGAGCTGCCAGTGGGGCTGGGGCAAGGCGCCGTACGAGGCCACGGAGCAGGAGGTTCGCAGCCAGGGCTGGCGCAACGTCCTATAGGATACGCCTCAACGAAGTGGACGACCAGCGTCAGGGATCGAAGCCCGAAGGGCCGAGACGCGGAACGCGGCTCGGTGCGACGCACGAGAGCCCGGCGCGCGTCAGCGCGCGACGCCCTGCCCCTCTCTGTGTTTTGCAGCACAACTACTTCCGCGCCGATCCGGACGCCTTCATCGACCTCATGTCCTCGAGCCTCAACCTCGAAGCGCGCCATGAGGGCGATCGCCATGTGGTGCTCAGCCGGCGCACGCGGCCCTAACCTCAAACACCCAACGCCTAATTACCTGTGATAGGCTGGACGTATGTCCGACGCCTTGAGCCTGTTCACAGAAAGGCACGCCAGCTACGCGCGGTTCATTCAGCTTGTGCTCTATCCTCAGGGCATTCGAGCCTTCTTCCAGCATTGTCGGCTACTGAGCGCCGGTCAAAAGGTATTGGACGCAGGATGCGGCACGGGCGTGGTGACACTCGCTCTCCGCCAAGCCATGCTGCGCCGGGGTCTAAGCCCAGGACCAATTCAGGCCTTCGATCTAACGCCGGCGATGATCCAGCGTTTTCGCCAAACGCTTGCGGCTCAAAACATCGGCGGTGTCGAGATCGTTGAAGCGAACGTTCTAAAGCTCGATGGTTTGCCTGAGGGTTGGACGAATTACGATCTCATCGTCTCGGCGTCGATGCTTGAATATGTCGCCCGCGATCAACTGCCGGACGCCTTGCGAGGCTTGCGCGAGCGGCTCGCGCCCGAGGGTCGCTTCATCCTCTTCATCACCCGCAGAAACTGGTTCACGCACCTGCTGATCGGGCGGTGGTGGCGTTCAAATCTCTACACTGGCGAGGAATTGCGAGAGGCGTTCAAAGGTGCTGGCTTTTCTCAATTCCAGTTTCGACGCTTTCCCCTAGCCGCCAGCTACTTGACGCTCTGGGGTCACGTCATCGAGGCCGCAAAATAGAACGCCAGAACCGAATTCCTGTCGCGAATGATGGAATTCCGCCGTCTCGTGCGCGCGCCGCGCCGGAGGTCGCCATGTGGCGCCAGGCCGACCCACCCAGCCGTCGCATCCAACATCCGCGGCCCAAGAAACGAACACAACGGAGGTGATCCGCCTTCAGGCGGCGCCGAAACTCCGCCACAGCATGTAAGCGGCCACAACGAACGTAACGCCGGCAAACAGCCGCGTCAGCGCGCCCTTGTAGCGCGCGAGCCGCGAAGAGAGCGCTGTGCCGATAAGTCCGCCCGCGACACCGCCGGCGACGAAGAGCCCAGCGACGCGCCAATCGACCAGACCGTCGAGGGCGTAGCTCGCCGCCGTGGTGGCGCCGAAGGCGCCGACCGAAAAGAGCGAGGAGCCGACGGCGTGCAGCATGGTCATGCCGCTTGAGGCGATCAGACCTGGCACGATCAAGAAGCCACCGCCGATGCCGAAGAAACCGGAGAGCGCCCCGACGACCAAGCCCGCGGCGAGAATCTTGGGCGCATTCTGCCAGGACAGCCGCACCTCGGGGTCGCCTTCATCGCTACGTTTCCGCAGCATGCTGACGCCGACCGCAATCATCACCAGAGCGAACAGCGGCAAGAGCACGCCGCCTTCCACGCGCTTGCCGATCGCCGCGCCGAAACTCGCGCCAATGACGCCCGCGACAGCGAAGGCTGCCGCACACGGCCACTTCACATTACCGCGCCGGGCGTGGGCGATGAGATTGGCGAAAGCGTTGACCGACACGGCCATGGCGCTGGTGCCGATGGCCACATGGGGATTGGCGACGCCGACGACGTAGAGCAAAGCCGGCGTCGCCAGGATTGATCCCCCGCCCCCGATCAGCGCCAGCACCAGCCCAACAGCGCCGCCGCTCAACACCGCGAGGATATCAGGGAGGTTCACAACGCCACGTCTGCCCGATTCCAGGGCATTGCCTTCAACAGCATCGCCATGCCGCACCAGCCGGTGACGCCGGCGAACGTCAGCCCTGCGCCAACAAAGGCGGAGAGCGCGAAGAAGACAGGGTTCACAAACCACCCGAGCGCTACGCCGATGATGACCAGCGAGCCTGCCGCGATCTGCACCTGGCGCATGATTTCGAGCGGCGCTTTGGCGTTCGTATGCACAGGAAAGCCTGCGGCCTTCCAGGCTTCGATGCCGCCTTGCAGGCAATACGCCTCGGCGAAACCCTTGCTCAGGAGCTTGGCCGCATTGGCCTGGGTGCGCATGCCGGACTTACAATGAAACACCGCGATCTTGCCGTGATCTCCGTCGAAGTCGTGGGCGTCGATCGCCGAAAGCGGCGCTAGGCGCGCACCAACAATGTGTTCGCGGGCGTGTTCATCGCTTTCCCTGATGTCGATCAATACGGCTTCACCGCGATCGAGCTTCTGCTTCAGCGTCGGGGCGTCGATAGAGCGGAGGTCGCTCATTTGCGGGCTTTCCTTTTTGGAGGGCAATAAATTGCAGCGAGCGCTTCGAGAACGCGGGCGGCGTTTGGGTCGGCGAGGCGGTAATAGATGGTCTGCGCCTCGCGGCGGGTGTCGACCAAGCCCTCCTCCCGTAAGCGGGCCAGGTGCTGGGAAAGCGCCGATTGCGAAAGGCCGGAAGTTTCCTGCAGCGCGCCGGCGCTATGTTCGCCTTCCACCAATTGGCACAGCACCATCAGCCGCGCCTCGTGGCTTAACGCCTTCAGAAGACGAGCAGCTTCGCCGGCTTTGGCGGCGAACTGACGCGTGGAGAGTTCAGCGAGGGTCATAACTTGGGTCTATATATCACTTGTTGCTAATTTAGCAATACCTCATATATGAGGACCAGGAGAAAACCATGCCGAAGCCCGAGGTCCGCGCCTTCTTTGACGAACCCACGTTCACCGTCAGCTATCTGGTCTGGGATCCGGTGACGCGCTACGGCGCCGTCATCGACAGCGTGCTCGATTTCGACCCGAAGTCCGGGCGAACGGCGACCCGCTCAGCACAAGCGATTCTCGACGCCGCACATGAGCAGGGAGTGATCATCGACTATATTTTGGAGACACACGCACACGCCGACCATCTCTCGGCCGCGCCCTTTCTCAAGCGCAAGACCCAAGCACCGGTGGCGATTGGCGAGCACATCAAGACCGTGCAGGGTGTTTTCAAGAAGGTCTTCAACCTCGGCGACGTGAGCGGCGAAGGCCGGGAATTCGATATGCTGGTGAAGGACGGCGACCGTTTGCCGCTTGGAGAATTGGCGATCGAAGTGATGCACACGCCCGGCCACACGCCGGCTTGCGTCAGCTATCGCATCGGTGATGCGGTCTTTGTCGGGGATACGCTGTTCATGCCAGACTACGGCACAGCGCGCGCCGATTTTCCAGGCGGCGACGCACGCACGCTCTATCGCTCGATCCAAAAGATTTTGGCGCTGCCGCCCGCGACGCGCGTCTTTCTGTGCCACGATTATAAAGCGCCGGGCCGTCACGAGTACAAATGGCAGACCACGATCGGCGAAGAGCGCGCCAAGAACGTACACCTGGCGAACGGCGTCAGCGAAAACGCGTTCGTCGCCATGCGCGAAGCGCGCGACA